>NZ_JBFAHP010000019.1:0-150752 GCF_040654255.1 Streptomyces sp. NPDC050732
CTATCAGACTCTTTCGTGTCCGATTTCCTCGGTGCCTTTCCGGTTCCCGCTCCGGCCTTTCGGCTTTCGCGTTTCCCTTTCCGGCGGTTCCGACTTTATCAGAAGTTCTGAGTCGGATTTTCCGCCCGGCTCGGGTGGTCCCAGGCACCTGAGTGCTCCGGGTTCCCTCGCTGGCGGAGCCGTAAACCTAACGGAGCGGGGCGCCCCGATGCAAATCGAGGGGCCCCGCTCCGAAGAAGGCGCGGTCAGGAGGGTCAGACCTCCACGACCACCGGCAGGATCATCGGGCGCCGGCGGTAGTTGTCCGAGACCCACTTGCCCAGCGTGCGGCGGATGAGCTGCTGCAGCTGGTGGGGCTCGACGACGCCGTCCTGGGCCGACTTCTCCAGGACTTCCTGGACCTTCGGGACGACACTGGTGAACACCGAGTCGTCGATGCCGGAGCCGCGCGCCTGGATGTGCGGGCCGCCGGTGATCTTGCCGGTGCTGGAGTCCACCACCACGAAGACCGAGATGATGCCCTCGTCGCCGAGGATCTTGCGGTCCTTGAGAGCGGGCTCGCCGACATCGCCCACGGAGAGGCCGTCCACGTAGACGTATCCCGCCTGAACCTTGCCGACGATCTTCGCCTTGCCCTCGACGAGGTCGACGACGACGCCGTCCTCGGCGATCACGATGCGATCGTGCGGGACGCCGGTGAGGGCACCGAGCTCGGCGTTGGCGCGCAGGTGGCGCCATTCGCCGTGGACCGGCATCAGGTTCTTCGGCTTGCAGATGTTGTAGAAGTACAGGAGCTCGCCGGCCGAGGCGTGGCCGGAGACATGCACCTTGGCGTTGCCCTTGTGGACGACGTTCGCGCCCCAGCGGGTCAGGCCGTTGATCACGCGGTAGACGGCGTTCTCGTTGCCGGGGATCAGGGACGACGCCAGGATCACCGTGTCGCCCTGGACGATGCGGATCTGGTGGTCCCGGTTGGCCATGCGGGAGAGCGCGGCCATGGGCTCGCCCTGCGAACCCGTGCAGACCAGGACGATCTCGCTGTCCGGCAGGTCGTCGAGCGTCTTGACGTCGACGACGAGGCCCGGCGGCACCCGGAGGTAGCCGAGGTCGCGGGCGATGCCCATGTTGCGGACCATCGAGCGGCCGACGAAGGCGACCCTGCGGCCGTACTCGTGTGCGGCGTCCAGGATCTGCTGGATGCGGTGCACGTGGCTGGCGAAGCTCGCGACGATGATGCGCTTCTGGGCGCCGGCGAAGACACCGCGGATCACGTTCGAGATGTCGCGCTCGGGCGGGACGAAGCCCGGGACCTCGGCGTTCGTCGAGTCGGAGAGGAGGAGGTCGATGCCTTCCTCGCTCAGCCGCGCGAACGCGTGCAGGTCGGTCAGGCGGCCGTCCATCGGCAGCTGGTCCATCTTGAAGTCACCGGTGGCGACGACCATGCCCGCGGGGGTGCGGATGGCGACGGCCAGGGCGTCCGGGATGGAGTGGTTGACCGCGACGAACTCGCAGTCGAACGGGCCGAGGTGCTCGCGGTCGCCCTCGACGACCTCCAGCGTGTACGGACGGATCCGGTGCTCCTGGAGCTTCGCCTCGATCAGCGCGAGGGTCAGCTTGGAGCCGATCAGCGGGATGTCCGGCTTCTCGCGCAGGAGGTAGGGGACACCGCCGATGTGGTCCTCGTGGCCGTGCGTGAGCACGATGCCCTCGATGTCGTCGAGGCGGTCCCTGATGGACGTGAAGTCCGGCAGGATCAGGTCGATTCCGGGCTGCTCCTCCTCGGGGAAGAGCACTCCGCAGTCGACGATCAGCAGGCGACCGTTGTACTCGAAGACGGTCATGTTGCGGCCGATCTCACCGAGGCCGCCGAGCGGGGTGACCCGCAGGCCGCCCTTCGGGAGCTTCGGCGGGGCGCCGAGTTCAGGATGCGGATGACTCAAAAGACTCTCCTCACCACGCGCGCCACGTACCTCCGAGGCACGTGGCGCGTATGACGTTCGTGCATTAGCAGTTGTTGTGTGGGGTGCGGGCGGCCGTCGGCTGCTGCCGCGCGCCCGCGTGTTCCGCGTATTCAGTTGTGAAGTCTGTGATTACAGCTGTACCCCGCCGGCGGCGAGATCGATCTTGAGCTGGGCCGTCTCGTCGGGTGACAGCTCCACCAGGGGGAGGCGGAGCGGCCCCGCGGGACGGCCCTGGAGGGCCAGCGCCGCCTTGGTCGTGATCACGCCCTGCGTGCGGAACATGCCGGTGAAGACCGGGAGCAGCTTCTGGTGGATCTCCGTGGCCTTCTGTACGTCACCCGTGAGGTGCGCCTCCAGCATGGCGCGCAGCTCCGGGGTGACGACGTGACCGACGACCGAGACGAAGCCGCACGCGCCGACGGACAGCAGCGGCAGGTTCAGCATGTCGTCGCCGGAGTACCACGCGAGGTCCGAGCGGGCGATGGCCCAGCTGGCACGGCCGAGGTCGCCCTTGGCGTCCTTGTTGGCGACGATGCGGGGGTGCTCGGCGAGGCGGACCATCGTCTCGGTGTTGATCGGTACGCCGCTGCGGCCCGGGATGTCGTAGAGCATGACCGGCAGCTCCGTGCTGTCGGCGATGGCCGTGAAGTGCCGGAACAGGCCCTCCTGGGGGGGCTTGTTGTAGTACGGCGTGACGGTGAGGAGGCCGTGGGCGCCCGCCTGCTCGGCGGCGCGGGCCAGCTCGATGCTGTGGCGGGTGTCGTTCGTGCCGACGCCGGCGACGATGTGGGCGCGGTCTCCGACGGCGTCCAGAACGGCTCGTACGAGATCGTTTTTCTCCGCGTCACTGACGGTCGGGGACTCACCGGTGGTGCCGTTGATGACGAGGCCGTCGTTGCCTGCGTCCACCAGATGAGTGGCGAGCTGCTGCGCGCCGTCGAGGTCAAGTGCGCCATCCGCCGTGAACGGCGTGACCATGGCGGTGAGGACCCTCCCGAAGGGGGTCTGCGGAGTGGAGGTCGGAGCCATGGGTAACACGCTACTCGCTGCTCAGCGCGGGGTCGCCCCTCGGGGGATGTGTGCGGACCTGACAAGTGTGGAGCCCGGCACTGCCTGCTCGGGGGTTCAAGCAGTGCCGGGTCCGTTTGATCAGGCTAGATGAACTTCACGAAGTGCCGCAATACGGACACTTCACTCGGGCCACCCGCACATCAGTGCCTCGCCCGCTCGTGGGTCGGCCCCGACAATCGGCCGTTCGGTGCATCGCCAGCACATTCTTCGACTAATTTGCTGAAACAGGGCACCTTTTGGGCGTTTCACGCGTCTGTCTATACAACAGAGTCCACAGAGCTCCGTTCGAGACCCGTGAGGAGAAGCGCGCCCCATGTTCCGTCGGCGAGAGCCCGTTCCGTTCGCCTTCATCGCCGAAGCCGACAAGTTCCGCAGTAACGTCACTCCCCCACCCCGTGAGCGCGCGTCGGCCAGTCAGATCGTGGGCCGCACGCTCATCGGCCTGACCGTCGTGGCCGGTCTGGTGGGATCCCTGCTCTTCGGGATGCCCGCCATGTCGGCCCACCAGTCACCGGCGCAGACGCAGCAGTCCGAAGCTGCCGAAGGCCGCTGACCGGCGCCGACCGTCGTCCGGACTGACTCGTCCGGACCCCCAAGGGTGGTAGCGGGGGGCACGGCTCGATAGCCTCACCGGGCACAGCCCATGTGTGGATCGAGTGAGGATCAGCCCGTGCCCCTGCCCTTCCTGACCGCGGACCGCACTTTCGACGACGTGGCGGACGACACCGCGCTGCCCTTCGAGAACCGCGATCACTGGCGCCGGCCCTACCGGCCCGGTCCCTGGCGGGTGGGCGCCTCGGCACTCCTGTTGCTGCTCGCCTCGTTCGTCCTCTTCGCCGCCGTGATCATCGCGTTCGCGGACTCCCTCGCGGGCGCCGCGATCTGCGCCGGGCTCGCCGTCCTCGTCATCGTGAGTTCCCTGCGGCTGCTGCGCATGGGCATCTGGGTGAGCGCCCACGGACTGCGCAAGGTCGGCTTCCTGACGACGCAGACGCTCCCCTGGGGCCGCATCTCCGCGGTGCGGACCGCTCAGCAGCCGGTGCGCTGGCTGGGGCTGCCCCGCACGGTCCAGGGGCAGGCGCTCGTCCTCGTACGGCGTGATCAGCAGGCTGCCGAGGCGCGGCAGCTGCTCCTCACCGACCGGAACGCCGACTTCCTGGCGCGGCACGAGGCGTTCAACCGTGCGGCCGACTCCATCGAGGTGTGGGCCGACGAGTACCGGCCCGCCACCGAGTACAGCCCCACGGCCTAGCCATCGCCTGGCCACCGCCTAGCTCAGACGTTCACCGGCTTGCCCGCGTGCAGGGCGATGGCCCGCTGCATGGCCTTCCGCGCGCGGGGGGTGTCCCTGGCGTCGTGGTAGGCGACGGCCAGCCGGAACCAGCAGCGCCAGTCGTCCGGTGAGTCCTCGGTCTCCGCCTTGCGGCGGGCGAAGACCTCGTCGGCCGAGTCGCGGTCGATGCGGCCGCCCGGAGTGCGCTTCAACTCGTCGACGGGCAGGCCGCCTTCGGCCTCCAGCTCGGCGGCGAGGCGGTTGGCGCGCTGGACGAACTGGGTGTTCTTCCAGAGGAACCAGACGCCGATGACCGGCAGGATCAGCACCGCGACACCGAAGGTGACGGTGAGCGCGGTGCCGTGCTTTATCAGGAGCACGCCGCGGCTGCCGACGAGGACGAAGTAGACGACCAGGACGGCGGCCGTGACGGCGTAGGTGATCTTCGCGCGCATGTTTCTCAGCTGTCTCTCGGCTCTTGCGTCGGCTCTCGCGTCAGCCGAGATCCAGGAAGTGTTCCAGACCGAACGTGAGCCCCGGGGTGCTGACCACGCGCCGCGCGCCGAGCAGGATGCCCGGCATGAAGCTGCTGTGGTGCAGCGAGTCGTGGCGCACCGTCAAGGTCTCGCCCTCGCCGCCGAGCAGGACCTCCTGGTGGGCGAGGAGGCCGCGCAGGCGCACGGAGTGCACCGGCACGCCGTCCACGTCCGCGCCGCGGGCGCCGTCCAGGGCCGTCGTCGTGGCGTCGGGCTGCGGGGCGCTGCCCGCCGCCCGACGGGCCTCGGCGATGAGCTGGGCGGTGCGCGTGGCGGTGCCGCTGGGGGCGTCGGCCTTGTTCGGGTGGTGCAGCTCGACGACCTCGACGGACTCGAAGTAGGGCGCCGCGATCTGTGCGAACTTCATCGTCAGGACGGCGCCGATGGAGAAGTTCGGGGCGATGAGCACGCCCGTCTCCGGGGACTCGGCCAGCGAGGTCCGCAGCCGCGCGAGGCGCTCGTCGGTCCAGCCCGTCGTACCGACCACGGCGTGGATGCCGTGTCGTACGCAGAAGTCGAGGTTCTCCATCACCGAGTCGGGGTGGGTCAGCTCGACCGCGACCTGGGCGCCGGCCTCCGCCAGCGACTCCAGCTGGTCGCCCCGGCCGAGGGCGGCGACCAGTTCCATGTCGTCGGCGGCCTCGACGGCCTTGACGGCCTCGGAGCCGATGCGGCCCTTGGCGCCGATGACCGCCACGCGCAGCTTGCTCATGTCCTTCATTCCTTCGAGGGGTAGGGCCCGTGCGGGGACTAGGCGACCGCTTCGTGGAGGCGGGCCGCCTGCTTGTCCTTGAGCGGGCCGATGGCCGACAGGGACGGGCGGTGGCCGAGCACGTCGCGGGCCACTTCGCGCACCTCGTCGGGGGTGACCGCGGAGATCCTGGCCAGCATGTCGTCGACCGACATGTGCTCGCCCCAGCAGAGCTCGCTCTTGCCGATGCGGTTCATCAGGGCGCCGGTGTCCTCCAGGCCGAGGACGGTGGAGCCCGCGAGCTGGCCGATCGCGCGGCTGATCTCGTCGTCCGTCAGTCCGTGCTCCGCGACCTGGTCGAGCTCGTCGCGGCAGATCTTCAGGACGTCGTGGACCTGGCTGGGGCGGCAGCCCGCATAGACGCCGAAGAGGCCGGTGTCGGCGAAGCCCGACGTGTACGAGTACACGCTGTAGGCCAGGCCGCGCTTCTCGCGGACCTCCTGGAAGAGGCGCGACGACATGCCGCCGCCCAGAGCGGTGTTGAGGACGCCGAGGGCCCAGCGGCGCTCGTCGGTGCGGGCCAGGCCCGGCATGCCGAGGATGACGTGCGCCTGCTCGGTCTTGCGGTTGATGACCTCGACGCGGCCCGCGGTGCGCAGGGCGCGGGAGCCCTGGCGGGGGCCCATCGGGACCGCGTCGGTGCGCCGGAGCGCGCCGGCCTTCTCGAAGGCGGCACGGACCTGACGTACGACCTTGTTGTGATCCACATTGCCCGCGGCGGCGACCACGAGGTGGGTGGGGTCGTAGTGCTTCTTGTAGAAGCGGCGGATGCGGTCCGCGGTGAGGGCGTTGATCGTGTCCTCGGTGCCGAGGACCGGGCGGCCGAGGGGGGTGTCGCCGAGCATCGTGTGCGCGAACAGGTCGTGCACGCAGTCGCCCGGGTCGTCCTCGGTCATCGCGATCTCTTCGAGGATGACGCCGCGCTCGGCGTCGACGTCCTCCTGGAGGATGAGGGAGCCCGTCAGCATGTCGCAGACGACGTCGATGGCGAGCGGCAGGTCGGTGTCGAGCACGCGCGCGTAGTAGCACGTGTACTCCTTCGCCGTGAAGGCGTTCATCTCGCCGCCGACCGCGTCGAGCGCGGCCGAGATGTCCAGGGCGCTGCGCTTCTTGGTGCCCTTGAAGAGGAGGTGTTCCAGGTAGTGCGTGGCGCCGTTCAGCGAGGGGGTCTCGTCGCGTGATCCGACGTTGGCCCAGATTCCGAAGGTGGCGGAGCGCACGGAGGGCAGGGTCTCCGTGACGACGCGCAGACCGCCGGGGAGGGTCGTCCTGCGGACGGTGCCGATGCCGTGCTCGCCCTTGATGAGGGTTTGGGTACGGGCGACGGCCCGCCCCTCCGAGGAGGGGCGGGCCGTCGTCGTGGTGCTACGCGACGTCACTTGTCGGTGTCGTCCTTCTGGTCTTCGCCCTCTTCGCCCTCGATGACGGGGATGAGGGAGAGCTTGCCGCGGGAGTCGATCTCGGCGATCTCGACCTGGACCTTCTGGCCCACGCCGACGACGTCCTCGACGTTCTCCACGCGCTTGCCGCCGGCGAGCTTGCGGATCTGCGAGATGTGCAGCAGACCGTCCTTGCCGGGCATCAGGGACACGAACGCACCGAAGGTGGTGGTCTTGACGACCGTACCCAGGTAGCGCTCGCCGACCTCCGGCATGGTCGGGTTGGCGATGCCGTTGATCGTGGCGCGGGCGGCCTCGGCCTGCGAGCCCTGAGCGGCACCGATGTAGATGGTGCCGTCGTCCTCGATCGTGATGTCGGCGCCGGTGTCCTCCTGGATCTGGTTGATCATCTTGCCCTTGGGGCCGATGACCTCACCGATCTTGTCCACCGGGATCTTGACGGTGATGATGCGCGGCGCGTTCGGGGACATCTCGTCCGGAACGTCGATCGCCTCGTTCATCACGTCGAGGATGTGCAGACGCGCGTCACGGGCCTGCTTCAGCGCGGCGGCCAGGACCGAGGCGGGGATGCCGTCGAGCTTGGTGTCGAGCTGCAGCGCGGTCACGAACTGCTTCGTGCCGGCGACCTTGAAGTCCATGTCGCCGAAGGCGTCCTCCGCACCGAGGATGTCGGTGAGGGCGACGTAGTGCGTCTGGCCGTCGATCTCCTCGGAGATCAGGCCCATGGCGATACCGGCGACGGCGGCCTTCAGCGGCACACCGGCGTTCAGCAGCGACATCGTGGAGGCGCAGACCGAGCCCATGGACGTCGAGCCGTTCGAACCGAGGGCCTCGGAGACCTGGCGGATCGCGTACGGGAAGTCCTCGCGGGACGGGAGCACCGGCACGATGGCGCGCTCGGCGAGCGCGCCGTGGCCGATCTCGCGGCGCTTCGGCGAACCGACGCGGCCGGTCTCGCCGACCGAGTACGGCGGGAAGTTGTAGTTGTGCATGTAGCGCTTGCGCGTCACCGGGGAGAGGGTGTCGAGCTGCTGCTCCATGCGGAGCATGTTGAGGGTGGTGACGCCCAGGATCTGGGTCTCGCCACGCTCGAACAGCGCCGAGCCGTGCACGCGCGGGATGGCCTCGACCTCGGCGGCGAGCGTACGGATGTCCGTGATGCCGCGGCCGTCGATGCGGACCTTGTCCTTGATGATGCGCTCGCGGACCAGCTTCTTGGTCAGCGCGCGGTACGCACCGGAGATCTCCTTCTCGCGGCCCTCGAACTGCGGGAGCAGCTTCTCGGCGGCGAGCTCCTTGACGCGGTCGAGCTCGGCCTCGCGCTCCTGCTTGCCGGCGATGGTGAGCGCCTGGGCAAGCTCGGTCTTGACCGCGGCGGTGAGGGCCTCAAGGACGTCGTCCTCGTAGTCCAGGAAGACCGGGAACTCGCCGGTCGGCTTGGCGGCCTTCGCGGCGAGGTCCGACTGGGCCTTGCAGAGCGCCTTGATGAAGGGCTTCGCGGCTTCCAGACCGGCGGCGACGACCTCTTCGGTCGGGGCCTCGGCGCCGTCCTTGACGAGCTGGATGGTCTTCTCGGTGGCCTCGGCCTCGACCATCATGATCGCGACGTCGCCGTCCTCCAGGACGCGACCGGCGACCACCATGTCGAAGACGGCGTCCTCAAGCTCGGTGTGCGTCGGGAAGGCGACCCACTGGCCCTTGATGAGCGCCACGCGCGTGCCGCCGATCGGGCCCGAGAAGGGCAGGCCGGCCAGCTGCGTGGAGCAGGAGGCGGCGTTGATCGCGACCACGTCGTACAGGTGGTCGGGGTTGAGCGCCATGATCGTCTCGACGATCTGGATCTCGTTGCGCAGGCCCTTCTTGAAGGAAGGGCGCAGCGGGCGGTCGATCAGGCGGCAGGTCAGGACCGCGTCCTCGGAGGGGCGACCCTCACGACGGAAGAACGAACCGGGGATCTTGCCTGCGGCGTACTGCCGCTCCTCGACGTCCACCGTCAGGGGGAAGAAGTCGAGCTGGTCCTTGGGCCGCTTGGAAGCGGAGGTGGCCGACAGCACCATGGTGTCGTCGTCCAGGTATGCCACGGCGGAGCCGGCGGCCTGCTTGGCCAGGCGGCCCGTCTCGAAGCGGATGGTGCGGGTGCCGAACGTGCCGTTGTCGATGACGGCCTCGGCGTAGTGGGTCTCGTTCTCCACTGTTCTCCTACGTGTCTACGTTTCGTCTTCTCGCCTCTGGGCCCGTGTGGCCCGGAAACGGCGTCCCATGCGTCCTCTGGCGGACGGGGACTGTGTGGAGAAGCGCGCCGTGGATGCGGGCCGGTCTTCGATCGAAGCACCCGGGATGCTCCCGGGGGCCACTACCGAGGACCGGCGGCGGCTGCGTGCGCCTCTCCCTCGTGGGGTTTTCGTGTCGACGCCCCGGAGCGTTTCCCGCCCGCGGGACGTGCTTGTGTCACCAGACTACAAAGCGTCGGTGACACCGCGCATGTACAGCAAAGGGAGCGGCCCCCTTCGAGTGCTTCGAGTGGGAACCGCTCCCTTCACGGCGTCTTACTTGGCGCCCGCCGCACCGCGGCGGATGCCGAGGCGCTCGACCAGGGCGCGGAAGCGCTGGATGTCCTTCTTGGCCAGGTACTGCAGCAGGCGGCGACGCTGGCCGACCAGGATCAGCAGACCACGACGCGAGTGGTGGTCGTGCTTGTGGGTCTTGAGGTGCTCGGTCAGGTCCGAGATGCGGCGGGAGAGCAGCGCCACCTGAACCTCGGGGGAGCCGGTGTCGCCCTCCTTCTGGGCGAACTCGGTCATGATCTGCTTCTTCGTAGCGGCGTCGAGCGACACGCGTACTCCTCGTGATGTCTTCGAGTGCCTCCGAGTGCCCCTGGTCTACATCTCAGGGGAGCTTCCGTGACTCGGGAGGCCGGAATGGGCCGCCGGGCGCGGTCCCGGGTCCTTGGCGGATCCGGGCTCCGGGTCCTTGCAGGGCCGGGTTCGGATCCCTGGGGATTCGCGGGTGCGCAGACAGGCGGTTGTTTCACAGGGTACCAGTCGGCTTGTGGGGCTCGTCGCGGGCCCAGGGGCCTCCGCCCATCGGCACCGTCGGTCAGCCGCTGCTCTCGAATCCTCTCATCACCCACTGATGGGGGCCGTCGCCCCGGCTCCGCGTGACGCTTGTCGTGGCGAGGCGTCTCCACGGTCTCCCTGATGGCGTCGGGGGGCAGCGGTGCCGAGGCCGTGCGCTGATTCGACGTGGTGTCGCCGTCCGGGCCGCCGAGGCTCCGCTGGTGAAGCCTTGCTACGTATGTACGAATGAGTTCGGGGCGCCGCGGGGATCAGCTCGTCATGGCCCTGGCCTGCGCGTACACGTCGAAGACCGCGAGGGTCAGCGGCACCAGGGTCAGCAGGACGAAGGTCTCGGCGATCTCCAGGAACCGGCCCCAGAAGGGCGTCACACCGGTACGTGAGGCGACCAGGCCGATGCCGGTCACCAGGGCCGCCGCCACCGCGATCACCGCGACGAGCCAGATGGTCCGCAGTTCGAGCGCCGCGCCGTCACCGGCCCGGGCGGCGGGCAGGTCGAGGCAGCGGCCGATGCCGAGCAGGACGAGGGCCACCAGTCCCGCGGCCAGCGTGGCGGCGACCTGAGCGGTGTAGCGGAACAGGTGCGCTCGCATCAGCATCGCGATACCCGTGGCCAGGGCCAGAACCTGTCCCCACGTGTCGCCCGAGAAGCCGAGTACCGCGGTGGAGCCGATCGTCACCAGCGCGCAACCGCCGACCAGCCCGATGAGGAGTTCCTGACCGCGGCGGGCCTGGGCCGCGATGCGCTCGGCGTCGACGGGCTCCTGCGGGGCGGGGTCCGTCCCGTAGCTGCCACGCGTGCCGTGCGGAGGTTCGAAGCCGATGGGCAGGCGGGCGAACCGCATGGACAGTCCGGGCAGGAAGGCGAGCGCCCCCACGGCCAGTGGGGCGCACAGGGCGGCCGTCTCGACAGGTTCCAGCTGCCACAGCGCCGCGAGGAACGTGGCGAGCAGGCCTACCGCGGAGGCGAAGACGAAGGCGACGAACGGGCCGTCACCGCGTGGCGAGATCATGCCGAGGAGCACGGATGCCGTCAGGACGGCGGCGCAGGCCAGCAGGAACTGCAGCCTGCCCACGCCCTGGCCGTCCGCCGCGGGGAGCAGGCCGGAGCCGGCCGCCGCCACGTTCGGCAGCGCGCCGAGGCCGAGGGCGAGGGCCGAGGCCCGGTCGTCGTACACCCGCGCGCGGACGGCCGCGAGGGTGAGCAGCAGGACGCCCGCGACGGCGGCGAGGATGCCCGGCAGTCCGTGCATGTCGTGGCGGGGGGCGGCGGTCCAGGCCACATAGGCGAGGAGGGTCGACAGCACGGTTCCGCCGACGAGCCCGGCGCCTCGCGTCAGGTCTCCGGTCCACAGCACGCGGTCACGGGTCACCGCCGACGCCACGACCTCGGACACATCGTCGAAGACGGCGGGCGGCAGCGATTCGGAGAAGGGACGCAGCGTGAGGAGTTCGCCGTCGAGGATGCGCTGGCCCGCGAAGGTGCGGGCGCTGTCGAGGACGGTGCCGTCGCGTCGTACGAGGTGATAGCCGACCGGGGCGCCCTCGGCCGGGCCCTGCCGGGAGAGCCGCAGGATCTCGGGGTAGATGTCGGCGACAGGGACGTCGTCGGGCAGTGCCACGTCGATGCGGCTGTCGGGCGCGACGATGGTGACTCGGCAGAAGCCGGAGGCCGTGCCGGCACCTGAGCCGTGTCCCGATGCGCTCCCGGAGGGGATTCCGCTGCCCTGTCGCCCGTGACCGTTGGCCGTCGTGGAGGCCGTCGTGCTCACCTGCTGCTCCCCCTCTGATGCTGACCCGCTGTCGCCGTCGGACGTGGCCGGCTCCGGTGGTGGTGTTACTGATGTGGCGCCCGCGCCCTGCTCACCGACTGTGCCGCATCGCGCGGCGCATCGCGGCACAACCGGCCCACCTGGCTGATTCTTTGACCGTGCCCCCGCGACGTACCACGAAATGCCCCCGCACTGCGGCTGGTTGATCCCCACGCCGATCGGCCGGTTCAACCGCCGCTCATGTGCACATCCGGCACCCTATCCCCGAGTGGTGACTGGCGGTGTCAGTAGGATCACACGGCGATTGCATCGCCCGGTCACCGGGCGGCGGACGGAACGCCCGCCCCTACAAGGGAATTGGTGCTCAGTGAGCCACATCGTCGTGAAGCGCCCGCCTCGCACACTGCCCTCCGCGGTCCCCACCGACGAGGTCGTGCTGCAGCCCCCGCCCGAGCTGCCGCGCGGGCAGCAGGAGGGCGCGATGATGCAGCTGCTGCCCATGCTCGGCATGGGCGGCTCCGTGGTGTTCTTCTTCATGCCCAGTGCCCATCCGTTCATGAAGGTCATGGGCATGGTGATGGTGGCGTCGACGGTGGCGATGTCCGTGGCCATGCTGATCCGCTACCGCCGGGGCAACCAGGGGCAGTTGGCGGACCTGAGGCGCGACTACCTCGGATATCTGAAGCAGACCCGCCGCGCCGCCATCGACACGGCGCGGGCACAGCGCGACGCGCAGTACTACCTCCACCCCTCCCCCGAGCAGCTGTGGGCCCTGGTCGCCGAGGGCAGCCGGGTCTGGGAGCGCCGCACGGGCGACGCGGACTTCGGACAGGTGCGCATCGGCTTGGGGCCGCAGTCGCTCGCCACTCCCCTCGTGCCGCCGCAGACCGGGCCGGTGGACGAACTTGAGCCGCTCACCGCGGGCGCGATGCAGCGCTTCCTCGCCGCGCACAGCACGCTGGACGACCTGCCCATGGCCATCTCGCTGCGCGCCTTCTACCACGTGACGGTCAGCGGGGATCCCGAGACGGTGCGGGGTACGGCGCGTGCGCTCACCGCGTCCCTCGCCTCGCTGCACTCCCCCCAGGATCTGGTGATCGCTGTCGGGGCGGGCACGGCTGCCGCGCCCGCCTGGGAGTTCACCAAGTGGCTGCCGCACACCCAGGATCCGGGGGCCGCGGACGGAGCGGGCAGCCGCCGGCTCATCACCGGTGACGCGAGGGAACTGGAGGCCATGCTCACCGCCCGGCTCCAGGGGCGGCCCCGCTTCCACCCCGAGGGATCCCCGCTGCCGGACGAGCCGCACATCGTCGTCATACTCGACAGTCTGTCGCTGCCTCCGACAGCGGCGCTCGCGTCACCCGAAGGGCTGCAGGGCGTGACGGTCGTGGAAGTCGTGCCGGGTGAACTCGCCCAGGGGCGAGGCGGTTTGTCGCTCGCGGTGCGCCCGGGGATGCTGCGGATCGAGTCGGACCGCGGCCTGGTGTACGAGGGGACTCCGGATGTCCTTTCGTACGAGGGAGCCGAGGCGTTGGCCCGGCAACTGGCCCCGCTGCGCGTCCCTTCCGGGGGAGACGACGACGAACCGCTGCTCGCCAACCTGGAGTTCACCGACCTGCTCAACCTCGGTGACGCCGACTCGGTCGACACGAGGCGGACGTGGCGCGCCCGCTCGCTCGCGGAACGGCTGCGCGTCCCCATCGGTGTCGGCGAGGACGGCCGCCCCGTCATGCTCGACCTCAAGGAGGCGGCCCAGGAGGGCATGGGCCCGCACGGGCTGTGTGTGGGAGCCACCGGCTCCGGCAAGTCGGAGCTGCTGCGCACGCTGGTGCTCGGCCTCGCCGTGACGCACTCCTCGGAGACCCTCAACTTCGTACTCGCCGACTTCAAGGGCGGTGCGACCTTCGCGGGCATGGCGCAGATGCCGCACGTCGCCGCGGTCATCACCAACCTGGCGGACGACCTCACCCTCGTCGACCGCATGGGCGACTCCATCCGGGGCGAGCTCAACCGCCGGCAGGAACTGCTGCGGGACGCGGGCAACTACGCGAACATCCACGACTACGAGAAGGCGCGGCTGGCGGGTTCGCCGCTCCAGTCCATTCCCTCACTCGTCCTGGTCATCGACGAGTTCAGCGAGCTGCTCACCGCCAAGCCCGATTTCATCGACATGTTCGTGCAGATCGGCCGCATCGGCCGTTCGCTCGGCGTGCATCTGCTGCTGGCTTCGCAGCGCCTGGAGGAGGGGCGACTCCGGGGGCTGGAGACGTACCTCTCGTACCGGGTCGGGCTTCGCACCTTCTCGGCCGCCGAGTCGCGCGCGGCGTTGGGGGTGCCGGACGCCTACCACCTGCCGAACGTGCCCGGGTCCGGCTATCTGAAGTTCGGCACGGACGAAATGGTGCGCTTCAAGGCGGCGTACGTCTCCGGGGTGTACCGGTCGGGGACGGGGCAGGCCGCGGTTCCGGGCGGCCCACGCCCCGTGGACCGCCGCCCGGTGCTGTTCACCGCGGCCGAGGTGCCGGTGCACTACGCGCCCGTGACCGTCCCCGAACCGCGTGCCGCCACCGGGCCGGAGACGGACGACGCGCTCGCCGACACCGTCCTCGACGTGATCGTGCGCCGCCTGGAGGCGCAGGGTCCTGCCGCCCACCAGGTGTGGCTGCCGCCGCTGGACAGCCCGCCGTCCCTGGACGCGCTGCTCCCGGGGCTCAGCGCGGTGCAAGGGCGGGGCCTGACCCAACCCGGCTACAAGGGAGCGGGACGTCTCGTCATCCCGCTGGGCCTGGTCGACAAGCCGTACGAACAGCGCCGCGACACCCTGTGGTGCGACTTCGCGGGGGCCGCCGGCCACATGCAGATCGTCGGCGGACCGCAGTCCGGCAAATCGACCCTGCTGCGCTCGCTGATCGCGGCCTTCGCCCTCACCCACACCCCGTACGAGGTGCAGTTGTACGGCCTCGACTTCGGCGGCGGCGGGATGGCCTCCGTCGCCGGGCTCCCCCACGTGGGCGGCGTCGCCTCGCGCCTCGACCCCGAACGGGTGCGGCGCACGCTCGCCGAGGTGTACGGCGTGCTGACCCGGCGCGAGGAGTACTTCCGTACGGCGGGCATCGCGTCGATCGCCGACTACCGGGCACGCAGGGCCGGGGGCGAGATCTCGGTGACGGACCAGCCCTGGGGCGACGTCTTCCTGGTCATCGACGGATGGGGCAACTTCCGTTCCGAGTACGAGGGCCTTGAGCCCGCCGTTCTCGACATCGCGGCGCGCGGCCTCGGCTACGGCGTCCACCTGATCCTCACCGCGTCACGGTCCATGGAGGTGCGCGCGAACCTCAAGGACCACCTCATGAACCGTCTCGAACTGCGGCTCGGCGACACCATGGACTCCGAGTTCGACCGGAAGGTCGCCGCCAACGTCCCCGCCGGAGTGCCCGGTCGCGGCCAGACCCCGCAGAAGCAGCACTTCATGGCGGCAGTCCCCCGTATCGACGGGCTGTCCTCCGACACGGATCTCGCCGAGGCCACGGCAGCCATGGCCTCCGAGGTCACCCGCCACTGGACGGCTCCGGGCGCTCCCTCGGTCCGTCTGCTGCCACGGGAACTGCCGGCCGGTGACCTGCCCCCGGGCAACGTCTTCCCGGACCGGGGCCTCTCCTTCGCCCTCGACGAGAACAACCTCGAACCGGTCTTCGTGGACTTCGAACAGGATCCGTTCTTCCTCGTCTTCGGGGAGAGCGAGTCCGGCAAGTCGAATCTGCTGCGGCTGCTCATCAAGCGGCTGACGGAACGCTACAGCGGCGATGTCTGCAAGCTCTTCGTGGTCGACAACCGCCGCTCCCTCCTCGATGCCACCCCGGCCTCCCACCTTGCCGAGTACATCCCGATGTCCAACGCCATGGACCACCACATGGCAGCGCTGGCCGACCTGATCCAGCGGCGCACCCCACCCGCTGACGTCACCGCGCGTCAGCTCCGCGACCGCAGCTGGTGGCAGGGCCCGACGGTGTACGTGATCGTCGACGACTACGACCTGGTGTCCACCTCCAGCGGCAACCCGCTGGGAGGTCTCACCGAGCTCCTCCCCTTCGCCCGTGACGTGGGGGTGCGCTTCATCATCGCCCGGTCGACGGCGGGCGCGGGGCGGGCCTCGTACGAACCGTTCATGCAGCGCGTGAAGGAGCTGGGCGCGCAGGGGGTGGTCCTGGCCGGCGACCCCGACGAGGGCGACATCCTGGGCGGCGTACGGCCGCGTCCCATGCCGACCGGGCGAGGGATCTTCGTGTCGCGGAAGCGGGGGAAGCCGATGGTGCAGACGGGGCTGATGGCCGACCAGTTCTGAGAGGCGCGGGAGGGCCGCGGGCGGGGCGCGGGCGGAGAGCGGAAGAATCGGATCCGTCCGGGCCTTTCCAACCTCTGAACAGCGAAGGAGCCCCCCAAGTAGGGTGGGCCCACAGCTCTTTCGTACGTTGTGAAGGGACCCCTCCGCCATGACCGACGCACCCGACCCCGAGGCGCAGGACAAGGCTCGCAAGGAGCGTGAGAAGGAGGAGCTCTACGCCCTCGACATCTCCGGCGTCGAGTGGCACAGCGCCCCGGGCACCGAGGAGCACGAAGAGCGGGTGGAGATCGCGTATCTCCCCGAGGGCGCCGTGGCCATGCGGTCGTCACTGGAACCGGAGACCGTGCTGCGGTACACGGAGGCGGAGTGGCGGGCGTTCGTCCTGGGGGCGCGGGACGGGGAGTTCGACCTGGAGCCTTCGGTGCGCAATGGCGGAGTCGCGGCGACGGAGTGACGTCTGTCCGGCTCCCCGCCGGTCCTACGAAGAAGGCCGGTCCTACGAAGAAGGGGTGGACGCCTCCCGCGCGCGTCCACCCCTCCCTCATGCACCGGCCCAGCCTCACTGGAAGTAGCTGGCACCCTTCAGGTCGCCGCCCCGGTAGTCACCGCCGGCCTGGCCGACCTTCTGGCCGATGTCGACGAGCGCGCGATGAATGGCCTCGACGTGCTTGTCCCATTCCTTCTGCTTCGCGACGTACGCCGTATGGGCCTCGCCCTCCCAACCCTCGGCCACCTTGGCGACGGCCCGCTTGATGTCCGCGAGGTCCGCCTCCAGCTGCTTGGCCTGAATGCCGAGTTCAGTGGTGATGGCGTCGAGGCCGCCGTACTTGACCGCGAGTTCATCCAGGTGCACGTTTGCCATGTCTGCCCCGTCTCTCAGTAGGTGGGGGTTCGTACCCCAAAGACCTCAGTGGTTCAGTAGCTGTTGATCGCGGAGTGCTGCGCGCCGTACTGGACGTCGATACCGTCCATCGTCGACCGGACCTGCTCCTCAAGCCCATCAGTGAGTTTCTCGTTGCCACTGATGCCTTCCAGGAAGTCGACCAGGATGTTTCCGACCGCCCTCATGTGCTCGTTGATCTCGGTCTGCTTCCTGTCGAAGGCATGCGCTCCGATGCCCCGCCAGTTGCCTTCCATCATGTCGAGCGTGCCCTGAAGGCGCTTCAGCTGCTTCTGGACCGAGTCGTACTTGCCCACGATCTCTTTCTTCAGAAGCGCCACTTGCTCGTTGTTCAACTTCCGGCCGTCAGCCACGGCGGGCTCCCTTCGTGCACTGTCGCTGGGACGTATCAGGTGTTGTCGTACCGAGCTCAGGCCCGGCGCCGAGCACGCTTCGCCGCGAATGCTCCGCCGCCGATCACGACGAGTAGTGCGAGGCCGCCCAAGGTCGGCCACAGCCAGTTGCTGCTGCCCTCGTCCAAGGACTCCTCGGCGGCGGAAGTCCCCTTGCCGTCCGAGGCCGCCTCCTTCGCGGGCTGCGACGGCGCGGCGGGCGTGGAGGCGTCATACTTCGAGCCGCCGTCATCGGAACCGGCACCGGCGGTCTTCTTGTTGGTGATGGGGTCGACGTCCGCGGGCCCGGGATTCCCCTCGCCCTTCACGACATTGCGGGCCGGCCGGATCAGCCCGTAGCCGAGGTAGTCACTCGGCTCGTCCTTCGGCCAGTCGCGGCCGGCGGTGTCGATGAGGACACGGAGGACCTGGTTGGCGGTCCAGTCGGGGTGCTTGGACCAGACGAGGGCGGCGGAGGCGGAGGCGATGGCGGTGGCGGCGCTGGTGCCGCCGCCACCTTCGTCGCAGTAGGAGCGGAAGGTCTCGTCGCACCAGCGGGGGATGTCGAGGCCGGGGGCAGCGAGGTCGACGTACTCTCCGAATTCGGAGAATTTGGCGACCTTGCCGGAACGATCGGCCGCGGAGACCCCCACAACCTCTGGATACGCCGCTGGATACCCTACGAAGTTCTTTGTCTGCGCATCGTTACCGACGCCGGCAAACAGCAACTTTCCTTTGGAAAAAGCGTACTTCACCGCAGCCCTTTCGGCCTGGGACATAAAGTCGCTACCGAAGGACATATTGATGATCCGCGCGTCGCTGTCGGCTGCAGCTCGGATGGCAGCGGGGGTGTCGCCCAGTTCCTTGCCCAGTTCTTCACCCGTCGTGGTGCGGACGGGAATAATCTCGGCGTCCGGAGCCAATCCCTTCAGCCCTCCAGCGCGACCGGAACCTGCGATGAGCTCAGCCATGGTCGTGCCATGGCCCTCATAGTCGTCCTCGGCACCGCCCGCCTTGCCAGTGACGTCTTTGCCGGGCAGCACACGGCCCTTCAAAGAGGGAGTCACCCTTACGCCGGAATCGACGACGGCCACTTTGACGCCCTTACCAGTGCTGACTTTCCACAGCTTCTCAGCACTCATCGCGTCCAAGTACCACTGCTTGGACTGGGCATCGGCACTGCTGGCGGCCGGAGCCAAGCCCAACGCCAGCAGGGTCAGCGCACACATGGCAGAGCCAACGGTGGCGACTCTTCGCCCAGCACAACGTGAAAGCGGCGCCTCACGGGGCCGTCCATTGAACCCTGCCTCCATGCCCTGCACGCCCTCGCTCACAACTAGTCGATCACTGGTGGTACATGTCGCCGCACGGCAGGCAGGTGCGTCTCTTCGTCCTCAACTGCGTAATTGGCCCGCTGTGCGTCGCGCCCCTCCCCGCGGCCCGGATCACGCCGGCGGTCGCCCGAAGGCCCTCGCACGAGGCCGGCACCACCGGCCGAGAATCCGTCCCTGCGGCCTGCTGCCGTAGAAACGGGACCCTTTGCGTTCCCAACGACGCCTCCGGGGCTTCCCGGAATGCGACGCTGGCTCCCCCCGGCGGACCCAGCCGCCCCGGACAGAGGGCTTGACACAGGCCGACCTCCCACCACTCCCCGGGTCTGCCCCGCTCCGGTGCTGTGCGGAACGCCAGAATCGCGACCTGATGTCGCCAAGGGCCTCGGGGTGCCGCCGGTGACGCTGCGACCCATGGGTGGCTGTCCAGACCCCGATGGCCCACTAGGACTCCGCCCTTGGGCCATCGGGCCTGTGCGTTGGACCGGCGCGGTGTCGCCGCGGCCGATGCTTTCGTGTACTCCTTTCGGGCCCTCTGCGCCCGTCCGGCCCTGAGCCGGCACGGGGTGCTTAACACCTCCCCGGGGCCCAGGCGTGCGGCTCGTGAGGCCATTGGTGGTCGGATTGGAACGGCCCGCGCTCAGCGGAGGCCCCCCGTCGTTCGGCGTCGGGCCAGACGTCGTGGGTTGCGGCCCCGGCGCCGGGCTCGTGTCCTGCGGGGGCAATGTATGGACACTGTCGAGTTCCGTGCCCACAGGACGTTCCGAGGAAGCCATGGGGGGAAGCACTTCGTGGCGCGACGGCGAGGGTGCGGTCGACGAACCGACTTCGCCCGACGCTTCCGTGTTTCCCGGAGTACGCGTGCTCTGGTCCACCCCGCCCGTGAAGGAACTGGGCGCTTGAGCGCTCTCGCCAGACGCGACGGAGGGCTGCTGTCCGCCTTCACCCACACCCGGCGAGAGTCGTGCAGGGGGCGGAAGACCCACCTCAGGCATCGCCGAGAACGTAGGCGGCTCCTGGCTCGCCATCCCCTCCTGCGACACCAGGTAGAACGACGCCAACCGGTTCATCTGGTTGATCGCCTCTTGACGGTGCTTCTCGGCCTTGACGGCGGCACCGTACTCCTCGTTCCCCTCGACCCGCTTCGGGGAGGGAATGTCCTCCAGAGACTTCGGGTCGGCACGGTTGTCCCGGGGCGGCATGGAGGCGCGTACGGACGCCAACCCCGCACCCGCCGACTCCATGTGCGAGCCCGCAGCGGCAGCGAAGTCGGACAGCTTGTGTGTGTCCTTGACCAGGTTCTTGCCCCACTTGCGAAACGCCTCGCCCGCTTCGCCCTCCCAGTCGACCCGGTCGATGTGCTCTCCGAGCTCCCGGGCGGCAGCGGCGATCGCGTTCCGCGCACCCTGCAGCGCCTTGCCGGCGCTCTCCATGTCCTCCGGTTTGGCCTGGTCGACCAGGTCGATCATGTCGTTGAGACGGTGTCCTTCGAAACCCACTAGGACCACCCTGCATCGGACTTGTCGCTGCCGTGGCCGCCCTGCGGGTCCGGCTTGCCGCCGCGTTCGCGGCCGTCCGGCAGTTCCTCGCGGCCGACCCTGGTCTGGATCGCCCAGAAGCGCTGCCTCAGGTCCTCTTCCAGGTTGTCGAAGCCGACGTCGGCGCCATGCACCGCGATCCCCATGGCGTCAATCTGCTCGCCCAGCATCTTGGAGAGCGAGGTCAGCCGCTCGTGGACCTGGTCGTACTGCGAGTACAGCCCGTCGGCCTCGGGAAAGGGGCTCCCTGTGCCGCTGAAGGACCCCCGGGAGACCTTCTGCGCACCGACCTTCGACGCACTGCCCGCTGAGCCTTCGAACTCTGTGAGAAGCGTGTTGATGCGCCGCCGGAACGTCTTCAACGCTTCCAGGCCGCGCTTGACATCAGCGCCTGACGACGGCGCGGTACCCCCGTGCCCGTCCGTAGGAAGCACCAGGCCTTCCCTCCCCGTTACCTGCCCGCCCGACCCTCTCGTGATCGCAGCGTGACTGGTGGTCACTTATCGCGCCCGTGTCACTCTAGTCACACACGGTGTGCGGACCAACTTCGTTACCTGCTACGCCGGTTGACATCAAGCCACGAGGAGCCACTCGCATGGCGCCCACAGGCTCCCGGAAGCCGCAAATATGGCCCCCGAGGGCTCCTCTTGCGCCACCCGTTCGATCTTCGGTCGAACAACCCGGTTGCCTGGCAGGCGAGTTGCTAGGTTGCTCCGGAAGCTGTCATCCGGGGGAGACGTATCCGGCTACGGGGAAGGGACTCGCGCATGGCGTGGGATGAGTGGGAGCAGCTGAAGTCCCAGGCAGCGGAGCGTCAGTCGACGCATATGCAGCTGAACCAAGTCGAACCTGGTACGGGGGGCAGCACCGCGCCCGACCCCGCCTCGTACGGTGACCTGCGAGTCGCCCAAGCCGACCTGGCGAAGATCGGCGATCACGCTTTCAAGCTTTACGACCGCCTCTGGAAAGAGGCCCGGGTAGCCGTCCCCAGCAGTGACAAGGCGGCAGGCGACCTCACGGGGCAGGGCTTCGCACTGGGCGCCGGGCTCCAGCATGCGTCAACGCGCTGGGACGAGCAGCTCAAGTCTCTCCGGGACGCGTGTGCGCACATCGCCAACCACATGCAGGTCACCAAGAAGTTGCATGCCGGCGACGAGCACTACATCCGGCGTCAGATGAGCAGCATCGACATGCTCGACGCGGGCTTCGACGAACGGGTCGGTGAACCCGGAAAAGACAATCCGATTTACGGGCCGCCGAGTAAGAAGAAGGATGACTGATGGACCTCGACGCCCTCCGCTTCGCGAACTTCAAGCTGCTCGATGAGGCTGTCAGCGACTGGTCGAGGATGGTCGACAACCTCGACGACCTCAAGGAATCCGCCGGCAAAGGGCTTGCAGGTGCGGCTAAGAAGGCCAACTGGGCAGGATACAACGCCACCGTCTCGCGAGAGTTCATCGGCAAAACGGCTGCGGAGTTCGAAGACGCCCTCACCCAGGCCAGGACCACCTGGAAGATCCTCAGGGATACGCGCGATGAGCTGCGAAAGCACAGCGAAGAGCTGGTCCGCGTCATCGCAGCCGGTTTGAAGAAGAACTTGACGGTCAAGCCGACCAGTGGTGGTGGCTTCACCGTTTCCATGAACGTTCATCCCGATCGTGCCGCGAAGGGAAGTTCAGTTCCGGACCACGGCCAGCGTGATGTCGACGCTCTGCGTGACGACGTTCAGAGGATCCTGGACAAGGCCACGGAGAGCGACACCTCCGCGAGCATGGTGCTGCAGGCCATCGCGGACCAGAGCACGCTCGGGTTCTCCGGCGCCAGTTACAGCGACAGAGACGGTGCGGTAGCGGCCGTCAAGGAAGCCGATGCGCTGTCCAAGTTGGCAAAGAAGAACCCATCCGACCTGAGCGTCGCGGAGTTCGACCGGCTCAATGCCAGTCTCAAGAAGTACGCGGACGACGGTCTCTTCTCCGAGCGGTTTGCGACCAATCTCGGCGCGAAGGGAACGTTGGAGTTCTGGGCCAATATCAATGACCCGAACGCGAATCCTCAGCTGAACCACGCGAGGCATGAGAAGTTCGACGACCTCCAGAAGAACCTGAGCCTGACGTTGGCCACTGCTACCCAAAGCGACTCCCTCGGCATGACCGAATGGACGAGCAAGGTGGTGGACCTCGGAAACCGGCCCATTGGGAACAGCGGGCCTGCGGGTTTCCAAGTGATGAGCAACCTCATGCGTTGGGGCGACTTCGACGACCAGTTCTTGACTGATTACGGTTCCAAGTTGATTGAGACCGAAAAGAAGCTGACGGGCAATGGTGAAGGTGCGGCCTGGAGACGCACCGGGACGGATCTGCACCTCAACCGTACAGGTAGCGACACCGGGTGGGACCCGATGACCGGATACTTGAAGGGTCTGTCGAGCAGCCCTGATGCGGCTACGTCCTTCTTCAATTCCGAGTTCATCTCGAAGGGTGACGCAGGAAACCCCTTCGAGCGTGAGGTGGACGGAAAAAGTCAGCCTGCATCTCTGTCTAATTTTCAGTATCTTTTCGAAGAACGGGAATGGCCTGCGGAGACGAACAGCAAGGGGGAAAGCAGCGATACCGGGCGCAACAATCTGGCCCTTGCTCTCGAGGCAGCCGCCACAGGGCACCCTGCGGGCGAGATGCCGACAGCAGATACGCCCCCACACAATGCAGAGCAGGCGAAGCTCGTGGAGAGTATTTTCTCTTCGGTGTCCAGAGATTCCAACCGCCTGACTGACAATGGATACATGTCGGACAGTATGGGTCAGATCGCAGCCGAGTATATGCCTGACATCCATCGCGGGCTGCATCCCGGCACCATTGGCGAAAAGGACTTGTTCCCTGTCGTCGGCTCTTCGGCGCAGCTGGGGGAAGCCGACATCACGCGATTCCTGTATACCGTCGGCAGAAACCCCGAGGGTTACGCAGCCGTGAACCTGGGACAGCACAGCTACACCGCCTCCATTATGGAGTATCACTTCAAGAATCCGGGTGAATACATCAATGACCCAGACTTCACGCAATCCGACAACTTGAAGAAGACGATCGAAGACATCGCGCGTGTCGGTGGAGAGATCGAAGGCACTATCGGCGCGGGGCGGGCTTATGAAGCTGAATTGGAAGCCGGCGCGAAGGACAGTGACTACAACAAGGTCATGGAGAAGGTCGGCACGTGGGGAGGCACAGCGGTTGGCATCGGAATCGGGCTCGGTACGGCACCACTCATAGGTCCGGGCGGGGTCGTCGTAGGGGGTGTCACCGGAACTGCGGCGGATCAGATCATCGGCTCCCTCGTGGACGGAGCAATGAAGGACAGCTCTGGCGAGGTGCTCTATCGAAACGGGCAAGAACTGAACGGAACTCGCGACTCCACGTATCGCCTCATCGAAGAGTCCGCGAAGGCGGCCGGCGAAAGGTCGAAGAACTCTTCACCTCACATCGTTGTTGCCGCCAGCGCTGCCGCCGAACAAGGGTTCGGCAACGCGCATACCAACATCAAGGACTACATCGAGGGTCAAGGCATTCCAGGGAAACTCGGATAGGGAGCTCAAATACGTGACCACCATCCCCAAGCGATATCTCATCCCCGGCACGTTGGCAATCACGGTCGGCCTGACTGTAGGCATCGTCTACCTGGCGAGCACGCCCCAAGCAGATAATTCCAACACTGTCCGATCCTCCGATTCCTGCAATTTGCTGAAGACCGACGAGGCCGTTTCCGCACTGAATGAGGTGCTCCCTGATCGATCCGCGTATGCATTCGATGAAGAGCCCGTTAGAATCCATTCGACAGAAGCCAGCGACAGCTTCACAACCAGTTGCTTCGTTCGCGGTGACCACGACCTGCTCCTCAGCGCCAGGGCGCGCATGATGATCGCCGAGCCGCACAAGGCGTGGGAAAGCACAATCTTCGAAGGAGAAGCCGACAAAGAAGAGCGGGTGACACCCTTCGAAGCGGGTGTCCGAGGGGTGACGTCCCCCGACAAGGCGGCAGCCTTTGTGCCGTGCGTACCCAAAGGGAAGATTCCTGGTGGAAACTATAACCTCAGCGTAGTTGTGGACTTGAAACAGCGCGGAGATGTCAGCGAGGCCCAGGCGCGGGACAGCCTCATCGACTTGGCGGTCAGTGCCTCCAAGCACGCACACAAAGCAGCCAAGTGCACACTGCCATCAAGAGCCTAGGTCGCCCGCAGGGCGGTTTCTCTTCCGCGAGTGAAGTTCACGCAGACCGACGGCCCCTGCGCCGCGCATCCCGCACAGCCACCCCCACCCCGCCGAGCCCCGCCACCGCGACCACCACCCCCACCACGGCGTACGTGGCCAGGCGGGCCGTTCGTTCTTCGGTGGTCTCACCGAGGTGGAGTTTCGCGGGAGTCGGGGCGTCCGCGCGGATTACGTCTTCCTGTGGCGTCGGGGATTCGAGTGGGTGGCCGTCCTCAGTCAGGGCGCGCACCGGGTCCGCGATGCCCCAGCCGACCAAGCGGTCGTGGCCCGGTACCGAGCGTTCCGCTGTTTGTTGGATTTGGGTTGTGATCTGACGTGGAGTCCAGGTGGGGTGCTTGGATTTGATGAGGGCGGCCAGGGCGGCGACGTACGGGGCCGCGAAGCTTGTGCCGCTGTCGGCGCAGTGGCCGCCGCCCGGGACCGTGGAGATCATGTCGACCCCCGGGGCCGCCACGTCGACGAAGTCGCCGGACTGGGAGAAGGCGGCTCGTTCGTTGTTGCGGTCCGAGGCCGCCACCGCGAGCACGCCCTCGTAGGACGCCGGATAGGTCTTCTTGATGTTGCCGCCCAAGCCGTCGTTGCCTGCTGAGGCGACGACGACCACTTGCTGCGTGAGCGCCCTGTCCACCGCCCGCTTCAGTTCCGGTGCGGGCGTCGCCGCGTTGGCGGTGTCCTGGGAGATGTTGATGACGTCCGCCCCGGCGTCGACCGCGTGGTCGATGCCTTTGGCGAGTGTGGTCGCGGTGCCGTGGCCCTCAGCGTCGTTCTGCGTGATCGGGATGATCGTCGCGTCGGGTGCGAGGCCCACGAAACCGGTGCCCTTGGCTGGGCGTGCCGCGATGATGCCCGCCACGCGGGTGCCGTGACCGACCCCGTCCGTCGTGCCGTTCGCCTTGCCTCGATCGATCTTCTCTCCCTTGTCGTCCCTGGTGGGGAGGAAGTTGCGGCCGCGGGACACGTCCACCGCGGGCTTCAACTGCGGGTTCTTGGTGTCCACACCTGTGTCGATCACCGCTACGCGCATCCCCTTGCCCGTCGACTGGAGCCACAGTTCGTCCAGGAGCACGCGTTGCAGGGACCAGGGGCGCCCCTCGTAGGCCTTCGAGGGGAACGTGCATTGTCCGGACGACGACGGATCGGCGTCGGCCGGCGTCGGTGTCGCCATTGCGAAAGTCAGGGCAGCCGTGACCGCCCCGGCCGCCTTTCTCGTACCGCGGGAGAGCGCAATGGAAGCGTTCGTCATGTCAACGTCCCCTCATGCCTCAGGAGCCCTGCGGCTGCCGTGCCGCGGCCGTCGACAGTCGTGGCCCGGTGGGCAGGAACTTGGACCAGGCCGCGGGGATCGGTGTCACGTCCGTGTCCCCGTACCCGAGCCGTGTCTGGGCTTGCTGCGCCTCCTGCTGTTGCTGCTCGCGCTGCTTCGCGGAGGTGCCGATGCCTGCGTCGTCGGTCGCGCTGTCGCTGTTGGACTGCATCGCGTACCGGAGGCCCGTGTCGGTGACCAGGAAAACGCCGCCGGCCTTCGTCTCGGAGCCGAGGAACTGCCGGTAGAGCTGGCCCGAGCCGGGCGTGACGTACGCGCTGGACGAGCCGGTCGGAAGCGGGGCCGGGAAGTCGGTGCCTGCCCAGGTGCTGAGCGTCGTCGCGCCGTCGTCGGTGTCGACGTCGCGCAGGACGTTGCACACGGTGTTGCGGCTCCCACGCGTGGTGGACGCTTCGTTGGCGGTCCTCGGCTCCTCGCGCGGCCACCTGTACTCCGCTCCGAACTCCTTCGTCCCGGGGGTGAAGGCCGCGGCGCTCAGTTGCCGGGCCCGGCCGTTCTGTCCGAGGGTGACCAGGTCGGGGCTGCTGAGGAGGAGTTTCGCGGTGAAGTCGGAGACCGGGGCGATCCGCCCGGGAAGAACCACGTAGTGCTGGGGACCTTCGCCGTCCGTCGCTTTGAGGATCATGCCGACCTTGTCAGCCACGCGGTCCTGCAGGCCCGGCACCTTCGCATCCGCACCCGGAGGGCCGTCGATCTCGGGGAAGGCGATCGCGTCTCGGGGGAGCAGAGTGTCGAGCCACTGTTTGGAGACCCCCTGCGGCTCACGACCGGACCCCACGAGGACGCGCAGCAGGAGTCCACGCTCCTCCCTCTCCGAGATCCGGTACGCCCGGCCGTGGGCGTCGACCACGTAGCGTGTCTTGTCCGGGCCCACGACGTACAACAGCTCACCGCCCCGCAGACGTGCACGGCCCTCGGTCCTGTTCCGGTCACGCTCCCCGAGGACGAACGCCGCTTTCTGAATGCTGCTGCCGCCCTCGACCGGGCGCTCACAGACAGCCCAGCGTTTGGCGGAGCCGGCCTCCGATGCCGAGGGCAGCCGGTCGGGGGCGTACGGGATGCCGATGGTGGCGCCGTGCGGGATCGTGCCCTTGTCGAGCACGGACTCGTCGACGTTGATGACCTCACCCTTGCCGGAGTCGAGCAGGAGCTTCGCCGACGCCATGTTGAGGACCGGGTGCAGTTGGGCTTTGCCGCGGGTCTTCAGGATGACGTAACGGGTCGTCGAGTCGCTCGCGATGATGACGTGTTCCTTGGGCGTGTCCCAGCCGGGCTTGGCCGTCGGCCGGAACATCCCCCACGCACCGAAGACCGCCAGAACGATCACCGCGACGATGAGGCCGGGCACCACCGCACGCAGAGGGCGAGGCGCTCCTTCCTCCGAGCCCGAGGGTGAGGGCTGGATGAACGCGGCCAGCGTGCGGCGCTTCGCGAAGATGTACGCGTTGAGTTCGTCCCGCCGTGATGCCATGCGTGTCTGGTTCTCCCCGTGAGCGACCTGAGTGGCTGCTGCTCCCCGTGCGGTGGCGGGCCGTGCCCATGCCCGCGCTCTCCGTTGTCGGACCGGGCCCCTACTATGCCTGTTGAGTAATCGCGCGTGCGGGCTGGGTGAGGTTATTGAAGTCCAAGCACCTTGCTCAAGAAGGCGGTTCGGGAGAGTTACGGGGGTGGGGCTGGTGGCTTCGACGTCGCACAGGCGGACGGGAAGACGTGCGGATCCCGCCGCTCGGACTCCGGCGCAGGCAGGCGGCAGCTTGTCGGATGCATCAGCAATGCCCGGCCCCGGCGTCATTCAACTGCGGCTGGCGGCAGGACAATTGGGCTCCCTCCGCCTGTTGCGGCTCGTTCTGCTGGAGCTCGCCGCCGCTCTGCTCGTCGCGGCCTGGATCATCGGTCCACTGGCTCTCGTCCCGGCATCCTTGGTCGCTGCGGCGTTGGTGCTGTTCGCCGTCGTACGTCGCCGCGGGCGCCCGTTGCACGAATGGCTGGGCACTGCACGGGCGTTGAAAGCCCGGCAACGCGCTTCCGTGGAGAGATCGGTGCCTCCGGGTACCGACCCCGCTTTCGCCCCAGCGGTCGAGTGTGACCCTGCCCTGCGTACGTACGCCTACAGCGGCCGGGACCGTCGTGAGGTCGGGATGGTCGGCGACGGGACGTTCGTGACCGCGATGCTGCAGGTGGAATCGGACGTGACGGCTCTGAGGGCCGATCGCGGAAGGCAGCCGCTGCCGGTGAGCCTGGTACGGGACGCGCTCGAAGTGGACGGCATCCGGCTCACGTCCGCCCAGATTGTGCTGCACACCCAACCGGCCCCCGCGCTGCACCTTCCGCAACAGTCCTTGGCCGTCAGCAACTACGCACCGCTGCAGGTCCTCACGGGGGCACCCGCGGTGCGGATCACCTGGATCGCCCTCAAGCTCGATCCTGAGCTCTGTCCCGAGGCCGTGGCAGCGCGCGGGGGCGGTCTGGCCGGTGCACAGAAGTGCGTGGTGCGTGTCGCGGACCAGCTCGCGAGTCGGCTCACGGGAGCGGGATTCCACGTGACCGTTCTGAACGAGGAAGAGGTGGCCTCCGCCATCGCGACCTCCGCCTGCGCCAACCCCTTGGTGACGTCTCAGGCCAACCGGGCCGAGGTTCCGGAGCGCAGAACCGAGGAGTCCCCGCGCGCCTGGCGGTGCGACAACCGGCGCCACACCACCTATTGGGTGGCGCGCTGGCCGCAGTTGGGCAGGTCCGGAGCGCCCGCGCTGCCTCAACTCGTGGCCCTTCTCACCGCGGTTCCGGCGCTGACCACGACCTTCAGTCTCACGCTCGGACGCGGCGCGCGGCAGGAGATCGCCTTGCGCGGCCACCTGAGGGTGACGGGACGCGGCGATGCCGAACTCGTAGCCGCGCGGCGCTCTTTGGAGCAGGCCGCCCGTCAGGCCGGGACGGGGCTGGTACGGCTGGATCGCGAACAGTTGCCGGGGATGCTCGCCACGCTGCCGCTCGGGGGTGCTCGTTGATGGCTGTCTCGACTCCTTCGGTCACGGGTTCCACGGGTGAGCCGGCCAGGAATGCATTCGCATCCGCCGTGCGAGGCGGGTTCGGGCTGATCGGTCCTCGACACAGGAGACACGCGCTCTCCGCGGACCAGGTGGACGCGCTCACGCTGCCGATCGGTGACGACGGGGTCGTGATCGGCGCGGACGCGGAGGGCCGACCCGCGACCCTTGGCGTCAACCGTCCCACTCCGTACGACATTCTCTTCATCGGTGGTCTGTGGACGGCTCAGGTCATCGCGTTGCGGGCCGCCGCGACCGGGGCGCGGGTGGCTGTGGAGACCGGGCGGGCCGGGGCCTGGGAGCCGTTGGTGCGGGCGCTCGGGGTGGGGCCGAGTGGGATGGGTGTGCATGACGTGGGGCGGGTGCCGCCCCAGGGGGCTTCCGCGGGGAGTCCGGTGCTGGTGGTGCGGGACTGCGGGATGCGGCCGCCTCGGGGGCGGGTCGTGTCCGCGCCCTGGCAGTCCGTGCTGACGGTGCTGCCCTATCTGAGTCCCGTCGCGCCTCGGCTCGTGCGGCAGGCGCGGCTGGTGGGGGTGCAGCGGGTGTCGCCGGATGAAGCGGTGCAGATCGGGCGGTTGCTGGGGCTGCCGGGCGGGGATGTCGAGTCGCTGCCGACGCTGGCCGACGGGGTGACGTTGTGGTGTGCCGACCGTGACCGGCAGTACGTGATGACGCAGGCCACCGACGCCGAGACCGGATTGTTGGGTACCGCTCGGCGGATGGATTGACTCGGCGCGGCATCCGGCAATTCGGGGCGAGGTGTCGGCCGTTGAGGGATTTGTCCGTCACGGTTTGATGTACGTGGATCGCTCCTCGGTGTGGCGTGACGCAATGGACAGCATTGGTGGGGCGGACTGCCCTGCCGTGCTGGTGGTTTTGATGATTAGGCTGGGACAGGGCGCATCGCCGGAACCCTCGAACGGGTGGTGCGCGTCCCGCAACGGGGAGAGCCAGGCGGATCGGACGACAGGAACGGTCGCCCCCCACCACGGCACGAGGGTGCTCGACCACACCAGGAGGCATTGTGAACAGCGATCGGGACGAGATCCGCGGGGGCTGGGACTCACCCGTCGATGATCAGTCCGACGCGGAGTCCGCTGCCGAGACGACGGGCGAGTTCACCATCGACTACGCGCCGCCCGCCTGGTACACGCAGAACGCTTCGGGCAGTGCGGGTGAGACGCCTTCGGCGCCGCCCGTTTCCACGCCGGCCGCCTCCGTTCCGGCTGCCCCTGCTCCGGCTGCTCCTGCTCCACCCGTTTCTGCTCCGGGGGAAGCCGCCTCGGTGGACTCCGCCCCGAAGGAATCCGCTTCGGAGGAATCCGCTTCGGAGGAATCCGCTTCGGCCGCTTCTTCTGCTTCGGAAGCTGTGGCTCCGGCCGCCTCCGCGCCGGTGCCCGCCATGCCGTCCTTCTCCGCTCCCCCGCCCCCGCCGGCGCCTGTGGGTCCGCCTTCGGGGAGCGTGCCCAGTGTCGTGCCGAAGTTGCCCCTCGGCAGTGGGTTCCAGCCTGCGGCTTCGGATCCGGATCCTGTGGAGGAGGTGGAGGAGGTCGAGGAAGTGCGGGATGTCCAGGAAGTCGAGGAGACGGGGACCGAGGGTGCGGCGAGTGCTGCGCCTTCTGATGTCTCTTCCTCTGTGCCTCCCGTGGTTTCCGGTGGTGGTGCCGCCGACTGGAGTGGGGCCGTTGCCGGGCCTGCGGCCTCCGTTCATGTGACCGGTGTCGTCCCGAAGAACGAAGTCGATGCCCTGGCCGAGGCCAAGGGCGACGGGGATGACGACGCTGCCGTTGAGCCTGTCGGGGAGAGCCTGGGCAGTGGTGACCTCGAAAGTGGCGCCACCATGCGGTTCTCCGCTCGCGCCCTCAAGCAGGAGATCGAGGAGCGGGCTGCCGCTGCCGAGGCTTCGGGGGGCTCGGAGGTCTCGGAGGTCTCGGAGGATCCGGAGGCTTCTGCGGGTGCGGGTGCGGGTGGTTCCGTTTCCGGTGGTGACGTCGATGTTGATGAGTCCGGTAAGTCCGGTGAAGCGCAGGGTGAGGGGCGGGATTCCGGCACTGATGCGAGTGCTGACGGTGACTCCGGTCCCGTAGCGGAAGATGTCGTTCCGCAGGACGCCGTGCCTTCCGCCTGGCCTCCGCCGCCCTCGCCGCAGGATGTGCTTCCGCCGTTGCCGCCCGCGTTCCAGCCCGCGGCTCCGACGTCCGCGCCGCAGTGGCCCGCGCCCACGACGCCTCCGCCGGCCACGCAGGCTGCTCCCTACCCCGCGCCGGGCCAGCCGCAGGCTCCACAGCCGGCGCCCGGGGCCTGGCCGACCTCCACGCCCGCCCCTGTGACCGCGCCCGCGCCTGAACCCGCGCCCGCGCCCGCCACTCCGCAGGGTGGGTACGGGTTCCCCCAGTCCGCTCCGGTTGCCCCGGCCGCCCCCGAGGCGCAGGCACCCCCTGCGCCTCCGACGGGTTACGGCTTCCCGCAGGCTGCCGCTGCCGCACCTGCCCCGGTCGCCCCCGCTCCAGCTCCCGCCCCCCAGCCACAGGCTCCCCCTGCGCCCCAGACCGGTTACGGATTCCCGCAGCCGCCCGCGCCGCAGGGGCAGCAGCCCGTTCAACCGGGGCAGCCCTTCCCGGGGCAGCAGTTCCCCGTCCAGCAGCCGGCGCCGGGGCAGCAGTCCGTTCCGCCTCAGCAGCCGCAGGCATTTCAGGGGCAGGCCCAGCCTCCGGTGCAACCCCAGCCTCCGGTTCAGCCCCAGGCACCCCAGCCCCAGGCACCCCAGCCGCAGGCCCCTCAGATCCCCCACCAGGAACAGCCGGGACAGCCGGGGCACCCCGGGCAGCCGCCCGTCGACCCCCGTACCGGTGCCGCCTGGCCGCAGGCCGTCCGGCACGATCAGCGGGAGCGCACCAACCCGGGTGCCCCGCTCGGTTACACCGCCGCGGTCGAGCTGTCCTCCGACCGGCTGCTGCGCAACACCAGGACGAAGCCCAAGAGCAGCCGGCCCACCGGTGGCGGTTCGCGGTTCAGGCTGGGCGGCAAGAAGGAAGAGGCCGAGCGGCAGCGCAAGCTGGAGCTCATCCGGACGCCTGTGCTGTCCTGCTACCGGATCGCCGTCATCAGCCTCAAGGGCGGTGTCGGCAAGACGACCACGACCACCGCCCTGGGGTCCACGCTCGCCACCGAGCGGCAGGACAAGATCCTCGCGATCGACGCCAACCCCGACGCCGGTACGCTCGGCCGGCGCGTGCGGCGCGAGACCGGAGCCACGATCCGTGACCTCGTCCAGGCGATCCCCTACATCAACTCGTACATGGACATCCGGCGCTTCACCTCGCAGGCGCCGTCCGGACTTGAGATCATCGCCAACGACGTCGACCCGGCCGTGTCGACCACCTTCAACGACGAGGACTACCGGCGCGCGATCGACGTACTGGGGAAGCAGTACCCGATCATCCTGACCGACTCCGGTACGGGGCTGCTCTACAGCGCCATGCGTGGGGTCCTCGACCTCGCCGATCAGCTGATCATCATCTCCACGCCGTCCGTGGACGGCGCGAGCAGCGCCTCGACGACGCTCGACTGGCTGTCCGCGCACGGGTACGCCGATCTCGTCTCGCGGTCCCTCACCGTCATCTCCGGTGTGCGCGAGACCGGCAAGATGATCAAGGTCGACGACATCGTGTCGCACTTCGAGACGCGGTGCCGTGGCGTTGTCGTCATCCCCTTCGACGAGCATCTCGCCGCCGGTGCCGAGGTCGATCTCGACATGATGCGGCCGAAGGTGCGGGAGGCGTACTTCAATCTCTCGGCGATGGTGGCCGAGGACTTCGTGCGGGCCCAGCAGCAGCAGGGGTTGTGGACGTCGGACGGGAATCCGCCGCCGCACATGGCTCCGCCGATGCCCGGTCAGCAGGTGCCGGGGGCGCAGGCGCCCGTACAGCAAGCGCCCGCCCCGCAAGGGCAGCCCCAGCCGTACGCTCCCCCGCAGCCGCAGCCGCAACCCCAGCCCGGCCATCAGCCCTACCCGCAACAGCCGGGGGCCCCGCAGGGCTGGCAGGCCCAGCAGGCCCAGCCGCCCCAGCAGGCCCAGCCGCCGCACCAGGCCCAGCCGCCCCAGCAAGTGCCGTCACCCCACCAGCCACAGGCGCAGCCACAGCCACAGGACGGACAGGCGCCGCCGCCCGCGCAGCCCGGCGCGCCGTTCCAGCCGGGGGCGCCCTTCCAGCAGCCGCCGCCTCCGCAGCAGTAGGCTCGTCAGCCTCTCAGTGGGCCCGCACCGTTCCTCGGTGCGGGCCCACTCGGCGTACCGCCCCCGTTCGCCGCATCCCGCACCGTGCGCTGTGCCCACCCGTTCCGCCGTGCGGAACGCCTGCCCACAGCGGAGGGATGCCACAGGCGAGACCGCCGGCACCACAACCAACAGGCCGCCCACAGCCCCGCAGGCACCCGTGCGGAACCGTTGGCCTCCTCACCAGCCCCTCCCTCCGTCGCCACCCCCTCACCAGCCAGGCGTCAGTGGTCTTGACCAATGCGGATGAAATCCCGGTCAACTCGTTATTTCCGCAGGCCACATGGGGTTCACCCGCCGTTGACGCGTGCAGACTGGCGCTGGTAGACACACAGCAACCAGCTGACGTTCCTTGATCCACCAGCGTGTAGCCAGCCATCCCTGCGCGAGCGATGACGCGAGGTCACCGACCCATGGACACACAAGATCAGCACGGCAGACCAGCAGCACCGGACACCGCAGTACCCAAGACAGCAGCACCGCACCGTCCCCGCGGCCGCCTGAGGCTCGTGCTCGCGGGCGGTGCCGCCGCGTTCACTCTGACGGCCGGTCTCGCCACGCCGCTCAATCCGGGCCCGCAGCAGGCGCGGGCCGAGGACGGCGGCAAGAAGGTGCTCACCGTCGCCGTGGCGCAGAGCGTCGACTCGCTCAGTCCGTTTCTCGCCCAGCGGCTGCTCAGCACCAGCCTGCACCGGCTGACGTATGAATACCTGACGAACTACGACGCCGAGAACAACAAGGCGATCGCCGGGTTCGCCACCGACTGGAAGCCGTCGGCCTCCAAGCTGACCTGGACGTACACCATTCGGGACGACTCCAAGTGGTCCGACGGGAAGCGGGCGACCGCCGAGGACGCGGCCTGGACGTTCAACAAGGTGATGTCCAAGGAGGGCACCGCCACCGCGAACTCCAACTTCGTCACCAACTTCAGGAAGGTGACCGCGCCGAGCCCCACGAAGCTGGTCATCGAGCTGAAGAAGCCGCAGGCCACGATGGCCGCGCTCGACGTGCCGATCGTTCCCAAGCACGTCTGGGAGAAGGTCGACGACATCTCGAAGTTCAACAACGACAAGGACTTCCCCGTCGTCGGCAACGGGCCGTTCATCCTGACGGACTACAAGGTCGACCAGTACGTGAAGTTCAAGGCCAACAAGGAGTTCTGGCGGGGCCCCGCGAAATTCGACGAGCTGGTCTTCAAGACCTACAAGGACCAGGACGCGGCCGTCTCCGCCCTCAGGAAGGGTGAGGTGTCCTTCGTCGCCGGGCAGCCCGCGCTCACTCCCGCGCAGGCCGACTCCCTGAAGAACGAAGAGAACATCAAGGTGAACGAAGGGCCCGGGCGGCGCTTCTTCGCCCTCGCCACCAACCCCGGAGCGAAGACGCAGGACGGCAAGAAGTTCGGCGACGGGCATCCGGCGCTCCTCGACAAGAAGGTGCGGCAGGCGCTCTTCCTCTCCGTCGACCGGGAGGCGCTGGTCGACAAGGTCTTCCAGGGACACGCCGTCGAGGGCGCGGGATACATTCCGCCGCGCTTCTCCGACTACGCCTGGAAGCCGTCCGCCGGGCAGGAGATGAAGTACGACCCCAAGCGGGCCGCCGAGCTCCTCGACGAGGCGGGGTACAAGGAGAACAGTGACGGCAAGCGGGTCGGGAAGGACGGGAGGCCGCTGGACTTCCGCATTCTGTGTCATGCCACCGACCCCAATGACAAGGCCGTGGGCAAGTATCTGAAGGAGTGGTGGGGCGACCTCGGGATCGGGCTGAAGGTCAACTGTCTCGACGACGTGTCCGTGCCGTGGTACGCCGGTGAGTACGACCTCGCCTTCGACGGCTGGTCCGTCAACCCCGACCCGGACTTCGTGCTCGGCATCCACACCTGCGCCGCGCTGCCGGAGAAGGCGAAGGAGAGCGCCGCCACCGACAACTTCATCTGCGACAAGAAGTTCGACGACCTGTACGCCAAGCAGCTCGCGGAGTACGACCCCGCCAAGCGCGCCGACATCGTCAAGCAGATGCAGTCGTGGCTCTACGACTCCGGGTACATGAACGTCCTCGCGTATCCGAACGCCGTCGAGGCATACCGCACCGACCAGATCAAGTCCATCACCACCATGCCGAAGGCCGCCGGCAACATCTACGGCCAGGATGGATATTGGAGCTGGTGGTCGGCCGTCCCCGCGGATGGGAAGAGTTCCTCCAAGGACGGCAGCTCGACCGGTGTCATCATCGGTATCGCCGCTGCCGCGGTGGTGCTCGTGGGCGGCGGAGTCCTGTTCGCCCTGCGCCGCCGTTCTACCGCAGAGGACCGCGAGTAACGCATGACCGCTGACAGCAATCCCGCCCTGCTCGACACCGAGGGCCCCCCGGGTCCAGGGGCCGACGGCGACCCGGCATCGGCCGGGCCGGCGTCGGCCCGCGGGCCGCGCGCCCGCAACACCCGCGCCTACCTCCTCTATGTGGCGGGCAAGCTCGGCGGCGCGGTCGTGTCGCTGTTCGCCGTGCTCGTCACCAGCTTCTTCCTGTTCCGGCTGATCCCCGGCGACCCCGTCAAGCAGATGACGGGCGGCAAGCGCGTCTCCGCCGAGCAACTCGCCGCCATGCGCACGGAGTTCGGCCTCGACAAGCCGGTCATGGCCCAGTTCTGGGACTACACCGGCAATGTCCTGAGCGGCGACTTCGGCACGTCGTACCAGTTCCACGCCCCCGTGATGGAGAAGATCACGGAGGCGCTGCCCGCGACGCTGCTCCTCACCGGAACGGCGTACGTCCTCTACACCCTCATCGGCATCTGGCTGGGCACGCGCACCGCCTGGCGCAACGGCGGGCTCGGCGACCGGTTCAACACCGGGCTCGCACTGACGCTGTACTCGGTGCCGTCGTTCTGGCTCGGGCTGCTGCTGATCATCACCTTCGCGGTGGGGATCGGGCCGATTCCCGGGATGTTCCCGACCGGCGGCCTGGAGTCGGGCGGCGAGACCGGGTTCGCGTACGTCATCGACGTCGCGCACCACATGGTGCTCCCCGTGATCACACTGGTCGCCGTCGGGTACGCGCAGACACTGCTCGTCATGCGGTCCTCGCTCCTCGACGAGATGGGCAGCGACTATCTGACGACCGCGCGGGCGAAGGGGCTCCGCGACGATCTCGTACGGCGGCGGCACGCCGTACCGAACGCGATGCTGCCGACCGTCACCCTGATGTTCGTCAACCTCGGCACGGTGGTCGCCGGCGCGATCCTCGTCGAGACGGTCTTCTCCTGGCCGGGGCTCGGCGGACTCTTCTACGCGGCGCTGAGCGTGCCCGACCTGCCGCTGGTGCAGGGGCTGTTCTTCGTCTTCTCGGCCGCGGTGATCCTGATGAACACCCTGGCCGACGTGATCTATCCGCTGCTCGATCCCCGGGTGGGCCGATGACGACCGAATCCGCACCGACCGGCCCGACACCGACACCGACCACCCCGGCGACGGCTCCGAAAAGCGCCCGGTCGCTCGCCTGGACCCGACGCAGGCACTCCGCGGCCCGCTTCTGGCGGGAGTACCGCACGCACAAGGCCGGGCTCTTCGGCCTCGCCGCACTCACCGTGATCGCCCTCGCCGCGGTCTTCGCGCCGCTGCTCGTCGGCTCCGACGCGCAGAGCGTGACCGACGCGCCGGGCGATCCGATGGAGTCACCGAACGGCGCGTACCCGCTGGGGACCGACCAGTTCGGGCGCGACCTGCTGGGCCTGCTGGTGTGGGGCGCGCGCATCTCGCTGTCCGTGGGGCTGCTCGCCGCCGTGCTCTCGGTGGCCATCGGCACGCTGGTGGGGATCACCGCCGGGCACTTCAAGGGCTGGTACGCCACCGTCATCATGCGCGTCACCGACTGGTTCCTGGTGATGCCGACGCTGGTGCTCGCGATCGCCCTCGCCTCCGTGATGTCCCGCTCCATCTGGACGATCATCCTGGCGATCGGCGTGACGACCTGGCCGACCACGGCACGCCTGGTCCGCGCGCAGACGCTGGCGGTCGAGTCCCGCCCGTACATCGAACGCGCCCAGGCACTCGGCGGCGGCCACGGCCACATCATGGCCCGGCACGTGCTGCCCAACGTGATGCCGCTCGTCCTCGCGCAGACCACCCTCGTCATCTCCGGCGCCATCCTCACCGAGGCGACGCTCGCCTTCCTCGGCCTCGGCGACCCGACGAGCGTGTCGTGGGGCGGGCTGCTGCAGGACGCGCGCGAGGCGGGCGCGGTCAGCGCGGGCCACTGGTGGTACCTCGCGCCGCCCGGTCTCGCCATCGCCGTCGTCGCGCTGGCGTTCACCCTGTGCGGCCGCGCCGTGGAATCCGTGCTCAACCCCAGGCTGGGGGCCTCCCGTTGACCGACGTGCAGAAAGACGTACAGAAAGACGTGCAGAGAACCGAGGGGCCCCGCCTCCTCGACGTGCGCGACCTCGAAGTGACGTACGCGAACGGCGCCGCCGCCGTCCGCGGCGTCAACCTCCACGTCGACGCGGGCCAGAAGCTCGGCGTGGCCGGCGAGTCCGGGTGCGGCAAGTCCACGCTCGCGCTCGCCCTGCTGCGGCTGCTGCCCGCCGGCACGAAGGTGTCCGGCGAGATCCTGCTCGACGGTGAGGACGTCCTCACCATGAAGTGGGGGCGGGTCCGCGCGGTGCGCTGGGCCGGCGCCTCGATCGTCTTCCAGGGCGCGATGCACTCGCTGAACGCCGTGCACCGCATCGGCGACCAGATCGCCGAGCCGATCCTGCTGCACAGGAAGGCAACACAGGCGGGCGCGAAGAAGAAGGTGGGCGAGCTCCTCGAACACGTGGGGCTGCCCGCCGCGCGCGCGGACGCGTATCCGCACGAGCTGTCCGGCGGCCAGCGGCAGCGCGTGATGATCGCGATGGCGCTCGCCTGCGACCCCCGGCTGATCATCGCGGACGAGCCGACCACCGCACTGGACGTGATGATCCAGGCTCAGATCCTGCGCCTGATCGAACAGTTGGTGGCCGAGCAGGACCTCGGCCTGATGATGATCAGCCACGACCTGGCGGTGCTCTCCGACACCTGCGACCGGCTCGCCGTGATGTACGCGGGCCGCGTCGTCGAGGAGGGCCCGGCCACACAGGTCTACGAGAACGCGCGGCACCCCTACGGCAAGGCCCTGTCGGCCGCCTTCCCGCGCATCGGCGACGCCGCGTCGCGGTTCGCCCCGCGCGGCCTGCCGGGCGACCCGCCCGACCCGTCGGCGCTCCCCACGGGCTGTACGTTCCACCTGCGGTGCGCGGTCGCCCTCGACTCCTGCGCGACGGAGGACCAGGCACTGCGGGACGCGGGCCCGCACCACCGCGCGGCCTGTGTCCACGCGGGCGCGCCGCTCCCGGCACAGCCCACGTCGGCGCCGGCGACGGCGGAGCGCACGCCGTGACCACCCGCCCCCGTGCCCATGAGCCCTCGGGACCGACAGCCCTCGTGACCAGGAGCAGCACATGACCACCGAAGCCGCAGACCCCCTGCTGTCGGCCGCCGGCCTGCACATCGCCTTCCCCGGCCGCCGCGGCGCGCCGACCGCCCGTGCCGTGGACGGCGTCGACCTCGACATCAAGGGCGGTGAGATCGTCGCGCTGGTCGGCGAGTCGGGGTGCGGCAAGACGACGCTGGCCCGCTCGCTGCTCGGCCTGGTGCCGCCGACCTCCGGCAGGGTGACGTTCGGCGGCAAGCCGCTGGACTACTCGGGCCGCGCGCTCAAGGCGTACCGGAAACGGGTCCAGCTGGTCCTCCAGGATCCCAGCGGCTCGCTCAACCCCCGGCACACGGTGTACGACGCCGTGGCGGAGGGGCTGCGCATCCACGGGTACGGGGGCGACGAGCGTGCCGCGGTCGCCGGTGCCCTCTCACGGGCGGGGCTGCGTCCGCCGGACCGCTTCTTCCTGCGCTATCCGCACGAGCTCTCCGGCGGCCAGCGCCAGCGCGTCGTCATCGCGGGCGCGCTGGTCCTCGAACCCGAACTCATCGTCGCGGACGAGCCGGTGGCGTCCCTCGACGCATCCGTGCGCGGCGAGATCCTGGCGCTGCTGCTCCGGCTGCGGGACGAACTCGGCCTGTCCGCGCTGGTGGTGACGCACGATCTGGGTCTTGCCTGGAACATCGCGGACCGGGTCGCGGTGATGTATCTGGGCCGGATCGTCGAGACCGGCACGGTGGAGGAGGTGCTGACGGCCCCTCAGCACCCTTACACCCAGGCGCTGTTGTCCGTGCTGCCCGAGGCGCCCGGCGATCCGGTGGTCCTCACGGGTGAGCCGCCGGATCCGTCACGGATTCCCGGGGGGTGCCGGTTCCATGCACGGTGCCAAGTGCTTGCCTCCGGCGAGGCGGAGCGGGCGGGCGTCGCCGACCGCTGCCGTGAGGTGGACCTCCCCCTCCTGGCCGGCGGCGGCCAGACGCAGGTGGCCTGCCACTGGGCGGCTGCCGCCGCGAGCTCGGCTTCCCAGGGTCTCGTGCGCCCCTGACAAAGCGCCCGCAGGGCGCTTGTCCAGGGGCGCGGGGAACTGCGCGAGCAACCACGACACACCCGCAGCCGCAAAAGGAGCGCGCCCCCTACGGCGACTAGGCGGACTCGATAAGAGCCCTGCACCGCTTCACGTCATCCGCGATAGCGACAAGCAGCGAGTCGACCGAGTCGAACTTGGCCTGCCCCCGCACGAAGGCCAGGAACTCCACGGCCACGTGCAACCCGTACAGGTCGAGGCCGACGCGATCGATCGCGTACGCCTCGACCGTCCGCTCGGTGCCGTCAAACTGCGGATTCGTGCCCACGGAGATCGCCGCGGGCATGGCCTCGCCCTCGACGTGCAGCCAGCCGGCGTAGACGCCGTCGGCGGGAATGGCGGTGTGGGGCAGCGTCCCCACGTTGGCGGTGGGGAAGCCCAGCTCGCGGCCGCGCTGCGCGCCGCGCACGACGACGCCCTCGACGCGGTGCGGGCGGCCGAGGATCTCCGCGGCCCCCGTCATGTCCCCCTCGGCGATCAGGCGCCGGGTCAGCGTCGAGGAGAACGGCTCGCCGCCACCCGCCTCGCCGCTCACGTACAGGTCGATGACATCGACTTCGTAGTCGTACGTCCGGCCGAGCTCGGCCAGGAAGTCGACGTTGCCCGCGGCCTTGTGGCCGAAGCGGAAGTTGGGGCCCTCGACGACCACGCGCGCGTGCAGCTTGTCGACGAGGACCTTGACCACGAAGTCGGCGGGCGACAGCTTCGAGAACTCGGTGGTGAAGGGGAGGATGAGCAGCGCGTCCACGCCGAGTTCGGCCATCAGCTCGGCGCGCCGGTGGTGCGGGGCGAGCAGCGGCGGGTGGCTGCCGGGGCGCACCACCTCGCTGGGGTGCGGGTCGAAGGTGACGACCACGGCGGGCACGCCGAGCTCACGCGCGTGCTCCACGGCACGCCCGATGATCAGCTGGTGACCGCGGTGCACGCCGTCGTAGGAACCGATGGTGACGACGCTGCGCCCCCAGTCCTGGGGGATGTCCTCCAAGCCACGCCAGCGCTGCACTTCTTTGCTCCTCGCCGAACCCGTATACGTCACGTACATCTGTACGTTCCCATTGCCGATTGCGCAGGTCTAAGACTGCCATGCCGACGGGTCCCGGCTCGCACCGGAGGGAGTGGCGGGGGTCACTCCGTCCGCCGGGCGCCGTCTAGGCGAGGACGCGGACGCCGCCCGTGAGCTTCTCGATCGTGCGGTGGGCGCTCGGGCCGACCAGGGCGGCCCAGTCCTGCGGTGCGGCGTCGAGCCAGCCCGCGACGAGCGCGGCGAAACGAGGTCGGCCGCGAGCCAGTTCGACCAGGTGCCGGTCGAAGCGGGCCGCGCCCTCCGGGGTGCGGACGAGCAGCAGTCCGACGCGCCGCACGAGCTCGCGGGTGCGGTCCTCGCCGCGCTCCCCGGCGCCGCGCGCCACCGACCGCAGGACGCTCTCCAGCACCGCGGCGTCCCGCTCCTGGCTCAGCAGTACGTCGAGCAGCTCGCCCCGCAGGGCGCGCGACGCGGCGGTGCCCGGGGCGGCGAGGACGGGCGCGAGGGCGGCCCGGACCTGCAGGGGCTTGCTGTGCAGCAGCCCGGCGACCAGCGGGAAGAGGACGCCGCGCACGGCCGGGCCGTGTTCGAGGCGCCGGTCGATGTACGCCGCGGCGAGCCCGGCCGCCTCGGGGCGGGTCTCCAGGAGGTCGTGCACGAGGGTGGCGACGCGGCGCGCGAGGGCGGGCGTGGTCACGTCGGCGAGGGCGCACAGGACGTCGTCGGCGGCCGGGCCCTGCGCGTGCAGGCGGGCGCGGAAGGCGTCGAGGACGGGCTCTGGGTGGGTGGGCAGGGTGGTGGCCAGGGCGCTCGCGGGCAGCTGCGGGTCGCCGGCGGCGAAGCGCCGCAGGGCCTGGGGCAGGTACCGGGAGCAGGTCCGCGGGTCGCGGACGAGGAGGGCGAGCGCGGCGCCGTGCAGGGTGTCGTCGGCGGGGCGTGCGAGCAGCGCGGAGGCGGCGTTCCGCAGGAGCTCGCGGTCCGTGTCGGTGGTGGTGTGCGGGGCGGCGCGCGGGCCGTAGGTGGCGGCGGCGACGCGCCGGGCGGGGCGCTCGTCGTGGGCCCAGCGGGCGACCGCGCGGCAGACGGCCGATGGCTCCTCCTCGGCGAGCGCGGCGAGGAGCTCGTCGGCGCGGGGGTGGGCGCGGTCGACCAGGGTCTCCGTGAGGGCGTCGATGGCGCGGTGCCGGTGGGTGTGGAGCAGCGCCTGCGCGGCGGAGGCGACGGTCGCGTCGGGCGTGGCGTCCAGCGGCCGCTCGTCGGCGAACCACTGGGCGAGCTGCGGCTGTACGCCCACGGGGTCGGCGGTGAGCAGTTCGGCGACGGCGTCGAGGCAGCGGTCCGGGGTCCCCGGTGGTCCGTCGTGCACGACGAGCCGCCGCAGCAGCGTGAACCGGTCGGCCTCGCCCAGCGGCAGCCGCAGCCAGAAGGCGGTCCCGAACTCCCCCCGGTCGGCGAGCGGTTCGAGCACCGCGAGGTACGGCGACGCGTCGCGCACCCGCAGCAGCACCTCCCCCAGCAGCCGGCGGGCCCACCACACGGCGTCCTCGGACCCGGCCGCCCCGGACGCGTCGAAGTCCGCCAGCGCGTCCGCCAACTCCACCAGCCGCGAGGCCAGTTCGGCGGCGCCGCGCTGCCGTCCCAGCGAGAGCAGCGCCTGGATCACCGGGCCGATGCGGTGCCGCGGCACCGGCACGGGCGCCGGGCGGTACGGATCGCGCCGCCGCTGTTCCGGAACCGACGGGTTCCGTGCCGCGTCCCGGTGGCGGTGGACCAGTGAGGTCAGCGCCCCGTCGACATCCAGGTGCATCCCCTGGAGCCAGTCGGCGAGCTCCTCGTGCGCGAAGCGGTAGCCCGGTCCGGCCGGCACCAGCAGCCCCTCGGTGAGCACCGCCGACGCCCACCCCGTGCAGGCCCCGCTCCCCCGGCCCGGCAGCGAGCCCCACGGGAACACCGCTTCGAAGGAGGTCCGGTCCAGCTGGCCCTGGCCGGGTCCGAGGCAGCGCCGCGCCGCCTCGTGGACCTGGCCGGAGACCGTTGCCGCGAGGCGGCGCACGGCGTTCCCGCGCAGCCCTTTCGGTGCCGCGAGCCGCACCGCGACCCGCAGGCACACCAGGTCCAGATAGGCGCCGAAGATGTCCTCCCGGTCCGGAGTACCCGGCGGCGGGGCGTCCGGCCGGGCGGCCCGCACCTCGGCGAGCAGCCGCAGCGCCAGCGGGTGCCGCGCGTCGGCGTCGGCCATCGCGCCGTCGGGGATGCCGTACCGCGCCCGGGCCCGGCGGGCCTGCGGCTCCGGCAGATCGCCGAGGTGTACGCAGCCGGAGGGCTCCGCACCGTCGTCCGCCGGGTGCGTCGCCGCGCCGAAGTGCGCACCGGCCTGCTCCCAGTACTCCGCACGGCAGGCGATGACGAGGCGGGCCCCGGTGTCCCGCAGCCACCGGGCCGTGCCGTCGCTCCACTCCGCGAGGCGGTGGGCGAGCACGGGCGGCATCTCCTCGGGGCCGTCGAGCAGCAGGAGCAGCGGCCGTCCCGCGTCCCGCACGAGCCGGGCGACGCGGTGTGCCGAGATGTCCCCGAGGTCCCGGTCCGCGGACTCCTCCTCCGCGGCGGCCGCCAGGATCCGCCCTGCGCGGTCCAGCGCCCGCTCCACCGCGTCGGCGACGGATGTGTCCATGCCGAGCAGGTCGGCGCCGCGCAGCCACAGCGTGGGGGCGGGCTCGGCGCCCCTGGCCCGGCGTGCGGCGAGCGCGGCCAGCTCCGTGGTGCGGCCCGTGCCGGGGTCGCCGACGAGGCCGAGCACCCGTGCGGGTCCCGTGGTGAAGGCGGTGAACTCCCGTGCCGTATCGGGCCGTTCGACCGGTTCGAGGAGGTCGGCGTGCGGGAGAGTGGGGTGCGGAAGCGTGGTGTGCGGGCCGTCGGAGCCCGCCGATGTGGCGGTCAGGTGCAGCGCGCCCGCGAGGTTGAGGTCCTCGCCGTACGCGGGCACGGTCGCGGCGTTGCGCGCGAGGAGCTCGGCGAGCGGTCCGCCGGGGTCGGCGGCCGCCGCGTCCCGCAGCGACACCGCGAAGCCCGCCGGGCGGTGCGTCCAGGCGTCCTGTCCGGGCACGGCGGGGCCGGCGGCCTGGGGCAGCAGGGCCGTCCCGAGAACGGCGAGTACGGCGCCGGATGCGGCGTCCAGGACGGGTCCGCCCGCGGCCCCGCCGCCGAGCCGCAGCGCGTCGGCGCCGTCGGTGCCGATCGCGAGCTCCAGGGCGGCGCCGACCAGGTGGAAGCGGTCCGTCGCCGTGTACGTGACGGCCGAGGTGCCGAGGACGCGTGCCTCGCGCCAGCCGCGCGCGGTGATGCGCACGTACGTCCCGGTCGGCACGGCGGTCCGCGCGGTGACCGGGAGGGGCCGCAGCCCGAGTCCTTCGGTGCGGATGAGCGCGAGGTCGGCTTCGGGCAGCGTCACCACGGCGTCGGCGGGGACCACGCACGTCCGCTCGTCCGGCGTGTGCAGGACGATCCGGGCGAGGCCGTCGACCGCCTCGTGACTGGTGACGACCGTGCCGTGCTCGTCGGCCGCGAATCCCATGCCGCGCGGGCGCCCGGCGAGATCGCACACCCGCACCACGGACCGGTCCGGCGCCGGAGCCGAAAGCCCTCCTCCGCCGCGTCCCGCCATGCTCGAACCTCCCCACCGTGCCCCGTTCTCCCGACCGTAGGTCGGGAGTGATCAGCGGGACAGCAGGCCGCGCGAACGCGCCCCCTTCCGACCCCGCGGTTCACTCCGAGCGCCTGCCCGATGGGGTGAATCGGCGGGTGGCGATGGATACACCTCTAGTGGGGGGAATGGTGGAGCGGCGGACCTGGGTCCGCCGCTCCACAATGCCGTCGGGCGGGCGGGCCACCGGACGAGAAGGCCGTCAGGCGAAGACGGCCAGGCCCTTGGCCTTGCCCCGCGACTCCTCCGCGAGGACCAGGAAGCGGCCCTCCGGGTCGAAGACGGCGACGGCGCCCACACCCGCGTACTCCTCGGGCATGTCGATCCGGACGCCGTTGAGCAGCAGCCGGCCGCGCTTCTCGTCCACGTCCCAGCGGGGGAAGGCCCGCCCCGCGGCCTCGGCCACGGGCATCACGGTGAGCTCCTCCTGGAGCTGGTCGAGGGTCTTGGCCGCGTCCAGCTTGTAGGGGCCGACGCGGGTGCGGCGCAGCGCGGTGAGGTGGCCGCCGACGCCGAGGCCGGCGCCGAGGTCGCGGGCGATCGCCCTGATGTACGTCCCCGAGGAGCAGACGACCGAGACGACCAGGTCGAGGACGGGCGTGCCGTCCTCGGCGACGGCGTCACGGACGTCGTACACCGTGAAGGCGGAGATCGTCACGGGCCTGGCCGGGATCTCGAAGTCCTCGCCCTTGCGGGCGCGGGCGTACGACCGCTTGCCGTCGATCTTGATGGCGCTGACCTTCGACGGCACCTGCATGATGTCACCGGACAGCTTGGCGACGCCCTCGTCGATGGCCTCCCGGGTGATCTTCGAGGCGTCGGCGGACGAGGTGATCTCGCCCTCGGCGTCGTCGGTGATCGTGTTCTGCCCGAGGCGGATGGTGCCCAGATACTCCTTCTCGGTCAGCGCCAGGTGACCGAGGAGCTTGGTGGCGCGCTCCACGCCGAGCACGAGGACACCCGTCGCCATCGGGTCGAGGGTGCCCGCGTGTCCGACGCGGCGGGTTCTGGCGATCCCGCGCATCTTGGCCACCACGTCGTGCGAAGTGAAGCCGGACGGCTTGTCGACGATGACAAGGCCGTCCGGCGTTGTGGTGCTGCTCTTGCTCATGCGCGGGCGTCGCCGTCCGTCTCGTCTGCGGTGCCGTCCGTGTCCTCGTCGGACTCGGGCTTGCGGTACGGGTCGGCCCCGCCGGCGAACTCGGCGCCGGCCGAGACCTCGCGCACCTTCTCGTCGGACATCCGCGCCTTGTCGAGGAGGTCCTCGATGGCCCGCGCGTTGTCCGGCAGGGCGTCGGCGACGAAGGCCAGGGTCGGCGTGAACTTCACGCCGGCGGCCTGTCCGACCGCCGACCGGAGCACGCCCTTGGCGCTCTCCAGGCCCGCGGCGGCCGCCGCACGGTCCTCGTCGTCGCCGTAGACCGTGTAGAAGACCGTGGCCTCCCGCAGGTCACCGGTCACCCGGGTGTCCGTGATCGTCACGTGCGTTCCGAGCCGCGGGTCCTTGATCCCGCGCTGCAGCTTCTGAGCAACCACCTCTCGAATGAGGTCCGCCAGCCTTTTCGCCCGCGCGTTGTCGGCCACTGCTCCGTCTCCCTTATCCCCGGGCATTCCCTGGGCTTGTCTTGCTGTGTTCAATCGTCGTCGCCGTGCAGCCGCCGCCGGACCGACAGCAGCTCCACTTCGGGCCGGGCGGCGACGAGGCGTTCGCACCGGTCCAGTACGTCCGTGAGATGGGCCCAGTCGCCCGCCACCACGGCGAGGCCGATCTCGGCCCGCCGGTGCAGATCCTGACCGCCGACCTCCGCCGCGCTCACCGCGTACTTGCGCTGGAGTTCGGCGACGATCGGACGGACGACGGAGCGTTTCTCCTTCAGCGAATGTACGTCGCCGAGGAGCAGATCGAAGGACAGAGTCCCCACATACATGTGTTGTCCGGATGTCCCGCCGGTACGGGTTCGGCGCCCCGCCAACCGCTTGGCAGGGACACAAGAACCGTACACGGAACGGCCGGGGCCGATCGACGGGATTTACCTCCCCTCGACCGGCCCCGGTTCGAGCTGGCGTGATCAGCCGCGCGGCTTCTCGCGCATCTCGTACGTCGCGATGACGTCGTCGATCTTGATGTCGTTGAAGTTTCCGAGGTTGATACCGCCCTCGAAGCCTTCGCGGATCTCGGTGACGTCGTCCTTGAAGCGGCGCAGACCCTCGATGTTGAGGTTCTCCGCGATGACCTTGCCATCGCGCAGCAGGCGGGCCTTGGTGTTGCGCTTGACCTCGCCGGAACGGATGAGGACACCCGCGATGTTGCCGAGCTTGGACGAGCGGAAGACCTCGCGGATCTCCGCGGTGCCGAGCTCGACCTCCTCGTACTCCGGCTTGAGCATGCCCTTGAGGGCCGCCTCGATCTCCTCGATGGCCTGGTAGATCACCGAGTAGTAGCGGACGTCGACGCCCTCGCGCTCCGCCATCTGCGCGGCACGGCCTGCCGCACGGACGTTGAAGCCGATGACGATGGCGTCGGAGCCCATCGCCAGGTCGATGTCCGACTCGGTGACCGCACCCACACCGCGGTGCAGGACCCGGATGTCGACCTCTTCGCCGACGTCCAGCTGGAGCAGGGAGGACTCAAGAGCCTCGACGGAACCGGAAGCGTCACCCTTGATGATGAGGTTGAGCTGCTGGATCTCGCCGGCCTTGAGCACCTTGTCCAGGTCCTCCAGCGAGACACGGCGCACGCGCTTGGCGAACGCTGCGTTCCGCTCACGGGCGGCACGCTTCTCGGCGATCTGACGGGCCGTACGGTCCTCGTCGACGACCAGGAAGTTGTCGCCGGCGCCCGGGACGTTGGTGAGACCGAGGACGAGGACCGGGGTCGACGGACCCGCCTCTTCCACGTTCTCGCCCTTGTCGTCGAGCATCGCGCGGACTCGGCCGTACGCGTCACCGGCGACCATCGTGTCGCCGACGCGGAGGGTACCGCGCTGGACGAGGACGGTCGCGACGGCGCCGCGGCCCTTGTCGAGGTGGGCCTCGATGGCAATACCCTGCGCGTCCTGCTCCGGGTTGGCCCGCAGGTCGAGCGAGGCGTCCGCGGTCAGGACCACGGCCTCAAGGAGCTGCTCGATGTTGAGGCCCTGGCGCGCGGAGATGTCGACGAACATCGTGTCGCCGCCGTACTCCTCGGCCACCAGACCGAACTCGGTGAGCTGACCGCGCACCTTGGTCGGGTCGGCACCCTCGACGTCGATCTTGTTGACCGCGACCACGATCGGCACGTCGGCCGCCTTGGCGTGGTTCAGCGCCTCGATCGTCTGCGGCATCACACCGTCGTTCGCCGCGACCACGAGGATCGCGATGTCGGTGGACTTCGCACCACGGGCACGCATGGCGGTGAACGCCTCGTGACCGGGGGTGTCGATGAAGGTGATGGCGCGCTCTTCGCCGTTGACCTCGGTCGCGACCTGGTAGGCACCGATGTGCTGGGTGATGCCACCGGCCTCGCCCGCGACGACGTTCGTCTTGCGAATGGCGTCGAGGAGCCGGGTCTTGCCGTGGTCGACGTGACCCATGACGGTCACTACCGGCGGACGGGCGATGAGGGCCTCTTCGCCGCCCTCGTCCTCGCCGAACTCGATGTCGAAGGACTCGAGCAGCTCGCGGTCCTCCTCCTCGGGGCTGACGATCTGAACCGTGTAGTTCATCTCGTCGCCGAGGAGCTGCAGCGTCTCGTCGGAGACGGACTGCGTGGCCGTGACCATCTCGCCGAGGTTCATCATCACCGCGACGAGCGACGCCGGGTTGGCGTTGATCTTCTCGGCGAAGTCGGTGAGGGAGGCACCGCGCGACAGGCGAACGGTCTCGCCGTTGCCGCGAGGCAGCATCACGCCGCCGACCGACGGGGCCTGCATGGCCTCGTACTCCTGGCGCCTCTGCCGCTTCGACTTGCGACCGCGACGCGCGGGACCGCCGGGACGGCCGAAGGCGCCCTGCGTGCCACCGCGGCCACCCGGACCACCGGGACGGCCACCGAAACCGGGACGACCGCCGAAGCCGCCGCCACCACCGGGACGACCGGCACCGCCGCCGCCACCCGGACCACCGGGACGACCGGCGAAACCGCCGCCGCCACCGGGACCGGCCGGACGGCCCGCGAAGCCGCCGCCACCGGGACGACCGCCGCCGCCCGGACGACCGCCGCCGCCGGGACCACGACCGCCGCCGGGGCCACCACCGGGGCGCGGGCCGGCAGCGGGACGCTGCGGCATCATGCCCGGGTTCGGACGGTTACCTGCGGGACCGCCGCCAGGACGGGGCGCCTGCGGACGGGGCATGCCGCCCGGGGTCGGACGGGCGCCGCCCTGACCCTGCGGACGGGGCGCGCCACCGGGGCCGCCCTGGCCGCCCTGCGGACGCGGAGCGCCGCCGGGACCACCCTGGCCACCGGGGCCGCCGGGACGCGGGGCACCGCCCGGACGGGGCGCCTGCGGGCGCGCCATGCCGGTGGAGCCGCCGGAGGTGAAGGGGTTGTTGCCCGGACGCGGACCCGCGGGACGGGCACCGCCGGGACGCGGGGCGCCACCCTGGCCGCCGGGACGCGGGGCGCCCTGACGGTCACCGCGGTCGCCACGCTCATTGCGGTCGCCACGGCCCTGACCCTGACCCTGGCCCTGAGCGGGGGCCGGACGGCCACCGGGCTTCGGGGCACCCGGGCGGGCGGCGGCCGGACGGGGGTTCTGCGGGGCCGCGGGGGCGGCCGGAGCAGCCGGGGCGGCCGGCGGAGCGGTGAACTCCGGGGCGGACGGCGCCGGGGAGGCCGGGGCCGGCTTGGGGGCCGGGGGCTTCGGGCCGGGCGTCGGGCGCGGGCCCGGGGTCGCCGGCGAAGCCGCGGGCTTCTCGGCCGCGGCGGGCTTGGGCGCCGGCGGCTTGGGCGCGGCCGGACCCGGACGGGCGGCCTGCGCGGGAGAGGGGGTCGCCTGGCCCGAGGGGGCCGGCGGCTTGGGGGCGGCCTGCTTGCGCGGCGCGCCGGGCTTGGCGGCGGACTTGCCGTTGCCGCCGCCCTGCTGGAATGCGTCAGTCAGTTTGCGTACTACGGGCGCCTCGATCGTCGAGGACGCCGAACGTACGAATTCACCGAGTTCTGTGAGCTTGGCCATGACGACCTTGCTCTCTACCCCGAACTCCTTGGCGAGTTCGTATACCCGGACCTTAGCCACTTCGCTCCTTTTAGGTCCGGGTTACGCCGGACCGTCGCTACTTCATGGGCGTACTCATCGCGTGCTCATCGAGTGCTCATCGCAATCTCGACCTACTTCCAACTCGCGGAATACCAAGGCCGCACGGGGTTCCGTGCGACCACGTCTTACGGTGTTGCCTGCTGGGCAACCGCCTCGACAGCCCGGCGCAAGGCCTCCGTGTCGAGCGGTCCCTGGGCGCGAAAGGCCCTCGGGAGCGCCCGGCGGCGGACCGCCAGGTCCAGACAGACCAGGGCGGGGTGTACATACGCACCCCGGCCGGGCAGCGTACCGCGAGGATCGGGGACGCAGGCGCCCTCTTTCGCCACGATGCGCAGCAGATCGCTCTTGGCCGCTCGCTCCCGGCACCCCACACAGGTGCGCTCAGGGCATGCGCGGGCATGCGTCCGGCCAGACACGCTTAAGTCTACCTCCCCGCACCGACCTCACCCCTTCGGGGCAAGAATCGAACGGCTACTCGCCACATACTGTCGTGATCGAAGCGGTGGCCGCCCGGAATTTATTCCCGCGACGGCCTCCGCCGCTGGTCCGCTACCGGTCGTCCCGGTCCTGCCGGTCCTGCCGGTCGTGCCGGTCGTCGGGCTGCTCGGTGTCCGGCCTGATGTCGATGCGCCAGCCCGTGAGCCGCGCGGCCAGGCGGGCGTTCTGCCCCTCCTTGCCGATCGCGAGCGACAGCTGGTAGTCCGGCACGGTCACCCGGGCCGAGCGGGCGCCGAGGTCGACGACCTCGACCTTGCTGACGCGGGCCGGGGAGAGCGCGTGGGCGACCATCTCGGCCGGGTCGTCGGACCAGTCGACGATGTCGATCTTCTCGCCGTTGAGCTCGGCCATCACGTTGCGCACGCGGCTGCCCATGGGGCCGATGCAGGCGCCCTTGGCGTTGAGCCCCGAGCGCGTCGAGCGGACCGCGATCTTGGTGCGGTGGCCGGCCTCGCGGGCGATGGCGGTGATCTCGACTGAACCGTCGGCGATCTCCGGCACCTCAAGCGCGAAGAGCTTCTTCACCAGGTTCGGGTGGGTGCGCGACAGCGTCACGGACGGGCCGCGGACGCCCTTGGCGACCCGGACGACGTACGAACGAAGGCGCATCCCGTGCGGGTACTCCTCGCCCGGCACCTGCTCCTGCACCGGCAGGATGGCTTCCAGCTTGCCGATGTCGACGAGCACGTTCTTCGGGTCGCGGCCCTGCTGGACGACGCCGGTGACGATGTCGCCCTCCCGGCCCGCGTACTCACCGAGCGTCACGTCGTCCTGGGCGTCGCGCAGGCGCTGCAGGATGACCTGCTTGGCCGTGGTCGCGGCGATGCGGCCGAAATCGGACGGAGTGTCGTCGAACTCCTTGGGCTCCTGGCCCTCTTCGAGGTCCGCCGGGTCCTCCGTCGCCCACACCGTGACGTGGCCGGTCTCACGGTCCAGCTTCACCCGCGCACGGCGGAAACTGCCTTCGGTGCGGTGGTAGGCGATGAGGAGGGCCGATTCGATCGCCTCGACGAGGAGGTCGAAGGAGATCTCCTTCTCCCTGACCAGACCCCGCAGGGCACTCATGTCGATGTCCACGGCTACGCCTCCTCTTCCTTCTTGTCCTTGCGGTTGAACTCGACCTGCACACGCGCCTTGTCGATCTCGTCGAAGGCGAGGCGGCGCGAGGTGGCCTTGCGGCCCTTCACGCCGGGCACTTCGAGGTCGAGGCCCTCGTCGTCCACGGTGAGGATGCGGGCGGTCAGCTCGCCGCCCTCGGTCAGCTGGAACTTCACCAGGCGGTCCACGGCGCGCACATAGTGACGGTGCTCGGTCAGGGCTCGCTCGGCGCCGGGGGAACCGACCTCCAGGTCGTACTCCCCCTCGCCCATGGCGTCCGTCTCGTCGAGCTTCGCGGAGAGCAGGCGGCTCACTTCCGCGATCTGGTCCAGGTCCACGCCGTCGTCGGAGTCGATGACGACTCTCAGCACCCGCTTGCGTCCGACGGAGGCCACTTCGATCTCTTCGAGATCCAGGTCCTGCGAGGTGACGAGCGGTTCCAGTAGTTGCCGCAGCCTCTCGCTCTGGGTGGTGCTCATCCGGGTGACTCCTCGGCCGCGTGTGCTGTTGTGGGTGCGTTGCAAGTCTGCGTGTCAGGTCAAAGGGTATCCGGTCCCGAGGGGTGTTGCGGCCCACGGACCGCGCGATGCGCCGCTCCGTCCCGAGCCGCTCGCGGGTGCCGGGCCGGTCCGAAGGTACGGTGATCACCGGGCCCACGCCCACCGATCTTCATTTCTTCCTTCTGCTCCGAGGACGTCTGCCGTGCCGTCGTATCGCACCGCCCCGCGGTCCCGCCCTGGCCCGCGCCGAAGGAGTCTGCTCACCGGGGCCGCCGGCGTCGCGTCGGCGGCGCTGCTCGCGGGCTGCTCGGACTCCGGGGACTCCGCCGCCGACGAGCGCACGTCCGCCGCCCGGCGGCTGCGTGCCGCGGCCGCGAAGGACAGCGGGGAGCTCCTCGGGCGGTACGACGCCGTGCTCGCGGCGCATCCCTCGCTCGCCGGGCGGCTCGCGCCGCTGCGGGCCGAGGTGAAACAGCACGCCGACGCCTTCGCGGCCGGCCGGGCCCCCTCCCCCACGGCCTCCGCTGGCGCCACGGCCCCGAAGTCCGTGTCGCCGTCGCCTTCCGCCTCCGCGCGTCCTTCGCCGTCCGTGCCCGCCGACCCCGAGGACGCCGTACGCGCGCTCGCCAAGGCCGAGCGCGAGCTGGCCGACCGCCGGGGCGAGGCACTGCTCGACGCCCCGGCCGAGGAGGGCAGGCTGCTCGCCTCGGTGGCGGCCGCGGGCGCGGCCCACGCATATCTGCTGACCGAGCCGGAGGGCGACAAGTGAGCGACGCGAAGGACCCGAAGGCGGCGTCGAAGGACGAGGAGCTGAAGGCCCTCCAGGCCGCTCTCGGCGCCGAGCACGCGGCGGTGTACGGCTACGGCGTCGTCGGCGGCCGGATCGGCGACGAGCGCAGGCCCGAGGCGCGCACGGCGTACGACGCGCACCGCGCCCGGCGCGACGGGCTGCAGCGCGCGGTGCGCGACCTGGGCGGCGAGCCGCAGTCCGCGGACGCGGCGTACTCACTGCCGTTCCCGGTGCCGGACTCCGCGGCGGCCGCCCGGCTCGCCACGGAGCTTGAGGACCGGGTCGCGGGCGTCTACTCCGATCTCGTACGCGCGTCGACGGGCGCCCGGCGCGGCACCGCGGCCCGCGCGCTGCGGGAGGCGGCGGTCCGTGCGGCACGGTGGCGGGCCGGGAGCGTAGCCTTCCCTGGGCTCGCCGAGCGGTCGACACCGTCGTCCGCACCGGCGACTCCCAAGGCGTAACGCGTTCAGGAAGGGAACAACTCGCGCATGGCTTTCGAACCGCCGCAGCGCCTCGTCACAGCACTCGGCGAGACGGCGCAGGACGGCGACGACTGGCTGGAGAAGCTGCCCGGGGCAGTGGAACAGTCCGTCGCTCTACGCGAGTTGACCGTCGAGCGGACGCACCTTCCCGGTGGCCGCAGCAGCCTCGTGCTGCTGGTGCGGCGGGCCGACGGCACGCCCGCCGTGCTGAAGCTCGTGCCGCCGCGGTCGCGGCCGGAGAGCGAGCGGGCCGCGCTCGCCCACTGGGGCGGACTCGGCGCCGCGCGGCTGCTCGACCCGGAGTTCTCGGACGGGGCGCTGCTCCTGGAGCGGCTGCACCGCGACGTGTCCGTGCGGTCGCTGCCCGAGGCCAAGGCGCTGCTTGAGGCCGCGGGGACGCTGCGCCGGCTGTGGGTGGAGCCGCCCACCGGGCACCGCTTCGAGACGGTCGCCGAGCGGACGGGGCGGCAGGCCGACGCGATGCGCGCCTCCGCGACCGCCGACACGGACGTGGCGCCGCTGGTCGACGCGGCGCTCGCGGCCCGCGACGAGCTGCTCGCCGGGGAGTCCGGGGGCGTCGCGCCGCGGCTGCTGCACGGCACGTTCCGGCAGAGCAAGGTGCTCGCCGGGGACCGGCTGCCGTGGCTGGCGGTGGGGCCCGACCCGGTGGTCGGCGACCCCGCCTTCGACCTCGCGCGCCTGGTCCGTGACCGGGTGGAGGATCTGATCGCCTCGCCGTCGGGCGCGTCCATCACGCGGCGGCGCGTGAAGAAGCTCGCCGAGTCCCTGGAGGTCGACCAGGAGCGGCTGCGGGGCTGGACGCTGTTCCGGGCGGTGGAGTCCGGGGTCCGGGCGCTGCGGGTGGGGCGGCCGCAGGACGCGGAGCTGCTGCTGGAGTTCGCGGGCTGGCTGTAGCGGTACGAGAGAGGGCGCACCCCGTGCGGGGTGCGCCCTCTCTCGTGTGTGCGGGTGCCGTCAGGCGGTGAGGCGGGCGATCGCCTCGTCGACCGTGAGCTCCTCGCGCTCGCCGGTGCGGCGGTCCTTCAGCTCCAGGACACCGTCGGCGGAGCGGCGGCCCGCGACCAGGATCTTCGGCACGCCCATCAGCTCGGAGTCGGTGAACTTCACGCCCGGCGAGACGCCCGGCCGGTCGTCGACGAGGACGCGGACACCGGCCGCGGCCAGCTTGTCGGAGACCTCCAGGGCCAGCTCGGTCTGGAGCGCCTTGCCCGCGGCGACGACGTGGACGTCGGCCGGGGCGATCTCCTCCGGCCAGATCAGACCCTTGTCGTCCGCGTGCTGCTCGGCGAGGGCGGCGACGGCGCGCGAGACGCCGATGCCGTACGAGCCCATGGTCACGCGGACCGGCTTGCCGTTCTGGCCGAGCACGTCGAGCTGGAAGGCGTCGGCGTACTTCCGGCCGAGCTGGAAGATGTGGCCGATCTCGATGGCGCGGTCCAGCTTGAGGCCGGTGCCGCACTTCGGGCACGGGTCGCCCTCCTGGACGACCACGACGTCGACATACGCGTCGACCTCGAAGTCGCGGCCCGCGACGACGTTCTTCGCGTGCACGCCGTCCTTGTTGGCGCCGGTGATCCAGGCGGTGCCGGGGGCGACGCGCGGGTCGGCGATGTACTGGACCTTGTCCAGACCCTGCGGGCCGACGTACCCGCGTACGAGATCGTTCCGCTCCTCGAAGTCCTCCGCCGTCACGAGCTCCACCGCGGCGGGGGCGAAGTGGGCCTCGACCTTGTCCATGTCGACCTCGCGGTCGCCGGGGACGCCGACGGCGACGATCTCGCCGTCGACCTTCACGAGGAGGTTCTTGAGAGTCGCGGAGGCCGGGACGCCGAGGTGCGCGGCGAGCGTCTCGATGGTCGGGGTGTCGGGGGTGGGGATCTCCTCGGCGGCGGGCACGCCGGCCGCGTCGACCGGCTGCAGGGCGAAGGAGACGGCCTCCGTGTTGGCTGCGTAGTCGCAGTTCGGGCAGTCGGCGAAGGTGTCCTCGCCGGCCGCGGCCGGGGCGAGGAACTCCTCGGACTTCGAGCCGCCCATGGCGCCGGCGGTGGCGGCGCAGATGCGGTAGTCCAGGCCGAGGCGCTGGAAGATCTTCTGGTACGCGGCGCGGTGCAGCGCGTACGACTGGGCGAGGCCCTCGTCCTCCAGGTCGAAGGAGTACGAGTCCTTCATCAGGAACTCGCGGCCGCGCAGGATGCCGGCGCGGGGGCGGGCCTCGTCGCGGTACTTGGTCTGGATCTGGTAGAGGATCACGGGCAGGTCCTTGTAGGACGTGCACTGGTCCTTGACCAGGAGGGTGAAGATCTCCTCGTGGGTGGGGCCGAGGAGGTAGTCGCCGCCCTTGCGGTCGTTGAGCCGGAACAGCTCCGCGCCGTACTCCGTCCAGCGGCCCGTCGCCTCGTACGGCTCCTTGGGCAGCAGGGCGGGCAGGGAGACCTCCTGGCCGCCCATGGCGTCCATCTCCTCGCGGACGACGCGCTCGACGTTGGCGAGGACCTTCTTGCCCAGCGGCAGCCAGGACCAGACGCCTGCGGCGGTGCGGCGCACGTAACCGGCGCGGACGAGGAGTTTGTGGCTCAGCACCTCGGCGTCCGCGGGGTCGTCGCGCAGGGTCTTCGCCATCAAACGGGACATGCGCTGGACCTGGGCCATGGTGAACTCCTGCTGCGTAAGGGTGGTGTGCAGGAGGTTAGCCGGGGGCCGGGGGCGGGCGGAAATCGGTTACGGCTCAGACCCGTTTCGGCAGGGGCAGCGGGGCGCCCATCACGGCGTACGGCTTGGGGGCGCTGGGGAACAGGACGCGGCGGGCCAGATCGGTGTAACCGAGGGAGCGGTACAGCCCGCGGGCGGGGCTCTCGACATCGATCGCGGAGAGGATCGAACGCGGCTCCGGGACGCCCTCGGTGATGGTGGTGATGAGCGCGCGCCCGATGCCGCGGTTCTGGTGGCCGGGGTGCACGTGCAGCTCGGTGATGACGAAGGAGTCGTCCAGCCAGTCGTCCAGGTCCTGGCTGCGCAGATACGGCTCGACGACCGTCGACCACCAGTGGCCGCGGCTGTTCGGCATGCCGTAGACGAAGCCGACGAGCCGGTCGTCGGAGGTGGTCGCGCCGAACGCGCGGGCGCGGGGGTACGTGAGGTGCCGCAGGACGATCTGGCGCCGCACGGCCACCTCGTCCTCGCTCAGTCCGAAGGCGTGGGCCTGGACGCTCAGCGCGTCGTCCACGCGCGCGGCGAGGTCGATGGGAGCGATCACGACATCGTCTGTCATGGGGCGACCCTACTTCGCGAGGCTCGCGTTCAGAACAGGACGCTCATGAACGCCCCGACCTCCCGGAAACCCACCCTGCGGTAGGCCGACCTGGCCGCGGTGTTGAAGTCGTTGACGTAGAGGCTGGCGACGGGGGCGACGTCCGCGAGGGCGTAGCGCAGGACGGCCGCCATGCCGGGGGCGGCCAGGCCGCGGCCCCGGTACTCGGGGGCCACCCACACGCCCTGGATCTGGCAGGCCTTCGCCGTGGCGGCGCCGATCTCCGCCTTGAAGACGACCTTGCCGTCCCGGTCGAGACGGGCGAACGAACGGCCCGAGCCGACCAGTTCGGCGACCCGGGCCTGATAGAGGAGACCGCCGTCGCCCGCCATCGGCGACACCCCGACCTCCTCGGTGAACATGGCGATGCACGCCGGCATGATCGTGTCCATCTCGTCCTTCCGGACACGACGGACGTACGGATCGGGGACGACGTCGTCCGGGAGCCGGTCGGTGACCATCAGGGGCTGCTGGGCGCGGACCTCGCGGGCGGGGCCCCAGGACGGCTCCAGGAGCCGCCACAGCTGGGCCGTGGAGGCGGCGGGGCCGACGATGGACGAACAGCGCCGGCCCGCCCTGCGGGCCCGGTCGGCGAAGCCCCGTACGGCTCGGGGGGTCGCGCAGATGGGGACGAGATTGGCCCCCGCATAGCAGAGGGACTCCAGCATGCCGTGCTCGTACCAGCCCCACATCTCGCCGCCGAGACGCCAGGGATCGAGACCCGCCACCTGGACGCGAGCGGTCACGAAGGCGTTCGCGACCGGCTCGCGGTCGAGCACGGCGAGCGCGGCGTCGAGGTCACTCGGTTCGAGGACCCGGGTAGTGGTCTGAGTCAACACGTGCGGGGGCCTCACCATACGGTCTACTGATCTCCGCACTGTACCTGGCGGGGGCGCCTTGTGCGGGGGGTGCCTTTTGCCCGTTGGGCTTTGCTGCTGGTCGGGGGGTTGCCCCGGGGGCGGGGGGCTTGGTGCCGGTGCGCTGCGGGGTGCCCCCGGGGCACGAGAGTCTCCTCGCCGCTTCGCGGCGGGGTCGGCTCTCGGGTGGCCCCGGGCGGGGGGGGAAGCGCGCCTTGCCGGTGCGGGGCGTGAGGGGGCGTACGTGTGTGCCCCGCGCTCAGGGAGCGGCGGGGCACCGGGGAGGAGGGGCGCAGGTCAGCCTGCGCCCGGGAGGGGCGGAGAGGCGTGGGTCAGCCTGCGACGGCCACTGTCGGCTCGCCGGAGGCCACCCCGTCCTTTTCCATCTGCTCGGCGATCTTCATCGCCTCGTCGATGAGGGTCTCCACGATCTTCGACTCGGGGACGGTCTTGATGACCTCGCCCTTGACGAAGATCTGGCCCTTGCCGTTGCCGGAGGCGACGCCGAGGTCGGCCTCTCGGGCCTCGCCCGGGCCGTTCACGACGCAGCCCATGACGGCGACGCGGAGCGGGACCTCCATGCCCTCCAGGCCCGCGGTGACCTCTTCGGCGAGCTTGTAGACGTCGACCTGGGCGCGGCCGCAGGACGGGCAGGAGACGATCTCCAGGCGGCGCTGGCGGAGGTTGAGGGATTCGAGGATCTGGATGCCGACCTTGATCTCCTCGGCGGGGGGCGCGGACAGCGACACCCGGATCGTGTCGCCGATGCCCTCCGACAGCAGCGCGCCGAAGGCGACCGCCGACTTGATGGTGCCCTGGAAGGCGGGGCCGGCCTCGGTCACACCGAGGTGGAGGGGGTAGTCGCACTGGGCGGCGAGCTGACGGTAGGCGTTGACCATGACCACCGGGTCGTTGTGCTTGACCGAGATCTTGATGTCGCGGAAGTCGTGCTCCTCGAAGAGGGACGCCTCCCAGAGGGCCGACTCGACGAGGGCCTCGGGGGTCGCCTTGCCGTACTTCTTCAGCAGGCGGGCATCCAGCGAGCCCGCGTTGACGCCGATGCGGATCGGCGTGCCCGCGTCCTTGGCGGCCCGCGCGATCTCCTTGACCTTGTCGTCGAACTGCTTGATGTTGCCCGGGTTGACGCGGACCGCCGCGCAGCCGGCGTCGATCGCCGCGAAGACGTACTTCGGCTGGAAGTGGATGTCGGCGATCACCGGGATCTGCGACTTACGGGCGATCGTGGCGAGCGCGTCCGCGTCGTCCTGCGTGGGGCAGGCGACGCGCACGATCTGGCAGCCGGAGGCCGTCAGCTCGGCGATCTGCTGCAGCGTGGCGCCGATGTCCGAGGTACGCGTCGTCGTCATGGACTGCACCGAGACCGGGGCGTCGCCGCCCACGGCCACCGTGCCGACCTGGATCTTCCGGCTGACCCTTCGGTCGGCGAGCTTGGTCGGAACGGACGGGATTCCGAGCGATACGGCAGTCATCTGGCGAGCATCCCCAAGGGTGTGGATCACAAGGCGTGGATCACAAGGTGTGAGTCCGGGGCCCGGCATCGACGGGCTCCGGGCTTCGAGATTACGGCACCCTCCCGGGCCCGGGCACATCCCGTCCGGAAGTCCACTCAATGGTGGGCGGCCCGACACATTGGGTGCCGGGCCGCCGCAAACTTCTCGTAATCAGTGAATTCGGCAGGAAATTGTCAGGAGATTCTCACGGGGTTCACCACGTCGGCGATGAGGACCAGGATCGTGAAGCAGATGAAGATCCCCGCCACCACGTAGGCGACTGGCATCAGCTTGGCGACGTCGAAGGGGCCCGGGTCGGGGCGGCGCAGGACCTTCGCCGCGTTGCGGCGCAGGGATTCCCACAGGGCGCCCGCGATGTGCCCGCCGTCGAGCGGGAGCAGCGGCAGCATGTTGAACAGGAAGAGCGAGAGGTTGAAGCCCGCGATGAGGAACAGCATCATCGCGATCTGGTTCTCCGGCGGGATGTCCAGGGTGAACACGTCGCCGCCCACCCGGGCCGCGCCGACCACGCCCATCGGGGAGTCCTGCTTGCGCTCGCCGTCGCTGAACGCCGCGTTCCACAGGTCGGGGACCTTGGACGGCAGGGCGATGATCGACTCGACGCCGTTCTCCATCATGTCGCCCATGCGGTCGACGGAGTCGCCGAAGGACTGCTGCACGATGCCGCTGGCGGGGGTGAAGCCGAGGAAGCCCGCGTAGACGTACTTGCCCTCCACGTAGGCACCGTCGCCGTCGGTCTTGGTGACCTGGTTCTTGATCAGGTTCGCGTGCAGGTCGATCCGCTTGCCGTCGCGCTCGACCGTGATGGTGGCCGGGCCGATGGTCTCGCGGATCTTCGACTGGAGCGCGGACCATTCGTCGACGGGCTGGTTCTGGAACGCGACGATCTTGTCGCCCGGCTTCAGTCCCGCCGCCTTCGCGGGCGCTGCCTTGTCGCCCTTCTCGCACTTGGCGCGGTTCTCGCTCTGCTGGATGACGCAGTCGGAGACCTTGCCGACCTGGGTCGTCTGGCTGCTGATGCCGAACGTCATCATCACGCCGAGGAAGATCGCCACGGCGAGGATCAGGTTCATGAACGGCCCGGCGAACATCACGATCACGCGCTTCCAGGGCTTGCGCGTGTAGAAGAGCCGGGTCTCGTCGCCGGGCTTGAGCTCCTCGAAGGCCGCCGAGCGGGCGTCCTCGATCATGCCGCGCCAGGGGGACGTCGACCGTGCCTCTATGCGGCCGTCGGCGCCCGGCGGGAACATGCCGATCATGCGGATGTAGCCGCCGAGGGGGATGGCCTTGATGCCGTACTCGGTGTCGCCCTTCTTGCGCGAGAACAGGGTCGGGCCGAAGCCGACCATGTACTGCGGCACGCGGATGCCGAACATCTTGGCGGTCGACAGGTGCCCCAGCTCGTGCCAGGCGATCGAGAAGAGCAGCCCGATCACGAAGACGACTATCCCGAGGATCATCATCAAGGTCGTCATGCACGAGCCTCCGCGGTCGTCTTTGCTGCCAGTTCGCGTGCCCGAGCACGCGCCCAGGTCTCCGCTTCGAGGACGTCGGAGACGGTGAGGGAGGTTCCCCCCGAGGGCGTGCCGTGTTCGTCCACGACCCTCGTCACGGTCTCCATGATGCCGTTGAAGGGCAGCGCGCCCTTCAGGAACGCGTCCACGCACTCCTCGTTGGCGGCATTGAACACCGCCGGGGCCGTGCCCGCGAGCTCCCCGACGTGCCGGGCGAGGCCGACCGACGGGAAAGCGTCGTCGTCGAGGGGGAAGAACTCCCAGCTCGACGCCTTGGTCCAGTCGAAGGCGGGCGCCGCGTCCGGCACTCGTTCGGGCCAGCCGATGCCGATGGCGATCGGGCCGCGCATGTCGGGCGGGGTGGCCTGGGCGAGGGTCGAACCGTCGGTGAACTCCACCATGGAGTGCACGTACGACTGGGGGTGGACGACGACCTCGATGCGGTCGAAGGGGATGTCGTAGAGGAGGTGCGCCTCGATGACCTCAAGGCCCTTGTTGACCAGCGTCGCGGAGTTGACCGTGATGACCGGGCCCATGGCCCAGGTGGGGTGCGCCAGCGCGTCCTCGGGGGTGACGTGCGCGAGGTCGGCCTTCGTACGTCCCCGGAAGGGGCCTCCGGAGGCGGTGACGACCAGTTTGCGTACGTCCGCGCGCGTGCCCGCGGCCAGCGCCTGGAAGAGGGCCGCGTGCTCGGAGTCGACCGGGATGATCTGGCCGGGCTTGGCGATCGCCTTCACCAGGGGGCCGCCGACGATGAGGGATTCCTTGTTGGCGAGCGCCAGGGTGCGGCCCGCTTCGAGGGCGGCGAGCGTCGGGGCGAGGCCGATGGAGCCGGTGATGCCGTTGAGCACCGTGTGGCAGTCGGAGGCGGCGAGCTGGGTGGCCGCGTCGGGTCCGGCCAGGATCTCGGGGAGCGGCTCCCCCCCTTCGTACTGCCCCCGGAGGGCTTCGCGCAGCGCCGGTACGGCGTCCTCGCGGGCGACCGCGACGGTCCGCACCCGCAGCTGGCGGGCCTGTTCGGCGAGGAGGCCGACACGGCCGCCGGCGGCGGAGAGCGCCGTGACGCGGAAGCGGTCGGGGTTGCGCAGGACGAGGTCGATGGCCTGGGTGCCGATCGAGCCCGTGGAGCCGAGGATCACGATGTCCCGCGGTCCTGCCCCGTCCGCGCTGGAGACGGGGTCGAAGACGAGATGCGGGTCGGCGAGGGGGGATGGGCTGTCGCTCATCCCCCTATTGTGTCCGCAACCCGCTCCCCGACCGACAGGGCGTGCCCGGTTGGCGCGGATGTGGCGCGGCCGGTCGCCGCTCGTCGGGCGCCGACCGGTGCGCGTGCGGGGGCGGGATGTGCGACGGAGAGCACCGCTTTCCGGCCGCCCTCGACGACGCGTACGCCGTACTGGAGTGGGCGGCCGGACACGCGGCGGAACGCGGCGTCGGCCCGGCGCGGATCACGGTCGGCGGGCACAGCGGCGGCGGGAACCTCGCGGCCGCGCTGACGTTGCGGGCCCGCGCCGTGCCGTCACCCCTCCTTGATCACCCTCCGGACGTCCGGCCGGGGGGTGTCCGGCAGCTTGGTGTCCGCGATCCACGGCCCGTCGCCGGACGGGTCGACCACGCCGGATTCCAGCCAGGTGTACGTCCCCGAGAGGACGCCCTTGACCACCTTGCGGTCCACGTCGTCGGTGTTGGTCCACAGCCGGTCGAAGAGTTCGTCGGTCCTGATGCGGGCCTGCCGGCAGAAGACGTCGGCCAGTTGGTACGCCTCGCGGCCGTGCTCCTCGGTGGTGCGCAGGAGCTCGGCGCGCACGCAGGCCGCGCTCATCGCGAAGAGCTCGGCCCCGATGTCGACGACACGCCCGAGGAAGCCCTGCTTGGTCTCCATCTTCCCCTGCCAGCGGGACATGGCGTAGAAGGTGGAGCGGGCCAGCTTGCGGGCGCCGCGCTCGACGTAGCGCAGGTGGCCGGAGAGGTCGGCGTGGCCCGTCGGGTGGAACTCGGCGTACGAGCGCGGGAGCTGACCGGGTCCTGTGACCAGCTTCGGCAGCCAGCGGGCGTAGAAGCCGCCCGCCCGCGCGCCCGCCCTCGCCTTGTCCGACAGGGTCTTGTCGGGGTCGATGAGGTCGCCCGCGACCTTCAGGTGGGCGTCGACGGCCTCGCGGGCGATCAGCAGGTGCATGATCTCGGTGGAGCCCTCGAAGATGCGGTTGATGCGCAGGTCGCGCAGGACCTGCTCGGCCGGGACGGCGCGTTCGCCGCGGGCCGCGAGGGACTCGGCGGTCTCGAAGCCGCGGCCGCCGCGGATCTGGACGAGCTCGTCGGCCATCAGCCAGGCCATCTCGGAGCCGTACAGCTTGGCGAGGGCGGCCTCGATGCGGATGTCGTTGCGGTCCTCGTCGGCCATCTGCGAGGAGAGGTCGAGGACGGCTTCGAGGGCGAAGGTCGTCGCGGCGATGAAGGAGATCTTCGCGCCGACCGCCTCGTGGAACGCCACGGGCTTGCCCCACTGCTCCCGCGCGGCCGACCACTCGCGGGCGATCTTCAGGCACCACTTCCCCGCGCCGACGCACATCGCGGGCAGCGAGAGCCTGCCGGTGTTGAGGGTGGTGAGGGCGATCTTCAGGCCCGCGCCCTCCTGGCCGATGCGGTTGGCGGCCGGGACGCGGACCTGGTGGAAGCGGGTCACGCCGTTCTCCAGGCCGCGCAGGCCCATGAACGCGTTGCGGTTCTCGACGGTGACGCCCTCGGACGCGGCCTCGACGACGAACGCCGTGATGCCGCCCTTGTGGCCCTCCGACTTCGGCACCCGCGCCATGACGACCAGCAGGTCGGCGACGACGCCGTTGGTGGTCCACAGCTTCACGCCGTCGAGGATGTAGTCGTCGCCGTCGGGCACCGCCAGGGTGGCGAGGCGCGCCGGGTCGGAGCCGACGTCCGGCTCGGTGAGCAGGAACGCGGTGATGTCGGTGCGGGCGCACCGCGGCAGGAAGGCGTCCTTCTGCTCCTGCGTGCCGAAGATCTTCAGGGGCTGCGGCACGCCGATCGACTGGTGCGCGGAGAGCAGCGCGCCGATCGCGGGGTTGGCGGAGCCTGCCAGGGCCAGGGCCTTGTTGTAGTAGACCTGCGTGAGGCCGAGCCCGCCGTACTTCGTGTCGATCTTCATGCCGAGCGCGCCGAGCTCCTTGAGGCCGTTGAGCACCTCGTCGGGGATCTTCGCCTCGCGCTCGATGCGGGCCGAGTCGATCTTCGTCTCGCAGAAGTCGCGCAGCTTGGCCAGGAATTCCTCGCCGCGCTGCGCGTCCTCGTCGGGCGGCATCGGATGCGGGTGGATCAGATCGAGCCGGAAGCGGCCGAGGAAGAGTTCCTTGGCGAAACTGGGCTTGCGCCAGTCCTGCTCACGGGCGGCCTCGGCGACCTGCCGGGCCTCGCGTTCACTCACTGACGGTTTGGGGGTTGGTGCGGACATGAGGAGCTCACCTCGCCGCGAAGTGGGGCCGCCGGGCCGCTCGGCCCGACCGTGCCCGGTCGGTTACTGACTGGTGCTACTGGATCGTTGGTACCCGATTCACCCCGACCCCACCAGTCCTCGCGCGTCGTTCGGCGCATACCGTCGCGTACGACGACGGCCGGAGCCCCCGCACAGTGGGCTCCGGCCGTCGTCTTCGCGGGACGTGGTCCTACAGGGCGAGGCCCGTCAGGACCATGACGCGCTCGTACGTGTAGTCGTCCATCGCGAAGCGGACGCCCTCACGGCCCACGCCGGACTGCTTGACGCCGCCGTACGGCATCTGGTCGGCGCGGTAGGACGGGGCGTCGCCGATGACGACGCCGCCGACCTCCAGGGCGCGGTGGGCGCGGAACGCGGTCTGCAGGTCGTGCGTGAAGACGCCCGCCTGGAGGCCGTACTTGGAGTCGTTGACGGCGGCGAACGCCTCCTCCTCGCCGTTCACCTTCCGGAGCGTGAGGACCGGGCCGAAGACCTCCTCGCAGGCGATCGTCACGTCGGCCGGTACGTCGGCGAGCACGGTCGGGGCGTAGGTGGCGCCGTCGCGCTGGCCGCCGGTGAGCACCTTGGCGCCCGCCTTCGCCGCCTCGTCGACCCAGGACTCCACGCGCTTGGCGGCGTCCTCGTTGACCAGCGGGCCGACCTCGGTGGCCGGGTCGGACGGGTCGCCGGTGACCTGGGCCTCGACGGCCTTGAGCACGCGCGGCACCAGACGGTCGTACACGGACGCGTCCGCGATGACCCGCTGCACGGAGATGCAGGACTGGCCGCCCTGGTAGTTGGAGAACGTCGCGATGCGCGAGGCGGCCCAGTCGAGGTCCTCGTCGGAGGAGTAGTCGGCGAGGACGACGGCCGCGCCGTTGCCGCCGAGCTCCAGGGTGCAGTGCTTGCGCGGCACCGAGTCCATGATCGCGTAGCCGACCTTGTCGGAGCCGGTGAAGGAGATCACCGGCATCCGCTCGTCCTGGACGAGGGCGGGCATCTTGTCGTTGGCGACCGGCAGCACGGACCAGGAGCCCGCGGGCAGCTCGGTCTCGGCGAGCAGCTCGCCGAGGATCAGGCCGGAGAGCGGGGTGGCCGGGGCCGGCTTGAGGATGATCGGCGCGCCGACGGCGATGGCCGGGGCGATCTTGTGCGCGCAGAGGTTCAGCGGGAAGTTGAACGGTGCGATGCCGAGGACGACGCCCTTGGGGAAGCGGCGGGTCAGGGCGAGGCGGCCCTGGCCGCCTGCGTCGGTGTCCAGGCGCTGGGCCTCGCCGCCGTTGAAGCGGCGGGCCTCCTCGGCGGCGAACCGGAAGACGGAGACCGCGCGGCCGACCTCGCCGCGGGCCCACTTGATGGGCTTGCCGTTCTCGGCGGAGATCAGCTGGGCGATCTCCTCGGTGCGCTCGACGAGCCGGCGGCTCACGTGGTCGAGGGCGGCGGCGCGGACGTGGGCCGGGGTCGCGGCGAACTCGTCGCGCACGGCGTACGCGGCGGCGACGGCCTCCTCGACCTGGGCGTCGGTCGGGACGGCGGCCTTGCCGACGAGCCGTCCGTCCCAGGGCGAGGTGACGTCGAGGGTGGTCTCGCCGGTGGTCTGGCGACCGGCGAGCCAGAAGGCGTGGATGGAAGTCATGTCGATTCCCGGCCCTTCCGCGGTGGTGTGTCTGGGGGTACGTCCCTCACCGTAGGGGCAGGGGAAGGCGCTGACGTTTGTCCGACGCGGAGTACTGGCCGGGGGGCCCGCACCGGTTTGTACGGGGTGTCGCCTCTCGTCCGCGGGCACATCGTGGCTGGTCGCGCAGTTCCCCGCGCCCCTGGATAGCGTCCCTTGCCCTCGGCGCATCGCCCTGCCACGTGCCCCGCCCGCTGGGAGCGCCGCGTGCGGGTGCGTCGTGGCTGGTCGCGCAGTTCCCCGCGCCCCTGGGGAGCGTCCCTCGCCGTCGACGGATCGTCCTGCCACGTGCCCCGCCCGCTCGCAGCGCCGCGCGCGGGCGCGGCCTGCTCAGTCTGGGGTTATTGAGGTTGCCTTGAGCGACAGCCACAGCTCCATGCGGACGTCCGGGTCGTCCAGGGAGCGGCCGAGGATCTCCTCGACTCTGCGCATGCGGTAGCGCAGGGTGTGGCGGTGGACGCCGAGGTCGGCTGCCGCCGCGTCCCACTGGCCGTGGCGGGAGAGCCACGCCCGGAGGGAGGCGACGAGGTCGCCGCGGCCGGTCGCGTCGTGCTCGTGCAGCGCCCGCAGCAGGCCGTCCGCGAAGGCCCGCACCGCGTCGTCCGCGAGGAGGGGAAGGACTGACCCCGCGGCCAGTTCCTCGTGCTCGACGAGGGTGCGGCCGCGCCGCCGCGCGACGGAGAGCGCCTGCTCGGACTGCTTGTAGGCGGTGGCGGCGGCGATCGGGCCTGCCGGTGCGGAGAGGCCCATCACCAGCTCGGCCTCCTCGCCGGAAGCGCCGGAAGCCGCGGCCTCGCGCCCCGCGGCGCCCCGGCCCGCCTCCAGCGCCGCCGCGTACTCCGCGCAGGCCCGCGCTCCCGCGCCGCCGTCCCGCACGAGCAGCACGAGCCGTTCCCCGTACGGGACGACGAGCAGCGCCTCGCCGGAGCGCGCGGCCGCGGCCTCGACGACGTCGACGAGCCCGGCGAGCTGGTCGCCGCCGCCCGAGGCGTCGGCCACCGCGGCGAGCACGGCGGCGGAGGCGGTGCCAGGGGCGGCGTCCGGGGCGCCGCCGCCCTCGCCGGTGTCCGCGGCGCCCGCCCGCACCCGGGCCGCCGACGCGGACGCCACCTCCGCGACGACGAGGCGGAACGGCGCGTCCAGGAGCCCGCCGTACAGATCGCCCGCGACGGTCCGCGCGTGGTCGGGCTCCCCGGCGAGCAGCATGCGCAGCACGGCCGCACCGATGCGCTGCTCGGCGGCGTGCAGCGACCGGGACCGTTCCGTGGTGAGGGTGAGCAGCGCGATGGCGGAGTGCACCGCGTACCGCTCGGCGGTGCCGAGGGTCGACGCCGTGCCGACGGCGAGCGCGGCGCGCGGCCTGCGTCCCGTGCCGAGCGAGTGGAGCTCGATGCGGTCCTCGGCGCCCGCGACGACGGAGCTGGCGGGCGCCGGGCGCTCCCGCAGGCGTTCGACGTCGGCGGTGAGCCGGGCGGCGCGGCGCGCGGCCCACTCGGGTGCGGCGGCGACGACGGCGCCGGACGCGTCGTACAGCGCGGCCCATCCGTCGACCTGCCCGGCGAGCGAGAGGAGCAGCCCTTCGGGGCCGTCGCTGAGGGCCTGCCTGGTCAGCTCGCGCTGGGCGGCGAAGCCCGCCGTCACGGCCTGGTACTGCTCGGCGGCGATGGCCGCGGAGACGGCCTTGCTGATGGCGAGGAAGGGGGTGCGCCGCGGCACCTCGATGAGCGGGAGCCCCGCGTCGGTCGCGGCGTCGACGAGGGCCTTGGGGATGTCGGGGTAGTGCACGCCGACGGCGAAGCCGAGGCCGACGACGCCCGCGCCGGCGAGCCGCTTCACGTAGCGCCGCATGGCCTCCGGGTCCTCCGCGTCCAGCTTCAGCGCGGTGATCAGGAGGAGTTCGCCGCCCTCCATATAGGGGACCGGGTCGGCGAGTTCGCTGGCGTGCGCCCAGCGGACGGGGGCGTCCAGGCGTTCCTCGCCCGCACGCACGGTCAGCTTGAGCGCGGAGTGGTGGACGAGCGAGGCGAGCGTGGGCGGCATGGGACCTTCAGGTCTGCGGCAGGGATGTGGATCTTTTGGCCGGTCCGTATGAACGACCTGTGTCGATTCTGCCTCACTGTACGGTGCGGTCGAGACCGAACACTTCGTACGCGCAGGTCCGCGGGGGTCGCCGGTGCCGGAGTCCCCGGGTGCCCCGTCCAGGCCCTTTCAGGCCCGCTCCGCACGGGCTCGGGGCACCCTTCCCACCGCCTCAGGACCGCAGGTCCACCAGGAGCGGAGGCGCGTACTCACCGCGTACGTCGGTCAGTGAGAGCACCGCGTGTCCCGCTGGCACCCCGTGTGCCAGCTCGGACGCCGACCAGCGCTCGCGCTCGACCTGACGGACGGTGACGGCGTCCCTCGTCACCGCCTTGCCGGTCACCAGTTTGCGCAGGGCGTGCAGCGCGCGGGTCATCGGCTGGTCCGCGAAGACCGCGTGCTCGGCGACCTCGCGCGTCTCGACCCACTGCTTGCCCCAGGCCTCCGCAAAGCGTCTACCGTCCCAGGTCGAGACGCCCGAGAACGCCATACGGCAACCGACGGTCGCGTACAGCGGCCCCTGCAGCGCCTCCGGTACGTCACTCACGGTGCGCAGTGCGAGGACCACTCCCGCGTTCGCCGACCGCAGGCGCTGGATGCCGCGGATCGTCTCGTTGGTCACGGTGCGGGTGGCGTCGTCGAGGACGAGGCAGATGAAGTGCGCGCGGTCGTCGCGGGTGTGCGCCACGGCGTTGAACTGGGCGAGGAGGAGGCGGGCGATCAGCCGGGACGCCTCCGCGTGGCCCCGCTCGGGCAGGTCGACGCGGACCCGCATGGGGTGGTGCACGACGGCGCGCAGCGAGAAGGGGCTTTCGGTGCCCGCGCCGAAGAACCCGGCGAACGCGGGCCGGTCCAGGAGGGCGAGCCGGTCGGCGAGGGCCGGGCCCGGGTCGGCGGGGCTGCCCTGCTGGCGGACGCGCGCGTCGAGTTCGCGCCGCATCACGGCGTGGTCGTCGGCGGCGAGGGCGGTGCGCAGCTCCGACACCGCCGAGGGCACGCCTTCGAGCAGCTCGCGCAGCACGGACACGGAGGGGAAGCGGCCGTACGCGGTCCAGTAGGGGCCGAGCACCTGGGCCAGCGTCGTGGCAGCCCGTCGGCTGTCCACCGTTCCGAGGTCGCCGACGAGTCCTTCGGCCAGGAAGGACGCGGCCTCGTCGGGGTCCGTGGCGCCGGCGTAGAGGTCGAGGTCGTGCGTCGATGAGGGGTCGCCGAGCTTGACGACGACGTCGTACCCGTCGTCGGCGCCGAGCGGCGCGCCCGCGGGGCCGGCCACGACGACCGCGCAGCGGCCGGTGAGTGCCTGCAGGGCCAGGGACTCGACCACGGGCCTGACGAGGCGTTCGGTCTTGCCCGCCCCGGACGGGCCGACCGCCAGGAGCGAGGTGCCGAGCACCGCCGTCTCCAGGGCGATGCCCGCGCCGCGGCTCGCCCACGGGTTGCGGTCCTCGGGCACGCACCGGCCGATGCGCACCTGCCCGACGAGCAGGTCGTGGGGCGCGGTGCGCGACGGGAGGTCCCGGGCCCCGGAAGGGTGCGTCCAGGCGGCCGCGCCCTTCCGCAGCACGGTTTCGGTGAAGGAGGTGAGCAGCGCGGGGTTCCGCTGCGCGTCGCGCCAGGCGCGGCGCACCCGGACGCAGTCGACGTCGTTCATCCGGCCGGCGAGGACCTCGGCGGAGAGCACGTCGGCCGCCCGGTCCTGTCCGGCCCCGCGCAGCTCCGGCCACTGGGAGCGGGGCGCCACCGGGGCGGGCCCCGCCGGGCGGGGCGGCAGCTGCGGGTTCCGCTTCGGCCGGGCCGACCAGTCGCGCACGACGCCCCACCAGTCCCCGAGCCGAGCGAAGGGCCAGAGGACCGCCGCGGTGATCACCGCGTACAGCCCGTAGGTGACGCTCTCGGCCTCGAAGACCTCGTAGCCGCCGGTGCAGAGCGCGGTCAGGGACATCACGGGGGTGGCGATGGGCAGCGCGTCCCAGGAGACGCCGGGAAAGGCGTCGGGCCAGACGAACATCAGCACGATCAGGGCGCCGAGCGCCGAGCGGATCAGCCGGACGGGCTGTTCCCTGCGGGCGATGACGTGCTTGAACGCCTCGCTCCAGTTGCCGAGCCGGCCGATGCCGTAGACCACGAGGCCGAAGAAGACCCCGTCGACGACCGTCAGGTATTCGTCGCCCTGCCAGTGCTGTTCCTTCGGGTGGAGGGTCCCCGCGTAGAACCACTCGTCCGGGATGAACAGCTTGATGAGCGTCGCCTGGTACGGGAGGGCCCCGCGCCGCCACACGGACCAGACGAACAGGCCGAGGAGCAGCGAGATCAGCAGACCGGCCACCAGGGCCCGGTCCATGCGCCGGCCGTCCTGTCCTTCCGGGGGCGGCGGGACGTGCCGGAACCGCCAGATGCCGAGGGCGGCCTTCGGGCGCGGCGCGCTCAGCCAGTCGGCGATGTCCGAGAGGTGCGAGGGCGGCCGGCGCGGCACCGGCGGCTGGACCGGGGCCGGTGGCTGGGCCGGGGCCGGTGGCTGGCCGGGTGCCGGCGCCTGGACCGGGGCCGGTGGCAGTGTCGGCGGCTCGGCCGGTGGGCCCACGGGCAGGCGCGGCGGGCTCTCCGCCGGGCGCGGCACGGGAGTGGCATGCGTGCCCCGCGCGTCCTGCGTGCCGTCGGAATCCATGATTCTTGCCCCCTGGCCTGCCGCTCTCCTGGTTCGCGGGCCAATCTAGTGCCCGTACAAGGGGAGTTCATCGGATACGCGCCCGGGATCGCGGGGAACGCGGCAGCTCACGGCGGGCCATGGGCGGCGCGGGACGGAACCGCCGCTATGTCCCCCACGGGCGACCGCCTATGTCCACCGCGGACAACCGCCGCGCCGAACGACTCCCGTGTGGAGCATGCCCGCCCCCTGGCGCCGCCCCTAACCTGCGAAGAAAGCAGTAGAGCGTCCGTAACGTCGCCCCACCCCCGTCAGCAACAGGAGCCCCTCATGACTGCCCTTCCGCAGGAGCGCCGCGTCGTCACCGCCATTCCCGGCCCGAAGTCGCAGGAGCTGCAGGCCCGCCGTACCGCCGTGGTCGCCGGTGGCGTGGGCTCCGTACTGCCCGTCTTCGCCGCGCGCGCGGGCGGCGGCATCATCGAGGACGTCGACGGCAACCGTCTGATCGACTTCGGCTCCGGCATCGCCGTGACGTCCGTGGGCGCCTCCGCCGAGGCCGTCGTGCGCCGGGCCTCCGCGCAGCTGGCGGACTTCACCCACACCTGTTTCATGGTCACGCCGTACGAGGGCTACGTCGCCGTCGCCGAGGCGCTCGCGGAGCTCACGCCGGGTGACCACGAGAAGAAGTCGGCACTGTTCAACTCCGGCGCCGAGGCCGTCGAGAACGCCGTCAAGATCGCCCGTGCGCACACCAAGCGCCAGGCCGTCGTCGTCTTCGACCACGGCTACCACGGCCGCACCAACCTCACGATGGCGCTGACCGCCAAGAACATGCCGTACAAGCACGGCTTCGGCCCGTTCGCCCCCGAGGTCTACCGCGTCCCGGTCGCCTACGGCTACCGCTGGCCGACCGGTGCCGAGAACGCAGGACCCGAGGCCGCCAAGCAGGCCATCGACATGATCAACAAGCAGGTCGGCGCCGACAACGTCGCCGCGATCATCATCGAGCCGGTGCTCGGCGAGGGCGGCTTCATCGAGCCCGCGAAGGGCTTCCTGCCCGAGATCGTGAAGTTCGCCAACGACAACGGCATCGTCTTCGTGGCCGACGAGATCCAGTCCGGCTTCTGCCGCACCGGCCAGTGGTTCGCCTGCGAGGACGAGGGCATCGTCCCCGACCTGATCACCACCGCCAAGGGCATCGCGGGCGGTCTGCCGCTCGCCGCCGTCACGGGCCGCGCCGAGATCATGGACGCCCCGCACGCGGGCGGCCTCGGCGGCACCTACGGCGGTAACCCGGTGGCCTGCGCCGGTGCGCTCGGCGCCATCGAGACGATGAAGGAGCTCGACCTCAACGCCAAGGCGAAGAACATCGAGTCGGTCATGAAGGCCCGGCTGTCCGCCATGGCCGAGAAGTTCGACATCATCGGCGACATCCGCGGCCGCGGCGCGATGATCGCCATCGAGCTCGTCAAGGACCGTACGACCAAGGAGCCGAACCCCGAGGCGACCGCCGCCCTGGCCAAGGCCTGTCACGCCGAGGGCCTGCTCGTCCTCACCTGCGGCACGTACGGCAACGTCCTGCGCTTCCTGCCGCCGCTGGTCATCGGCGACGACCTGCTGAACGAGGGCCTGGACATCATCGAGGGCGCGTTCGCCCGCGTCTGAGCGTCCCGGTACGCGGCGTCACCTTCGGGCCCCGACCGTCGGGGCGTGTGAAGAAGGTGTGCGGGCCCCATGACGGGTTGCCGAACCGTCTGTCGGCCCGCAATCGCCTGCCGTACGGTTTCTGCAGTTGAGAGAGACACCCGCCCACAGGGGACTGTGGGCGGCACCACGGTGGAGCCTCCCCAGCCCCGCCCTGGTCGTGCCCAGCGCACACTGCCGGAGCCTCTGGCTCCGGAACTCCTCACCGATCGGACGGCCGCTCGCCCCAAACCCCCCGGGGCGCGCGGTCCACCGATCCGGTGGGCCGCCCCGGAGACTCCCCCCGACGGGCCCGCGCGAGCAGGCCCCCTCGGACCTTCCGGCCCGGCCGACCGACCGAAGGGCCGGCGCGCTCCCCCCCTGCGCCGGCCCTTCGGCATGTCTCCTGCGAGGCTGTGCTCCATGCACGCACCATCCGTCCCGCGGCGGACGGCCCTCTCGCTCTCCCTGTGCGCTCTGCTCTTCGCGCTCCTCACCTGGCCGGTGGCCGTCGGCGGGCCGGTGCGCCGCGCCGACGAGCGGGCCGCACGTGCCCTCGCCGACAGTCACTTCCCCGGCCGCGCGGCGGAGTTCCTCGCCGACCTCGGCAACGTCACGGTCGCCGTGCCGGTCCTCGCCGCCGTCCTCGCGTACACCGCCTGGCGCGGCCACCGTGCCGGTACGTTCCGCTGGTGGCTGCCCGCCGTGGCCGCCGCCGTCGCCATGGCCGCGGTCCCCGCGCTCGTCGCCCCGCTCAAGGCGGTGATCGACCGCCCGGGACCGCCCGGCACGGACGGCCACGGCGGCTACTTCCCCTCGGGCCACACGGCGACGGCCGCGGTCGCCTACGGGGCGGCGGCGCTGCTTCTGCTGCCGCTCCTGCGTGGCGCGTACGGCCGTCGCGAACTGGTCATCGGGTGCGTGCTGCTGAACGTCGGGGTCGGGTTCGGCCTGGTGCGGCGGGGTTACCACTGGCCGCTGGACGTGGTGGCGAGCTGGTGCCTGTCCGCGCTGCTGCTGCAGGCGATGGCGCTGGTGATCAGCCGAAGTACGCGTCGAAGTTCTTCGAGAACTCCCAGTTGCCGAAGCGGTCCCAATTGATGGACCACGTCATCAGGCCGCGCAGCTCCGGCCAGGTGCCGTGGGGCCTGTACGAGCCGCAGTCGCTGCCCTTGGTCAGGCAGTTCAGGGCCTTGTCGACCTCGCCGGTGGACACGTGGCCGTTGCCCGCGTGGACGGAGGCGGGCATGCCGATGGCGACCTTCCCGGGCGGCAGGGGCGGGAAGACGTTGTTCTTGTCGCCTGCCACGGGGAAGCCGGTGAGCAGCATGTCGGTCATGGCGACGTGGAAGTCCGCGCCGCCCATGAAGTGGTACTGGTTGTCCAGGCCCATGATCGGCCCGGAGTTGTAGTCCTGGACGTGCAGCAGCGTGAGGTCGTCGCGCAGGGCGTGGATGACCGGGAGATAGGCGCCCGCGCGCGGGTCCTGGCCGCCCCACTTGCCGGTGCCGTAGAACTGGTACCCGAGCTGCACGAAGAAGGTCTCGGGCGCCATGGTGAGCGTGAAGCCGCTGCCGTACTTCGCCTTGAGGGTCTTCACCGCCGAGATCAGATGGACGATCGCGGGGGTCTTCGGGTTCTTGAAGTCCGTGTCGGCGGCGTCGAGGGAGAGCGAGTGGCCCTCGAAGTCGATGTCCAGGCCGTCGAGTCCGTACTCGTCGATGATCGCTGAGACGGAGGAGACGAAGGCGGAGCGGGCCTGCGCGGTCTTGAGCTGCACCTGGCCGTTCTGGCCGCCGATGGAGATCAGGACCTTCTTGCCCGCGGCCTGCTTCGCCCTGATCGCGGCCTTGAACTCCTCCTTGGTCTCGACGTTCGGGCACTCGGCCTTGGGGCAGAGGCTGAAGCGGATGTCGCCCGAGGTCGCCGAGGTGGGTTCGCCGAAGGCGAGGTCGATGATGTCCCAGCTGTCGGGGGTGTCCGCGAGCCGGGTGTAGCCGGAGCCGTTGGCGAAGCTGGTGTGCAGGTAGCCGACGAGGGTGTGGTCGGCGGCGGCCCGGTGTTCGGGGGACGCGGTCGCGTGGGTGGCGAGCGGGCCGGACGCGGCGAGCGCGCAGGCCGCGACGGCCGCCGCGGCGAGGCGTCTCATGCGGCTTGTCCGGCCGGTCCGGGGCAGCGGAGAGCGATCCACAACTTCCTCCAGGGATGGGGGGATTGGAGGGCGGGTCGCGGACAACTTGGTCCAGACCAATTGAGTTGTCAAGGGTTCCGGCAGCTCACTCCCCCTGCCGCTCGTCCCGCGCCAGGCCCGCGGCCGCCTCGTGCATCGCCAGTTCGAGCACCGCCGGGTCCGTCAGCGTGCCGGAGCCGTCCGGCGCGACCAGCCAGCGGACGCCGCCCGCGGCCCGGCCCGGGTAGGGCACGACGATCCAGGTGCCGCGGCCCGCGCCGCGCACCCCCGTGCCGAGCCAGCGCGAGACCGTGCCCGCCGGCACGAAGAACCCCATGCGTTCGTCGCCGAAGTCGGCGAGCACGGGGCCGGGACGGTCGACGCAGCGGGTCAGCACGTCGAGTGTGGGATAGCCGAGGCCGCCGGGGAGGATCAGCACGTCCCAGCGCCGCCCGGCGGGCAGGAGCGCGACCCCGAGCGGATTGCGCTCCCAGTCCCAGCGGCAGGCCTCCGGATTCGGTGCCACCGACACCAGCCACTCGACCGCCGACTTCGCTCCCGAACCACCCGAGCCAGTCATACCGGACCTTCCTTTCCTGTGCGACAACGGTGCGCGTCACAGGTGAGAGGGGTCCGGACGCCGGGCATTACGCGGGTTCCCGCCACCGCTCGGTGGTGAAGGGGGCAAAGGTGGTGAAGGGGGCAGAGAGGCACGGCGGGGCGTGCGCCGGTTGATCACGCCCCGCTCAGCCACGGATCGGCGGCGGGGCTCAGCCGTCGAAGCCCAGCCTCAGCCGTCGAAGCCCAGCCTCAGCTGTCGAAGCCCAGGCCCAGCCGGTCCATCGTCTTGAGCCAGAGGTTCCGCTTGCCGCCGTTGGCGTCCGACCTGGCGAGCGACCACTTGGTCAGCGCGACCCCGGTCCACGCGAACGGCTCCGGCGGGAACGGCAGCGGCTTCGTGCGGACCATCTCCAGGCCCGTACGCTCCGTCCGCTCGCCGGAGAGCAGGTCCAGCATGACGTCGGCGCCGAACCGGGTGGCCCCGACACCGAGGCCCGTGTAGCCCGCCGCGTACGCGACGCGGCCCTTGTGGGCCGTGCCGAAGAACGCGGAGAAGCGCGAGCACGTGTCGATGGCGCCGCCCCACGCGTGCGTGAAACGCACCCCCTCCAGCTGCGGGAAGCAGGTGAAGAAGTGCCCGGCGAGCTTCGCGTACGTCTCGGGGCGGTCGTCGTACTCGGCCCGCACCTTCCCGCCGAACGGGTAGATCGCGTCGTAGCCGCCCCACAGGACGCGGTTGTCGGCGGAGAGCCGGAAGTAGTGGAACTGGTTGGCGCTGTCACCGAGGCCCTGCCGGTTCTGCCAGCCGATCGACGCCAGCTGGTCGTCGGTCAGCGGCTCGGTCATCAGCGCGTAGTCGTAGACCGGGACGGTGTACGGGCGCAGGCGCTTGACCAGTGAGGGGAAGATGTTCGTGGCGAGCGCGACCTGGCGGGCGAAGACCCTGCCGTACGGCGTGCGGATCGCCATTCCCCCGCCCGCGGAGGCCAGTTCGAGGGCCGGGGTGTGCTCGTAGAACCGGACGCCCTTCTCCAGGCAGACCCGCTTCAGGCCCCACGCCAGCTTCGCCGGGTGCAGCATGGCGACTCCGTCGCGGTCCCAGAGGCCGCCGAGGAACGTGGGCGAGTCGACCTGTTCGCGCAGCGCGTCCGCGTCGAGGAGTTCGGCGCCGCCGGCCAGGCCGTGCTCGGCCATCTCCTCGTACATCTCGCGGAGTTCGGTCAGCTGGTGCGGCTCGGTGGCGACGTCGATCTCGCCGGTGCGCTCGAAGTCGCAGTCGATGGAGTAGCGCTTGACGGCCGCCTCGATCTCGTCGAGGTTGCGGGCGCCGAGCTCCTCCAGCTTCGCGATCTCGCCCGGCCAGCGGGACAGGCCGTTGCCGATGCCGTGCGTGAGGGAGGCGGCGCAGAAGCCGCCGTTGCGGCCGGAGGCGGCCCAGCCCGCCTCGCGGCCCTCGACGAGGACGACGTCGCGGCGCGGGTCGCGCTCCTTGGCGATGAGCGCGGTCCACAGGCCGCTGTAGCCGCCGCCGACGACGAGGAGGTCGCAGCGGTCGTCGCCGGTGAGGGCGGGCTCGGGGGCGGGCCTGCCGGGGTCGTCCAGCCAGAAGGACACCGGCCGGGCGTCGGAGAGGGACTTGGTGAAACGGGTCATGGCGCTAGGGGCCATGATTTCCACTCCTTCAGAAATGGCGGGGATCACTCAGAAATTGCGGGGATTACCGGGACTGCTTGTTGCGGCGCCTGCCGACCAGCATTCCGGCGAGCACGAGGAGCACGGCGACGAGGAACATCGCCGTACCGATCACATTGATCTGAACGGGCGTGCCGCGCTGCGCGGATCCCCAGACGAACATGGGGAACGTCACAGTCGAGCCCGCGTTGAAATTCGTGATGATGAAGTCGTCGAAGGAGAGCGCGAAGGCGAGCAGCGCGCCCGCCGCGATGCCCGGTGCCGCGATGGGCAGCGTGACTCTCAGGAACGTCTGCACGGGACCGGCGTAAAGGTCCTGCGCGGCCTGTTCCAGGCGTGGGTCCATCGACATGACGCGCGCCTTGACGGCGGTCACCACGAAGCTGAGGCAGAACATGATGTGGGCGATGAGGACGGTCCAGAAGCCGAGCTGCGCGCCCATGTTGAGGAAGAGCGTGAGCAGCGAGGCGGCCATGACGACCTCGGGCATCGCCATCGGCAGGAAGATCAGCGAGTTGATGGCGCCGCGCGCGCGGAACCGGTAGCGCACCAGCGCGAAGGCGATCATCGTGCCGAGCACGGTCGCGCCGATCGTCGCCCAGGTGGCGATCTGCAGGCTCAGCGAGAGCGACCCGCACATGTCGGCGACACCGCACGGGTCCTTCCACGCGTCGAGCGAGAATTCCTGCCAGGAGTAATTGAAGCGCCCCTTCGGCTTGTTGAAGGAGAACACCGTCACGACGACGTTCGGAAGGAGCAGGTAAGCGAGCGTCAGCAGGCCCGCGATGACCACGACATTGCGCCGGAGCCAGCGGAAGAAGGCGGCCATCAGACGAGATCCTCCGTCCCCGACTTGCGGATGTAGAAGGTCACCATGAACAGGATGGCGGCCATGAGAATGAAGGAGAGCGCCGCGGCCGTCGGATAGTCCAGAATGCGCAGGAACTGCGTCTGGATGACGTTTCCGACCATGCGGGTGTCGGTCGACCCGAGGAGATCCGCGTTCACGTAGTCGCCCGCCGCCGGGATGAAGGTGAGCAGCGTCCCGGAGACGACGCCCGGCATGGAGAGCGGGAACGTCACCTTGCGGAAGGTGGTGGACGGCTTGGCGTAGAGGTCGCCCGCAGCCTCGTGCAGCCGGCCGTCGATGCGCTCCAGCGAGGTGTAGAGCGGCAGGATCATGAACGGCAGGAAGTTGTAGGTGAGTCCGCAGATCACGGCGAGCGGCGTGGCGAGGACCCGGTCGCCGTCCGTGACGCCGAGCCAGCTGGTGACGTCGAGGACGTGCAGGGAGTTGAGGGCGCCCACGACGGGGCCGCCGTCCGCGAGGATCGTCTTCCACGCCAGCGTGCGGATGAGGAAGCTGGTGAAGAACGGCGCGATGACCAGGACGAGGATGATGTTGCGCCAGCGGCCCGCGCGGAACGCGATGAGGTAGGCGAGCGGGTAGCCGAGCAGCAGGCACAGGACCGTGGCGGCGCCCGCGTAGAGCACCGAGCGCAGGAAGTGCGGCCAGTAGTCGGCAGCTGCGTCCCAGTAGGTGGCGAAGTGCCAGGTGACCTTGAAGCCCTCTTCGAGCGACCCGGTCTGCACGGAGGTCGACGCCTGGTAGACGAGCGGCAGCGCGAAGAAGACGACGAGCCAGAGGATGCCGGGGAGCAACAGCCAGTAGGGGACGAGGCGTCCGCGCTTGCGTGGCGTGCGCGCGGGTGGCTCCTGCGGAGCGGGCGCCTTCGGCGGCGGTGCGTCGGTCACGGTCGTCATGCGGAGGTGTCCTCCTCGACCTTCTCGACGCCCGCCTCGACATCCTGGGCGGCGTCCAGGCCGAAGGTGTGCGCGGGGTTCCAGTGCAGGACGACCTCGGCGCCCGGGGCGAGGCGGCTGTCGCGCTCGATGTTCTGCGCGTACACCTCGAAGGACGGGCAGACCGGGCTCTGGACGACATACTGCGTCGATACGCCGATGAAGCTGCTGTCGGCGATGCGTCCGGTGATGCGGTTGCGGCCCTCGGGGATCAGCCCCGCGTCGTCGGCGTGCGTGAGGGAGATCTTCTCGGGCCGTACGCCGACCAGGATCTTGCCGCCGGTGGCGGTGGGGCCGGTACATCGGGCGGCGGGCAGCGCCAGCTTGCAGTCGCCCGCCTTGACGACCAGGTCGTCGCCGCTCCCGGCGGCGCCCGCCTGGATATCCGCCTCGATGAAGTTCGAGGTGCCGAGGAAGTTGGCGACGAACGTGGTCCGCGGGTTCTCGTAGAGGTCGGCGGGGGCGCCGAGCTGTTCGACGCGGCCGCCGTTCATCACGGCCACGGTGTCGGCCATGGTCATGGCCTCCTCCTGGTCGTGGGTGACGTGCACGAAGGTGATGCCGACCTCGGTCTGGATGCGCTTGAGCTCCAGCTGCATCTGCCGGCGCAGCTTGAGGTCGAGGGCGCCGAGGGGCTCGTCGAGGAGGAGCACCTTGGGGTGGTTGATCAGTGCGCGGGCGACGGCGACGCGCTGCTGCTGGCCGCCGGAGAGCTGGTGCGGCTTCTTGCGGGCCTGCTCGCCGAGCTGCACCAGGTCGAGCATCTCGCCGACCTGCTTCTTCACCGACTTGATGCCGCGTCGGCGCAGTCCGAAGGCGACGTTCTCGAAGATGTCGAGGTGCGGGAAGAGGGCGTACGACTGGAAGACGGTGTTCACGGGCCGCTTGTACGGCGGCAGGGCCGTGACGTCCTGGTCGCCGAGGCGGACCGTGCCGGAGCTCGGCTCCTCCAGGCCCGCGATCATGCGGAGCGTGGTGGTCTTGCCGCAGCCGGACGCGCCGAGCAGCGCGAAGAAGGAGCCCTGCGGCACGGTGAGGTCGAGCGGGTGCACGGCGGTGAACGAGCCGTACGTCTTGCTGATCCCGGTGAGACGGACGTCGCCGCCGGTTTCTTGAGCAGAGGTCATGGTGGGGTCCAGATGAAGTCGAGGGGGAACAAAGGCGCCCCGTCAGGGGCGCGGGGAACTGCGCGACCAGCCACAGACGGCCCGCAGACGTGATCCGGTCCGGCCCAGTGCTACGTACCCGTGAGGCGCGCGAACTTCTGTTCGTACGCGGTCTCTTCCTTCGGCGTCAGCGACCGGAACGCCCGGGACTTCTCCTTCATCTCCCGGTCGGGAATGATCAGCGGATTCGACGCGGCGTCCGCGTCGATCTTCGCGAGAGCGTCGCGCACGCCGTCCACCGGGCACACGTAGTTGATGTACGCCGCGAGGCGGGCCGCGGGCTCGGGCTCGTAGTAGTAGTCGATGAGCCGCTCGGCGTTCTTCTTGTGCCGTGCCTTGTTCGGGACAAGGAGGTTGTCCGTGGACGTGATGTAGCCCTGGTCCGGGATGTGGAAGTCGATGTCCGGGTTGTCGGCCTGGAGCTGCACGATGTCGCCGGCCCAGCCGAGGCAGGCGGCCATGTCGCCCTTGGCGAGGTCCGAGGTGTAGTCGTTGCCGGTGAAGCGGCGGATCTGCTTCTTGTCGACGGCCTTCTGGAGGCGGGCGATGGCCGCGTCGAAGTCGTCGTCGGTGAAGTCCCCGGGGTCCTTGTCAAGGTCGAGGAGTGTCATGCCGACGGTGTCGCGCATCTCGGAGAGGAACCCGACGCGCCCCCTGAGCTTGGGGTCGTCGAGCAGCTGCGCCACCGAGGTGATCTTCTTCCCGCCGGTCGCCTTCTTGTTGTACGCGATGACCGTGGAGATGCCGGTCCAGGGATACGAGTAGGCGCGTCCGGGGTCCCAGTCGGGGTTGCGGAACTGGGCGGACAGGTTGGCGTACGCGTGGGGCAGGTTGGCCGGGTCCAGTTTCTGGACCCACCCGAAGCGGATGAGCCTGGCCGCCAGCCAGTCCGTGACGCAGATGAGGTCGCGCCCGGTCTCCTGGCCCGCCGCGAGCTGGGGTTTGAGCTTCCCGAAGAACTCGACGTTGTCGTTGATGTCCTCGGTGTACTTGACCTCGATCCCGGTGCGTTTCGTGAACGCCGCGAGGGTGGGCCGGCGGTTCTTGTCCTTCTCGTCGACGTCCATGTACTCGGTCCAGTTGGAGAAGGCGATCCGCTTCTCCTGCGCCGAGTGGTCGTCGGACGAGACATCGCCCTGGCCCTTGCCCGCCGCGGGGATCCCGCAGGCGCTCAGCGCCCCGAGCCCGCCGACGGCGAGCGCGCCGCCCGTGGCGGCGCGCAGCACGCCACGGCGGGTCAGGGAGGCCCTGCCGTTCCTGAGGCTGCGCTGCATGGCGGCCGGTTGGGCCGGAGTGAAGGGGTCGGGCTCGTACTGCTCCATGCGCGTGGTTGCCCTTTCGGGAGGAAGGCGGCCGCCGGTCGTGCGGCCTGTGACGACGTGGCTACGTGACTACCGGTCCCCGAAGATCGTGCGGTGCCAGTCCTTGCGGACCACCGCCGTGTTGTCGAACATGACGTGCTTGATTTGCGTGTACTCCTCGAACGAGTACGCGGACATGTCCTTTCCGTAGCCGGATGCCTTGTATCCGCCGTGCGGCATCTCGCTGAGGATCGGAATGTGGTCGTTGACCCATACGCAGCCGGTCTTGATCTCGCGGGTCGCGCGGCCCGCGCGGTACACGTCGCGGCTCCAGGCGGAGGCGGCTAGGCCGTACGGGGTGTCGTTGGCGAGCCGGATGCCCTCGTCGTCGCTGTCGAAGGGGAGCACGACGAGCACGGGCCCGAAGATCTCCGACTGCACGATCTCGCTGTCCTGCGCGGCGTCGGCGATGAGCGTGGGCTTGTAGAACGCGCCGGGGTGCGGGAGCGCCTCGCCGCCGGTGACCACGCGCGCGTAGGACCGGGCCCGGTCGACGAAGCCGGCGACGCGGTCGCGGTGCACGTGCGAGATGAGCGGCCCCATGTCGGTGCTCGGGTCGAACGGATCGCCGAGCCGCACGCTCGCCATGAGGTCGGCGACGCCCTGGACGAAGGCTTCGTAGAGGGGCCGTTGCACGTACGCGCGCGTGGCGGCCGTGCAGTCCTGCCCGGAGTTGATGAGCGCGCCGGCGACCGCGCCGTGCACGGCGGCGTCGAGATCGGCGTCGTCGAACACGACGAAGGGGGCCTTTCCGCCGAGCTCCAGGTGCAGCCGTTTGACGGTGGCGGTGGCGATCTCGGCGACGCGCTTGCCGACGCCGGTGGACCCGGTGAAGGAGGTCATGGCGACGGCGGGGTGCCCGACGAGGTGCTCACCGGCGTCCTTTCCCGCACCCGTGACGATGTTGACGACACCGTCGGGGATGCCGGCGTCGGTGGCGGCCTGCGCGAAGAGGAGCGAGGTGAAGGGGGTGAGCTCGGCGGGCTTGAGGACGATGGTGTTGCCCGCCGCGATCGCCGGAAGCACCTTCCAGGCGGCCATCTGGAGCGGGTAGTTCCAGGGCGCGATGGACCCGACGACACCGATCGGCTCCCGGCGTACGTACGAGGTGTGGTCCCCGGTGTACTCGCCGGCCGACTGGCCCTGGAGGTGCCGGGCCGCGCCCGCGAAGAAGGCGGTGTTGTCGACGGTCCCGGGGACGTCGAACTCCCGGCTCAGCTTGATCGGCTTGCCGCACTGCAACGACTCGGCCTGCGCGAATTCCTCGGCGCGGTCGGCCAGTACGCCCGCGAAGCGGTGCAGGGCGTCCGAGCGCTCGCCCGGGGTGGCACCCGCCCAGCCGGGGAACGCCTCGGCGGCCGCGGCGACGGCGGCGTCCACGTCGTCACTTCCGGCGAGCTCGTATGTGTAGACCTCATCGGCGGTGGCGGGGTCCACGACCGCGTGGGTCCGGCCCGACGTGCCCTTGGTCAGCCGCCCGGCGATGTACTGCGCACCGTCCGCGAAGTGGTCCCGCGCCTGGAAGTTGTGCATGACGCTCTCCTCCGCCGCCCTCCCCGTCCCGCGGGGGTCGGCGTAGCTCCAGATCGATTTGAGTGCCGATCCTGACAGAGCAGTGATAGTCCAACAAGTGATTCCGTTGTTGCCTTTTGGTTACGCGACGGAATCTGTCGACCAGGTGTCGAGTCGGTCCGGAAAACCAGGGACGGAGTGTCAGTGGTGCGTGCCAGACTCGCGTGCATGACGAAGATCGACTCGGTCCGCACGGTGGAAGCGCTGGTCGGCGCGGTGCGCGCGGGCGAGAAGGTGGAGTACCTGCACTTCTGGGGCCACACCCCGCGCCGGGACGGCTCGCTGGGCCCGAGCTGCCTCAGCCAGTGGTGGCCCTCGCCCTTCACCGTGGACGGCGTGGAGTACGCGACGGCGGAGCACTGGATGATGGCGGCCAAGGCCCGCCTCTTCGACGACGCGGACGCGGAGCGGGCGGCCCTCGCGGCCCGGACACCCGCCGAGGCGAAGAGCGCGGGGCGGCTGGTGCGGGGCTTCGACGAGGCGATATGGGCGCGCGAGCGGTTCGACGTCGTGGTCGCGGGCAGCACGCACAAGTTCGCCTCCGACCCCGCGCTCCGCGAGTTCCTCGCCGGGACGGGGCAGCGTGTGCTGGTCGAGGCGAGCCCCCTGGACCGCGTCTGGGGCATTGGCCTGGCGGCCGACGACCCGCGAGCGGAGGACCCCATGAAGTGGCGGGGACCGAACCTCCTGGGCTTCGCGCTGATGGAGGCGCGGTCCCGCCTCTGACTCCTCAGGTGGCCCGGGGTGCCACGGCACGGTCGGTCGCGGGGCTCCGGCGGATCAGCCGCTTCCGTACGAGACGGCTCTGCGCCGCCACCGTCACGATCACGCCCGCGCCGAGGACCGGCCAGGCGAGTGGGCCCGCCGCGATCACGGCGGTGACCAGGAGCGGTCCGCCGCTGCGCTGGGCCGACGAGGAGAGGCCGTGCACCCCGAGGTAGGCGCCCTGGGCGTCGTCGGGGGCGAGCGCGATCGAGAGCTCCCAGGAGGCGATGGCGTGCAGTATCTCCGCGAAGGTGAGGGCGACGGCCGCGAGGGTGAGGGCGGCGACGGCGAGCCCCGTGCCGCCGAGCGTCGAGGCGGTCAGGGCGGCACACCCGACGACGAAGCAGGCGGCCAGGGGCACGAGGAGCGCGCGGGCCCGCTCCGGGGTGCTGCCGAACCGGGACAGCGGCACCTGACAGCAGACGACCAGCACGCAGTTGAGCACCATGAGGAGTGGCGCGAGACCGTGCGGGGCGTCGGTGGCGTGGACGATCCACAGAGGGATGCCGACCTGCAGCACCGCGTCGTCGAGGAAGAGGGCCGCCTCGGTCATCGTGAAGAGCAGATAGGAGCGGTCGCGCCAGGGGTTGGACGGTGGGGCGACCGGCGCGGCCGCCGTGGAGTCGGTGACCAGGCGGGACGGCGAGGGCGGCTCGGCGCAGCGCAGGGTGAGGGCGGCGGCGACGAGGAAGCTGACCACGTTGCCGATGAGCAGCGCCTGGTAGGCGTGGGTGGTGCCGACGGCCAGGGCGAGCGCTCCGGCGAGGCCGCCGATGGCCCAGCCCGCGTTGGAGACGGTGCGCTGCACGGCTTGGTACGTGGTGCGCTCCGGGCCCGCGATCCGGGCGGCGTACAGCTTGGTGAGCACGTTGGCCCCGCGGTCGGCGAGGCTGTTGACGGCCGAGTACAGCAGGAGCAGCGCGAAGTTGTCTGTCGTGAGCAGCGCCAACAGCGCCATGGCTTGCTGGAGTTGGGCGCCGATGATGATGCGGGTCACCGGGAAGCGGTCGGCGAGGTGGCCCGCGAGCGGGGCACCCGCGATGCCGACGGCGCCCGAGACGCCTAAGAGCAGGCCGACCTCGGCGACGGAGAGACCGGTGACCAGAGTGAAGTAGAGAGCGGCCGCCCCCATCCAGAGGCCGGTGCCCGCCTTGTTGATCAGGGCGATCCAGAGCATGCGACGGCCGTCGGCACCCCCCGGTATGCGTGCGTACAGCGCGGACCGTCGACGGCTGAGGCTCACCCATCCCCCTAGGCTTGACCAGTATTTTGTACCGGTACATAATCCTCTATGTGGCAGCACAATATGCGATCAGCGGCTCGACCGCCAAGGGCATCACCGCGTCGGTCGAACAGGCCGTGGCCGACGGGGGGTTGGCGCCGGGCGCCGCGCTGCCCCCGGTGCGGAGGCTCGCCGACGAGCTGGGCGTCAGCGCGGGCACGGTGGCGACGGCCTACAAGGAACTGCGGCAGCGCGGCATCGTGGTGACACGCGGCCGGGGCGGCACGGTCGTGGCGCAGGCCCCGGCCGTCGGGTCCCGCAGGCCGCCCAGAGCACCGCGAGGGGTGCGCGACCTGGCGGGCGGACATCCGGATTCCGCCCTGCTGCCGGTGCTGAGGCCCCCTGCCCGGGTGGAGCCGGTCAGCGGTTCGCACCGCGCGGCGCCGCGCCTCGCGGGGCTGGAGGAGGTGGCCCGGGAGTGGTTCGCGCGGGACGGGGTGCCCGACGGCCGGGTGACCTTCGCGCACGGGGCGCTGGACTGCATGGCCCGGCTCCTCTCGGTGGAGCTGAAGCCGGGCGACACCGTGGCCGTGGAGGATCCCGGCTTCCACCATCTCCTCGACCTCGTACCGGCGTTGGGGCTCCGCATGGCGCCGGTGGCCGTGGACGACGAGGGCATCAGACCGGAGGCGCTGCGCGGAGCACTGCGGGCGGGCGCCAGGGCCCTGGTGTGCAGCCCGCGGGGGCAGAACCCGATGGGCGGCCGCTTCACGGCGGCGCGGCGTGAGGCCCTGCTCGCCGTTCTCACCGACTACCCGGACGTGCTCGTCGTCGAGGACGACCACAACGCCGAGGTGGCGGGGGCGGCACCGCACTCACTGGCGACCGGCGGACTCGCACGCTGGGCGCAGGTGCGCACCGTCTCCAAGCATCTGAGCGTCGACCTGCGGTGGGCGGCCCTCGCGTGCGACGCCACCACGCTGGCCAGGCACGAGGGGCGGATGCTGCTCACCTCGGGGTGGGTCAGTCACGTACTGCAGGAGACGGTCGAGCGGACGATGACCGATCCCGCGACGCGCGAGGTGGTGGACCGGGCCGGGCGCGCCTACACGGAGCGGCGCGAAACCCTCGTCCGTGAGCTCGCGGGGCACTGCATCTCGGCCCGGGGGGCGAGCGGGCTGAACGTATGGGTGCCCGTGCGGGACGAGTCCGCAGTCGTCAACGGGCTGCGCTCGCGGGGGTGGTGGGTGGCCGCGGGGGCACGCTTCCGCATCGCCGCGCCCACCGCCGTGCGCATCACCACGTCCGCGCTGGAGCCGGCGGACGCGGTCCGGCTCGCCGCGGACTTCTCCGCCGTGCTCGACGAGTCCGAGGCCACGTACGGGGGGTGAGCGCGGAGTTGGGCGGGGCCTACACCAAGAGCAGGACCACCAGCAGCGTCACGCCCAGGACGATGCCCACCGCCCCGCAGATGATCCCGGCGAGGGCCTGGCCCCCGTTCGTCGCCTCGCCGCGCCGCGCCTTCCCGCGCCCCACCGCGCCGAAGATCACCGCGAGGATGCCGAGGACGATCGCCAGCGGCCACAGGCAGAAGCCGGCGGCCGCGATGATCCCGAGGACGAGCCCCGCCACGCCCATGCCGTTCGCGGGCGCCATCGGCATGGCGGGCCAGCCGTATCCGGGCCCGCCCTGACCGCCGGGATAGCCCGAGTACCCCGGATAACCCGGGTAGCCGGGGTGCCCCGGATAACCGGGATGGCCCGGGTAACCCCCGTACCCCGGGTAGGCCTGCTGTCGGCCAGGGCCGTCCGGTGAGATCGGCGGCGGCGGCACGGGCTCTCCCGGCGCCGCGAAGGGTCCGACGCCTGCCGCCTGCGGGGGCGGCGGCGGGACCGCTCCCGGCATCGGGGCGACCGTCCACCGACCGCGGTCCGGCGGCGGTACCGCGTCCTCCGGCGGCGGCGCCCACGGATCGCGCTCCCCCTGCGCCCCCGCGCCGGGCACGGCGTCGTCCTCGGACTTCGCGGACATGACGGGTCACCTCTTTCGTACGTTCCGTCATGCTACGGCCCTCGCTTTGCCCGGGCCGACCGCCGCCTACGATGAGCCCCGACCCATCGATCAGCCGATCAAACCCGTTCCTGGGGAGGAAACCGTGACCGAGCAGCAGACCGCAGCCTCGACAGCCGGCGACCCGCAGGCGTTCCCGCACGCCTTCATCGCGGGACTGCCCAAGGCGGAGCTGCACGTGCACCACGTCGGCTCGGCCTCCCCCCGCATCGTCTCCGAGCTGGCCGCCCGGCACCCCGACTCCGCGGTGCCGACCGACCCCGAGGCGCTCGCCGACTACTTCACGTTCACCGACTTCGCGCACTTCATCCAGGTCTATCTGTCCGTCGTGGACCTGATCCGCACCGCGGACGACGTACGCCTCCTCACCTACGAGGTGGCCCGCGACATGGCGCGGCAGAACGTGCGGTACGCCGAGCTGACCATCACCCCGTACTCCTCCGTCCGCCGCGGCATCGACGACCGCGCCTTCATGGACGCCATCGAGGACGCCCGCAAGGCCGCCGAGAGCGAGTTCGGCACCGTACTGCGCTGGTGCTTCGACATTCCCGGCGAGGCCGGGCTCGTGTCCGCCGAGGAGACGCTCAGGCTGGCCGTCACCGACACGCTGCGCCCCGAGGGCCTGGTCTCCTTCGGGCTCGGCGGGCCCGAGATCGGGGTGCCGCGCCCGCAGTTCAAGCCGTACTTCGACCGGGCGATCGAGGCGGGCCTGCACTCGGTGCCGCACGCCGGGGAGACCACGGGGCCCGAGACCGTCTGGGACGCCCTCACCCATCTGCGGGCCGAGCGCATCGGGCACGGCACCACCGCCGCGCAGGACCCGAAGCTGCTCGCCCACCTCGCCGAGCACCGCATCCCGCTGGAGGTCTGCCCGACCTCGAACATCGCGACCCGCGCGGTCCGCACCCTCGACGAGCACCCGATCAAGCAGTTCGTGGAGGCCGGGGTGATCGTCACGGTCAACTCCGACGACCCGCCCATGTTCGGCACCGACCTGAACTCCGAGTACGCCGTCGCCGCGCGCCTCCTCGACCTCGACGAGCGCGGCATCGCGGCCCTCGCGAAGAACGCCGTCGAGGCGTCCTTCCTGGACCCGGCGGGCAAGGCGAGGATCGCCGCCGAGATCGACACGTACACGGAGACGTGGCTCGCACCCTGATCCCGTGACCACAATGGGCCCATGCGCACCGTGACTGCAGTGGCCCACCGAGGCGATCCCTACCGCGTCCGCGAGAACACCGTCCCGTCCCTGCGCTCCGCGATCGAACGGGGCGCGGACGCGGTGGAGATCGACGTCCGTGTGAGCGGCGACGGCGTACCCGTCCTGCTGCACGACGCGACGCTCCAGCGCCTGTGGGGGTACGAACGTCCGCTCGCCGCCCTGTCGTCGGCCGAGGTCACCGGACTCACCGAGGGCGGCGTTCCCACGCTCGAAGCGGCCATCGCCGCCACCGAGGGGAACCGGCTCATGATCGACCTGCCGGGCGCGACGTACGACGCCGTGCGCACGGTCGTCGGGGTCGTCGCGGAGTGCGGCGCGTCGGACCGCGTGTACTACTGCGCGGGCGGACAGACGATGCTCGCCGTGCGCGAGGCCGCTCCGGGCGCGGAGATCGCCCTGACCTGGACGACCCTGGCGCCGCCCCGCCCCGTCCTCCTGGAAGCGGTGAAGCCGCGCTGGCTCAACTACCGCTTTCCGCTGGTCGACCGCGACCTGGTACTCCAGGTGCACCGCCAGGGCCTGCTCGTCTCGGCCTGGACGCCGGACACGCGCCGCTCGATGCGCCGCCTGCTCGACGCGGGCGTCGACTCGATCACCACGAACCGCATCGACGTCCTGCACTCCCTGCGCGGCCCGGCCTGAGCCACACCGCCAGGACCGGCTCCGGCTCTCGCTCTCGCCCTCGCTCAGACGGACGGGAGGGGCGGCAGCATCGCCTGCGCGTCCGCCCCCTCCCCCACCCAGAGACCGATCACCAGCGCCGCCGTCGCCTCCAGGAGCCCCGCCCGCTCCAGGCCGCCGGCGGCGAGCGGTCGGCAGCCCAGATCGCTCACCAACGCGCGTACGACAGCCAGCGCGCCCGGGTCGTCCCCGCAGACCGGAACCGCCAGCGGGCGCCCGTCGAACACGGGCGGGTCCAGCCGCCACACGTCCACGTGGCAGAGGTTGAACGCCTTCACGACGTGCGCGCCCGGCGCCGCGTCGGCGAGGCGGCGGGCCGCCGAGGGACCGCCGTCCGCCTCCGTGAGATGGACGAAGCCGGGGCCCACCGGGTTGGAACAGTCGATCAGCACCCGCCCCCGCAACGCGGCTGCCAGCCCGGCCGCCACCGGGGCGCCGGCCGCGTACGGCAGCGCGAGCAGCACCGCCTCGCCGAACTCCGCCGCCGCCCGGGGCGCGCCGTGCCGCGCGGCACCGATCCGCGCGGCGAGCGCCGCCGCCGCGCCCTCGTCGCGCCCGCCCACCATGACCTCGTGACCTGCCCGAACCCACCGCGTGCCGAGCGCGTCCGCCATGCCACCCGTGCCGATGATGCCGATCCGCATACCGCTTCCCCTCGCCGTCCGGCCCGGTCGCCGGAATCAAGGACGACAGTAGGAAGCCGCTCGGGCACCATTCGGTAAGTGACCACCGACCACGACCTCCTCGCCGACTGCCGCGCCCGCCTCGCGTTCGACCTGCTCGCCAACACCTGGAACGCCGTGGTGCTGTGGGCCCTGCGCCACGGCCCGCGCCGCCCGCGCGAACTGCGCGAGCGCATCGGCGGCATCAGCCCCAAAATCCTCACGGAGACGCTGCGCCGCCTTGAGTACAACGGCCTGGTGACGCGAGAGCCGTACGCCGAGTCACCACCCCGCGTCGAGTACGAACTGACCGCTCTGGGCCGGACATTGCTCGTCCCTATCGAGGGCTTCGGGGCGTGGGCGTACGAGTACGGGGACGCGGTCATGACAGCCCAGGAGCACGCAGACGGCGACCACGAGCGCTCCCCCTAGGGGACAGGGGCGGAAGGTCGCGTCGGGAGTGGCGGACAAGCTGGAGGTCTGGTGGCTGAACGTCACGTACGCGGCCGAGGACGTCCGCGAGGTACTGCGTCGAAGCGGTGCTGGTTGAAGGAGAGCATCTGGAGGAGGCGGTCGGCGGCGCCTTCCGGTTCGTGCAGGGGTGGCGTGCCGGGGAGAGGCATGTTGCCCTTGGACGCCCACCGGAGGGTGCCGTCGCTGTCGAGCGAGGTCCGGGTCCGGTTCCTGTTGTCCTGGTGGAGGCAGTAGGGGACGTCGAGGAGTCCGAGGCGGAAGGCCTCGTGGAGGGAGTCGCCCACCGAATCCCTGAGGGAGAGCGTGGCGTTGATGAGGGCCGAGGCCTCGTCGAGGACTTCGCTCCCGGGGAGGCGCGCGGAGCGGGGCACGCCGTGGGCGGCGTCCGCGGCGATGCGGAGGGCGGCGACGTTCTCCGCGATGGTGGGGATCCGCTGGGATTCGACCGTCGTCTTGACGATGAGGCGTTCGCAACCGGAGGCCGCGGCGAGTTCGGCGCTCTCCCGCAGCAGCGCGGTGGCGCCGCCCGTGGTCTTCGGGTAGACGCCCATGAAGGTGTAGAGGACCACGTGCCAGTCCACGCCGACGAGGTGTTCCTCCGCGAGAGCGCGCAGGGCCAGGATCGCGTCGAGGTCCTGTCGCGGATTCGTCTGCTGGGCGTAGCTGAGGGAGACGCTGCGGATGCCGTTCTCGGCGAAGAAGAGGCATTCGAGGACGCTGAGGGCGACCAGCAGGCCGGGTGGGCACAGCTGCCCCAGCATACAGCCGCCGAAGGTCTCAAGGTGTGCGCCCCGGCCGCCGTCCGCGAGGATCCGGCAGCCCTCCGCCCACGCGTCGATGGACTCCCGCAGGGGCACCCTGCTGTAGGGCAGACAGTACGAGACCGGACCTCCCTCGGAGACGGTGAGGCCGAGCCTGCCCATGGTGCGGAAGATCTCCTGCGGCCTGGGCGAGCCGTGCCTGACCTGCACGGGGAAGGCGGCCAGGTCCACGCCGCCCAGCAGCTGGGCGTTGTCCGCGTCGCTGTGCGACACGAGCGGGTAGCCGTTCAGGGCTTCGCCTGCCGCGATGGCCCGGCCGGCCCGCAGGAACTGCCCCGTGCGCGTGAAGCTGTCCAGGGTGATGGTCCCGACCACGCGGGGTCCCGCGTCCCGTACGGCATCGAGACCGGCCCGCATGAGTTCGGGGCTCGTGAAGCCCATGCGGGACTGGACGATCAACTCGTTCCGGTTCTTCGCCTCTGCGACGTAGGCGGCGAAGCCGGATGTCCGGGTCGTGGTCATGGCGACGTCCTGTCCTAGGCCGCGGTCGCCGTCGACGTCGACGTCACGGCGAAGCCGGACAGGTAGGAGCGGAACGCGTCGACGGCCGTCTCTCCGCGGAACACCTCGGCGAAGCCCCTCTCGCGCAGCCGCCGCACCTCGCCGTCGCCGATCTCCCCGTGGGTCGTGAGCTTGCCGCCGAGCACGACGGGCGGACGGAGCCGCTCCGGCACGCGGAGGACGGCGTCGAGCAGGGAGGGGACCTCCAGGAGGCCGTGGCCGTTGACGGTGCTGACCACGAGGAGGTCCGCGTCCGCCTCCGTGAGGGACCTGACCACGAGGTCGACGGGTGTGCAGGAGCCGAGATTGATCACCTGCCACCCGCGCTCCTCCAGAACGAGTTGCAGATGGACGAGGTTCCAGGTGTGGGCGTCGGAGCTGATGGTGGTGACGACCGCCACCGGGGGCCGGGAACTCACGAGCGGGCCACCTCCTTTTCGTGGGCGGGGGCCGACGGTGCTCCGTCGGCCATGCGGAGCACCGGCGTCATCGCGATCCCGGCGAGTGCGAAGACCGCGCCGAGACAGATCCAGCCGATCGTTCCGTTCTCGATGACCAGGGTCGAGATGACGAACGGGGCGACCATCTGGGAGAACGCGAATCCTGTGGTGAAGAGCCCCTGGTACTGACCGTTCCGGTCGGGGGGCGCGAGGTCGAAGCTGATCACCCAGCCGGCCGCCGACTGGATGATCTCTCCGTAGAGGTGGAGGCCCGCCGCGACGAGCAGGAGGACGCAGGCGCCGAGCGCGGAGGTGCCGTCCGTCAGACCGGTGAGTACGCAGGTCGCGAGGAACAGGAAGCCGGCCAGCCGCCACGACCGCCGCGCCGAGTCGAGCGTGCCGATCCTGCGGGACGCGGAGACCTGGAACAGGACACAGCCCACGGTGTTGAAGAGGATGAGCACCGCGGCCATCCAGTGCGGTGCGCTGGTGTGCTGCATGATCCACAGGGGGAAGCCGATGTCCAGCATGGCGAAGTGGATCACCATGATCATGTTCACCATGGTGGCGGCCGCGTAGCGGCGGTCCCGCAGGACCGGCAGCGCGGAGGTGCCGGGCTTCACCGGCACGGCCGCGATCCGGGGAAGCGCGAAGAGGGTGAGCCCGCAGATGAGATACGACGCCGCGTTGAAGCCGATCACACCCATGTAAGCCGCTTCGGAGCCCGCCCAGATAGCAAGCCCCGCGATACCGCTGCCGAGTGCGACGCCCATGTTGCCGACGGTGCGGATCTGGGCCCTCGCCAGGGTCGCGTCCTCACCGGCGGTCAGCGTCGCGAGCACTGCCTGCCGTGCCGCGTACGCGCCCCTCTCGATGAACGTGAACACGACGGCGACCGCGGTGAACTGGACGAACCCGTCGACCACCAGGAAGAACACCGCGGCCAGCGCGCTGAGGATCAGGAGGACGGCGGCCACGTCACGCTGGCCCCGCCGGTCGGCGAGGTGCCCGAACGGCACACCGGAGACGAGGCCGGTGGCGCCGGCGATCGCGAGTCCCAGACCGAGCTGGCCGGGCGTCACCCCCGCGAACTTGGTGAAGTACAGCGCCGAGGAGGCCATGAAGGCGCCCCGGCCCAGCAGGTTGAAGAAGACGGCTGTGCCCAGGACACGGACGGGCGCCGACATGGATCGCAGCATCACGGCCGGCACCCCGGGTCGTCGTCGAGGTCGAAGGTGAGCGAGTCCGCCGCCGCCCGGGCGCGCTCGGCGGCCTCCTCCGGTGTCGCGCCGAGCGCCCAGGCGAACGCGAGCCGCGCGAGCGAACCGGTGAGATCGCCGATCAGGTCACCGACACCGGCGACCGTGGCGACCTCCGCCACACCGGGCATCCGCCGGGCGTCCTCGATGCCGTGGACCGCGGTGAGCACGCCCCGGCGGTCGGCGCACCGGTAGCGGATCGCCGCGAAGTCCGCGCGTTCGCCGCTCCGGTGCCGCGCCATCGCCTCCTCGACCTCCGCGGTGATCGAGTGGCCGACTGCTTGACGTGCCCAGGCCTGCTGGACGTCGATCCCTGTCGCGGCCGCGAGCATGTTGGGGATGCGGTCGCCGCCGTAGCGCAGATGCGTCTCGATGATCCGGACACCGTTCCCGGTGAGGATCACCTCGGTGTGGGTCGCGCCGTCCCGCACGTCGAGCGCGTCCAGCATCCGGCGGACGGTGCCGGCGATGGCCGTGGCCTCCGCTGCGGGGAGCGGGGCCGGGACCAGGTGGCCGACTTCGACGAAGCTGTCCCGGTCGACGGACTTCTGGGTGATGCCCGCCACGAAGTGCCGGCCCGCCTCGCTGACGCACTCGACGCTGAACTCGCGGCCCTGGTGGAAGGGTTCGACGACGAGTTCTGCCGTGTCCAGGCCGGAGGTCCCGTCCATGCTCCACGCGAAGGCCCGCGGGACGTCCGCGGGAGACTCCAGTTTGCTGATGCCCCGGCTTCCGATGCCTCCCGCGGGCTTGCACATGACGGGGTACCCGAGGTCCCCGGCGGCCTTGGCGAGCTCGTCGGCGCCGCGGACCCTCTGGGCGGGAGTGTCATCGACCCCCGTCTCGCCGAGGCGGGCACGCATGAGGTACTTGTCGGCGATCCACCGGGCGGTCCGCTCGGAGTAGCAGCTCAGCCCCAGCTGTTCCGCGATGTATGCGGTCTTGTCCGCGTCGGACTCGGTGAAGTCGACGATCGCGTCGACGCGGTCGTGCTCATGGATGGCCCGGGCGATGGCCAGCCACTCCTCCCGGCTCGTCCCGCGGTCGAGGATCAGCAGCCGGTGCAGGTCCTTCCTGTCCCAGACCTTGGCCTCGGCCTCCCGCCGGCAGAGCACGCTGATACGGAGTCCGGGAGCGGCCCGGAAGCAGTTCCTCGGGACCTCGCGGGCTCCACCGATCATGAGCAGGTGTGCTGCGACCGCCGCTGTCTCCTCAGGCATCGGACCACTCCGCGTTCGCGTAGAACCAGTCGACGCACGTACGAAGACGCTCTTCGACCTCGTCACTGGTGGCGCCGGTGACGAGGAAGGTCGCGATCTCGCCGTTGGTGTGCCGCATGGCCCCGTAACGGCGTCCGGTGGGGGCGCAGGTGTAGTCGATGACCCAGTCGAACGGGGCCGACTCGGGGGCCTTGGTCAGGACGCCGGGCCGGGGGGAGATCGTCGTCTGCCCCGAGATCCGCTGTTGGAGGGCTTCCGTGCGCGGCCAGTCGGGGGGTTCGAACCCGCAGAACGCATGGACCGCGGCCATCTTGAAATCGACTCCGAAGCCGGCCCTGTTCTCCTCGAATATCGAGCCGCCGCCGAGCCGCTGTGCGGCCTCGCCGAGGACGAGCTCGCCGTCCGGTCGCTGCCAGAGCTCCACGTGGAAGAGCCCGTCGGGGCCGAAGGGAAGCACGTTCTCCAGGAGGTTCCTGGTGAACGCGACGGCTTTCCGGGCCAGGTCGCCGCGGGCGTCGAGCATCGTGCTGCCCATGAAGCCGCCGTGCAGGAAATCGATGTGGCTGCCGATGTACCGTGCCGCGCTCATGAAGCGGCAGACGCCCTGGGAGTAGTAGCCGTCGACGCGCAGCTGCGTTCCGTGGACGAAGGCCTCGGCGAGCATGTCCGGCTCGCGTTCGATGCCGGCGAAGATTCCCTCGCTCAGCAGCGCGTCCAGCTCTGCCTCCGACTCCAGGATGTAGGTGTCGGCCGACCCTTTGCCCGCGATCGGCTTCAGCACCAGCGGGAAGCCGGCGGCGTCGGCGAAGTCGAGCAGCTCGAAGGCGTTGCGGACCTTCCTGAACTCGGCCACCGGCACGCCCGCCGCGGCCGCGCACCGCTTCATGAGGAACTTGTCGCGCATGTGGGCCGCGTCCTCGGGACGGATGCCCGCGAGACCGTGCCGTTCCCGCAGCCATGCCGCTCGCAGGACGTCGGCCTCCGCCATGGGGATGACCCGCTTGAACCCGCCGTTCGCGAGCAGTTGGTCCGCCCGCTTGCCGACCAAATCGTTCATCGCGTAATTCGGGAAGCACTCAATTCTGGGGAAGGCGTCGCCATAGTGTGCCTCGATCCATTCCGGTGGATGGTCGCGGTCGGTGCCCGTGAGCAGATGGGCGGTGTTCCGGGTGGCGTCGGCCCATTCCTGAGGTGTATTGCGGAGCAACACCTTGAGCGGCGACATGATGATGTTTTCCACGATGCCTCATCCTGCTCTGCTGAGTATGTGTCCGGCTATGGCGTCCGCGTCGTCGAAGAACTCGCTCCAGGGCCCCGGCCTGCCGCTTCCGACGAAGGTGAACCAGCGGGTGTTCTCGGTCGGAATGCCGATCACGTGCAAGGCGTCGGAGGGCGAGCCGTCGCGCGCCACCGGATGGAAAGGGGAGCCTGTCGTGGCGATACCGCCGGTTCTGAAAACGCCCTCTCCGCCGTGCACTTCGCCGTCGGTGTTGGCGTTGACGTATTCCGTCAGCACTCCCCGGTCGCGGAGGTTGACCATGAGGGGAGAGGCGTCCAGGGACAGCTCCGTACCGGGAACCCTGGCATCGATGAGGGCGTCGAGTTCTGTGTCGGATCCGGTGACCGCCGGGGATCCGACGGTGAACCGGCCGCTGGACTCACAGACTCCGAAACGGGTGGCCGGTCCTGCGATGCGGACGATTCCGGCTTCGAGGAGCGCGAGCAGTTGATGGACGCGTTTTCTCGGCGGCCCCGAGGACAGCAGGGAGCTTCGCGGGCTGAACCAGCCGAGGAAATCGTCGGCGTGCGAGCGCGCGGTGAGTCCGGAGAAGTCCACCAGTCTGCGTATTTCGCTGCGCGTATCTCTCAGGACGTCCAGCGCGGCTTTGAGCGGATCGAGCCGGTTCCCGGCTTCGGCGTGCCGCAGGTCCCCGCGCATGAACGCCATCACGTCGTGCGTGAAGTCCTCCGGCGACGCATAGGAAAGCCCGTCGAACGGACGGGCCAGGGCGAAGAAGTCGACGGGTTCGGCGTGGACCCCGAAGGTCTCGGCGATGTCCCTGATCGCCAGGGCGTCGCCGGCGCCTCGCGCCCTGACCTCCTCGACGAAGGCGGACTCCGCGACCGGTCCGGCCAGAGCGCGCACCAGCGTCGCGAAATACACCAGATGCATCTCGGCCAGGACGGACGGAACGACATCCGAACGGAAGTCCAGGGGACGGCCGGCGGACCTCCGCAGGATCTCGTCGGCCTTGAAGAGAACGGGCCGGTAGGAATGGTCGGGCGCCTTCTGGTTACGCCCCCGGGCGGGCAGCGGCAGCCCGCTGCGGGAGCCCGCGACGATCAGCGGCTCGTGACCGCTCGGCTGATAGCTGTACTCATTCTCCGCGACCTCCAGGAACTTTCCCTGACGCCCCTCGGTCAGGGAGAAGATCACGTCGTAGGCCGAGAGACCGAGCCCGATGACCCCGGTCGGCGCACCGGCGGGAATCCCGTCGAGGTCCATCTCCGCGGGAGAGTCACTCCGGACGTACTGGATTCCGGGATTGCGGCCGGCGAACTCCGCGAGGGCGAGCGCCGCCCCCGCGAGGCGGGGACGTCCGTGCCCGGTCGCCAGGACGACACTGTCGGCCACGACCACTCGCCCGCTTTCGAGGCGTAAGCGAAAGGACCCGCTTTCCCGGCACAAGTCGATGACGCGGTCGTGAATCCCTTCGAAGGAGACCCCCGGCGGCAAGGCCTTCTCCGTCGCGTCCAGGACAAACCGCAGATACCGTCCGTAGACCTTTCTGGGCGCGTATTCATTGCGCCCCACCCGTGGATCGTGGGACCGCCACCATTCGGCGAGCGACGGGCCCGCGCCCGGCCGGGCCGGCCCATTGTCCGCGGGCCCTGAGAACATGGTCACCTCATCGGCGACCGTGTTCATCCGGTAGATCTCGTCCTGGCCGGTTCGCCAGATACGACCGCATCCGAGTTCGTCCGCGTCGATCAGATGGATATCGATCCCGGCAGGGTGCGCGGAATTCTGGAGTCGCGCCGCGACGCGCTCAAGGACCGCGAGTCCCCTCGGCCCTGATCCGACGACGGCGATCCGGTACGGGTGTCGGGAGCCGTTGACGTCGCTCACAGGGTCCCTCGCTGGGGGTTAGGGAGGTGGGGAACGTCAGGCGTTCCTTCCGAGCCGTACCGGACCATATGCGCGAGAGATCATCCGGGTAAATGGATTAACGACAGGGCTCCAGCGGGGCTTGAGTTCCGTAACGGCCGACGCACCGGCCCCGCCACCGCTGCGCTCCCCCTGCGGCCCCACCGTAACCGCGATCGACGACCGGCCCCGGAGTGCCGGGTTCTCGCAGTTCAGCGCGGTTATTCAACAAACTCCCAAGAGATCTACACGGCCCCTCGGCGAAGGTACGAACGACCGGAAACAACGAAGAAGAGGGGAATTGCCGTGAAGCGCAAGTTCACATGGAAAGCAGCGTCGGCCGTGGCCGGCCTGTCCCTGGTCGGGACCCTGGTGGGGGCCGGCGGCGCGGTGGCCGCGTCGAACGGCGGCGACGGGGCGCAGGCGTCCTGCGTGACCAGCACCCGCAACTGGGGCGGCAACATCCAGGGCCAGTACGGCTGCACGGAGTACGACCTGCCCAACGGGGAGCAGCAGGTCTTCGGCATCGGCACGGACGGGGCGATCTGGACGCGTTGGTCCCGGACCAACGGCACGCTCAGCTCCTGGTCGTCGATGGGCGGTCAGGGCCGCAGCACGGTCTACGCCTCGGGGTACGGCTGGGCCATCACGCTCAAGGTGCGCGGCACCGACGGCGCCTGGTGGTACAACAACCGCGGCGGAACGTCGAGCGGCGGCTGGAGCGGCTGGCACCGCTGATCCCGGCTCATTGAGCGGGAGCGGGAGCGGGGCCGGGGCCGGGGGGGACCGGGGGGGCATCCCCGTCTGCGGGGGCCGGTCCCGGCACTCACAACCCCGCCAGCGCGTTCCACCGCTTCGCGAACTCGGTGCGCTCCTTCGACGTGATGTCGCGCGCGATCACGAGCCGCTCGCGCATCGCGTCGTCGGGGAAGATCAGCGGGTCCTCGGCGAGGGCGGCGAGTTCCTTGTCCTTGGCGGAGGCGAGGACGTCGCGGGCGGCCGGGACGGGGCAGACGTAGTTGACCCAGGCGGCCAGCTCCGCGGCGACCTCGGGTTGGTAGTAGTGGTCGATGAGCCGTTCGGCGTTCCGCTTGTGGCGGGCCAGGTTGGGGATCATCAGGGACTCGGCCCACAGCTCCGCGCCCTCCTCGGGGACGACGAACTCGATGTCCGGGTCGTCCGCCTGGAGCTGGATGACATCGCCGCTGTAGGCCTGGCAGGCCAGGACGTCGCCGCTGGAGAGGTCCTTGATGTAGTCGTTGCCGGTGAAGCGGCGGATGTGGTGGCTGTCCACCATCTTCTCGACCTTGTCGCACATCCGGTGGAAGTCGTCGGCCTTCCACTTCCTGATGTCGACACCGTCGCCCTGGAGCAGCAGCGCGAACGCCTCGTCGAGACCGGAGAGGAGGGTGACCCGGCCCTTGAGGTCGTCCGCCCACAGGTCGGAGACCTGCTTGATCTCCCGGCCGACCTTCCGCTTGTTGTACGCGATGCCCGTGATGCCCGACTGCCAGGGCACGGTGAACTTCCGCCCGGGGTCGAAGTGCGGCGAACGCAGCAGCGGGTCGAGGTACTTGGTGACGTTGGGCTGTGCGGCGCGGTCCATCTCCTGCACCCAGCCGAGCCGTACGAAGCGTGCGCACATCCAGTCGCTGATGACGATGAGGTCGCGGCCGGTCTCCTGGTGGTTCATCAGGGACGGGCTGATCTTGCCGAAGAACTCGTCGTTGTCGTTGATCTCCTCCGTGTAGCGGACGTCTATCCCGGTCCGCTTCTCGAAGGCGTCCAGCGAGGGGCGCTTCGTCTTGTCCTCGTCATCGGTGTCTATGTAGAGCGGCCAGTTGGCGAAGGCCAGCTTCTTGTCCTGCCGGGAGCGGTCGCCCGCGGCCCGCTCCCCCGGCTCGATGTACGCGGCGGGCACCCCGCAGCCCGCGAGCGTACTGACGGCCGCACCGCCGCCCAGGGCGCGCAGCAGGGAACGGCGGGACACGGGGGAGGCTACGGGGTTCGCTCGCACCCCGGCAGCATGCGCCTTCGCGCGCGGGCGCGGCAATGGACGCAGCGTCGAGCCCCGCCGCGTGGAGCCGACACCTTGTCGATCAGCGGGTCCGACACCGGGCGTACGTCAGGCGGGGTCCAGCCACCCCGCCAGGTCGCCCGCGGTGACCCGCTCCAGGGGCGCGGCGTCGACCGGCCCGGGGTACAGGCGGTACGCCGTGCCGGAGGCGGCGCCCTCCGCGCCGGGCAGGTCGCCGTGCAGCAGCGCGAGCAGGGCGGCGCGGTCCGTCAACTCCGGCTCCGCGCACAGGGAGTCCGGCTCCCAGCCGTCCCGGATGCGCAGCGCGAAGTCGGCGCGCGGCTCGTCCCCGGCGCGGCGGTAGCCCCACAGGACGTGGCCGCGGCCGCGCACGTACACGTCGCCGTCGGTGCGGGCCGCCGCCGTCCAGCAGGCGAGGTCCCACAGGGTGGCCCGGCCGCACGGCCGGAAGGTGTCGAGCAGGTCGTTGCCCATGCGGCCGAGCTGCTTGCGGTAGCGCCACACGGCGTGGCCGGTGCCCGTGGTGGCGAGGGTGACGTCCGCCCACCAGGCACGCCGCTCCCGGAGGTCGACGATCATCGGCACGCGCAGCTTCGCGTCACCCCCGAGGTCGAAGCGCTGCCGCACGGTCCGCGGATCGTAGACGGCCCGCTCCTTGCCCTCGACCGCCATGAAACCGGCGAAGGCGTCGGGCAGTTCGTCGAAGGGCACGTCGTTGTACGAGATGACCGCGGGCACGACGAACCGCACCCCGGTGCTCGCGAGGCGCGGCAGGTCGAGGTCCAGGTACTCGGTGGCGCCGTGCGGCGCCGGCGCGGAGGTCAGGTCGCCGGAGTGCCGGGCGGCGCCGCCCGCGTGCTCCAGGTGCGTGTAGTCGCAGAGGCCGACGAAGCGCCACAGGTCGTCGTAGAGCGCGACGGACAGGTCGAGGTCGACGCGCGTGCCCTTGGGCTGCGTCCAGTGCAGGAAGAGCCGCACGGTGTCGCTGTCCGCGGGCATGGGCAGGGAGCTGCCGCGCGGCACGGCGACGAGCGAGGCGGCGGAGGCGCGCTCGGCGAACGGCACGGGCAGGTCGGCGAGCGTGGCGTCCAGGACGGCCACGTCGTACCGCTCGCCCTCGCGCGCGGCGAGGCGCCGGACGGCCTCCGCCCCGATGAGCTCGCCGGCGCGGCCCGCGACGCGGGAGGGCAGCGGCGGCCTGTGGTCCTCGGCCGCGTACGCCTTGGTGACGCGCCCGCGCGGGAAGAAGACGCGGCGGTGCCCCGGTACGGCGCGGATCTTCATGCGGCCGTACGCGCCGAGCAGCGGCCCGGGGCCGGAGCGCGGCAGGGCGTCGGCGAGCGCGTCGGCCACCGTGTCGGGCAGTGTCGTGGAGCCCGAGCGGGCGAGCAGCAGGTCGAGGCGGCGCAGGAGTTCGCCGGGGCGCTCGCGCAGGAGTCGTACCGCCGCTTCGACGTCCCAGTGTGCGAGGGCCTCTTCGACGCGCCCCTGCCAGGTGACGACGCGCAGCCGGTCGCCGGTGAGGCGCACGGCGTCGTGCCGGGCGGCCTCGGCGAGCAGCACCTCGCCGAGTGCGCCGTCGCGCACGCGTGTCCCGCGCAGGGCGGCGAAGGCGAGCGCCACGCGCGCGTGGCGGTGGGCCTGCTCGAAGGGGTGCAGGATTTCACCGACGCGCTGCCACGCGCGCGGGTGGCGTGCCATGTCCTCGGCGAGGCGCCGGAGGTCGAACCCGTCGAGGAGGGCGAGAAGTTCGCGGCGCACAGGGCGCGGGAGGCCGCGCAGGCGCGGGAGTTCGAGCAGGTCGGGGTCGCCCCCGGAACGTACGACGAGCAGACGCAGCACGTCGGTGGCCGTGTCGGCGTACCGCGCGACGAGTGGACGCGCGCCGGGGATGTCGAGCAGCGGCGCGAGGGCGAGGGCCTTGCTCTCGCGCAGCGGGACGGCGGCCGGGAGCCAGTCCGCCGCGGCGGCCGGGTCCAGGTGGCCGAGGAGCAGGACGAGGTCGTCGTGGTCCTGCGGGTTCAGGGGCGTGCGGCGGGCGAGGAGCGCGGTGAGCTCGGCGGCGGCGTCGCCGGGGGCGCCGAGGCGCAGGGCGCGCAGGACGGGGCCGCCGTCACCGCCGAGGCCGGCGCCGGTGTCGAGCCAGGGGTCGGTGGGGCCGTCGGTCTCGTAGCGCTGCTCGCAGATCGGGCAGCCGTACCACTCGCAGCACTCGTCGCAGCAGCCCCAGTCCACCCTTTTCTTGGGGTGGCAGTCGTCGCAGAGCAGGTGCGCGCAGGGCGCGAGCGCGCGCACGCGTGCCTTGATGCCTCCGCAGTCCATGCAGGGCTGGTGGGGCTGGGCGGCGAGGTGGTCGGCGACGGTCGCCCTGAAGCGGTCGTACGCGTGCCGGTAGGGAACCTCGTCGGGGAAGCGATGGAACAGCGGGGCGTGACGCCGGTCGGAGCCCATCAGCGCGTCGACGTCGGCGAGCAGCTCGCGCCCGGTCGCGGCGAGGTCGGCTACGGAGAGCGTGGTCAGGGCGCGGCGCAGCGGGGCGGTCAGCAGGTGCCCGCGGTCGGCGAGTTCGGCTTCGAGGACGACGACACCGGCATCGGTCACGGCGGACCGTCCGCCGCCTTCGGGGACGTACACGCTCTGCCGGCGGCGCAGCAGCAGCCCCGCGAGGTCGTCGGCCGTCGTCGTCGTCATCAGGTCCCACCCCCGTGGTGCAGAAAAAGGGCGGGGGCGGGGAGTGGGCGCGCTACGGGTTCTTTTGCAGAGAAGAGAAAGAAGGAAGCACACCACGGAGCCGCCCCCGCGCACACAACGGTACGCGGGGGCGGCGGGGCCCGGCATCTCAATTAGCCCAGGCCAAGGGGGTACTAACCCTCGATGGACGTCATCACGTGCTTGATGCGCGTGTAGTCGTCGAAGCCGTACGCCGACAGGTCCTTGCCGTAGCCGGACTTCTTGAAGCCGCCGTGCGGCATCTCCGCGACCAGCGGGATGTGCGTGTTGATCCAGACGCAGCCGAAGTCGAGGACCTTGGACATGCGCATCGCACGCGCGTGGTCCTTGGTCCACACCGAGGACGCGAGGGCGTACTCGACGCCGTTCGCGTACTCGACGGCCTGCGCCTCGTCCGTGAAGGACTGGACGGTGATGACCGGGCCGAAGACCTCGTTCTGGATGATCTCGTCGTCCTGCTTGAGGCCGGAGACGACGGTCGGCGCGAAGAAGTAGCCCTTCTCGCCGACCCGCTGGCCACCGGCCTCCACGCGCGCGTGGGCGGGCAGCCGCTCGATGAAGCCGGAGACCTGCTTCAGCTGGTTGGCGTTGTTGAGCGGGCCGTAGAGCACGTCCTCGTCGTCCGGCTGGCCGGTCTTCGTGTCGGCGGCGGCCTTGGCGAGCGCCGTCACGAACTCGTCGTGGATGGACTCGTGGACGAGCACGCGCGTGGCGGCCGTACAGTCCTGGCCCGCGTTGAAGAAGCCCGCCATCGAGATGTCCTCGACGGCCTTGGCGAGGTCGGTGTCCTCGAAGACCACGACGGGGGCCTTGCCGCCGAGCTCCAGGTGGACGCGCTTGAGGTCCTTGGACGCGGACTCGGCGACCTGCATGCCGGCGCGCACGGAGCCGGTGATGGAGGCCATCGCCGGGGTCTTGTGCTCGACCATCAGGCGGCCGGTGTCGCGGTCGCCCGTCACGACGTTGAAGACGCCGGGCGGCACGATGGAGCCGATGATCTCGGCCATCAGGACGGTCGACGCGGGGGTGGTGTCGGACGGCTTCAGCACGACCGTGTTACCGGCCGCGAGGGCCGGGGCGAACTTCCACACGCCCATCATCATGGGGTAGTTCCACGGGGCGACCTGCGCGCAGACACCGATCGGCTCGCGGCGGATGATGGAGGTCAGACCCTCCATGTACTCGCCGGCGGCGCGCCCCTCCAGCATCCGGGCCGCGCCCGCGAAGAAGCGGATCTGGTCGACCATGGGCGGGATCTCCTCGGACCGGGTGAGTCCGATCGGCTTGCCCGTGTTCTCGACCTCGGCGGCGATGAGTTCCTCGGCCCGCTCCTCGAACGCGTCGGCGATCTTGAGCAGGGCCTTCTGGCGCTCGGCGGGCGTCAGGTCCCGCCAGGCGGGGAACGCGTCGGCGGCGGCCTTCATGGCGGCGTCCACGTCGGCCTGGCCCGACAGGGGCGCGGTCGCGTACGCCTCGCCGGTCGCCGGATTGATGACCTCGGTGGTCCGTCCGTCGGCCGCGTCCCGGAATTCTCCGTTGATGTAGTTGCGCAGACGGCGCAGCTCGGTGGTCACTTCCGCGGCCCTCCAAGTCAGATGTCCAGTGGATGAGACACCCACCCTAGTCGCTGTACCGACGCTTTCAACATACCCAGCGGCCCAGAACTGCGGAATCCGTGAGGATCGGAGTCGCAGACAACGAATTTCATCGATCTGGCCTTGCGGAAGTGACGAGACGTCGTGCACAGTGAGGTCGTGGCAAGTCGCAGCGCAGACCCCAGCAGCCCTCGCGGCTCACGCACCGGGAATCCGGGCGGGAGCGGCAGTGGGAACGGCTCCCCTCCCGTGGACGCCGTCTCTCTGGCGATCATCGAACAGCTCCAGGAGGACGGACGCCGTCCGTACGCCGCCATCGGCAAGGCCGTGGGCCTCTCCGAGGCGGCCGTGCGCCAGCGCGTCCAGAAGCTGCTCGACCAGGGCGTGATGCAGATCGTCGCCGTCACGGACCCCCTCACCGTGGGGTTCCGCAGGCAGGCGATGGTCGGCATCGATGTCGAGGGCGATGTGGACCCGGTCGCGGACGCAGTGGCCGCCATGCCGGAGGCGGAGTACGTGGTGATGACCGCGGGCTCGCACGACCTCCTCGTGGAGATCGTCTGCGAAGACGACGACCACCTGCTCGAAGTCATCAACAAGCGCATCCGCGCCCTCCCCGGCGTGCGCTCCACCGAGAGCTTCGTCTACCTCAAGCTCAAGAAGCAGACCTATATGTGGGGAACCCGATAGCCGTGAGCAAGGACCTCAGCCAGACCGCCTACGACCACCTGTGGATGCACTTCACCCGCATGTCGTCGTACGAGAACGCGCCCGTTCCCACCATCGTGCGTGGCGAGGGAACCTACATCTACGACGACAAGGGCAAGAAGTACCTGGACGGCCTCTCCGGCCTCTTCGTCGTCAACGCGGGCCACGGCCGTCACGAGCTCGCCGAGACCGCCTACAAGCAGGCCCAGGAGCTGGCCTTCTTCCCGGTGTGGAGCTACGCCCACCCGAAGGCCGTCGAGCTCGCCGAGCGCCTCGCGAACTACGCGCCGGGCGACCTCAACAAGGTCTTCTTCACCACCGGTGGCGGCGAGGCCGTCGAGACCGCGTGGAAGCTGGCGAAGCAGTACCACAAGCTCACCGGCAACCACACGAAGTACAAGGTCATCTCCCGCGCGGTCGCCTACCACGGCACCCCGCAGGGCGCCCTGTCCATCACCGGCCTGCCGGCCCTCAAGGCCCCCTTCGAGCCGCTGGTCCCCGGCGCGCACAAGGTGCCGAACACGAACATCTACCGCGCCCCGATCCACGGCGACGATCCCGAGGCCTTCGGCCGCTGGGCCGCCGACCAGATCGAGCAGGAGATCCTCTTCGAGGGCCCGGAGACGGTCGCCGCCGTCTTCCTGGAGCCGGTGCAGAACGCGGGCGGCTGCTTCCCGCCCCCGCCCGGCTACTTCCAGCGCGTGCGCGAGATCTGCGACAAGTACGACGTGCTGCTCGTCTCCGACGAGGTCATCTGCGCCTTCGGCCGCCTCGGCACGATGTTCGCCTGCGACAAGTTCGGCTACGTACCGGACATGATTACCTGCGCCAAGGGCATGACCTCGGGCTACTCCCCGATCGGCGCGTGCATCATCTCGGACAAGCTCGCCGAGCCGTTCTACAAGGGCGACAACACCTTCCTGCACGGCTACACCTTCGGCGGCCACCCCGTGTCCGCCGCGGTCGGCATCGCCAACCTCGACATCTTCGAGAAGGAGGGTCTCAACCAGCACGTCCTCGACAACGAGGACGCGTTCTACCAGACCCTCCGCAAGCTCCTCGACCTGCCGATCGTCGGCGACGTCCGCGGCAACGGCTTCTTCTACGGCATCGAGCTGGTGAAGGACAAGGACACCAAGGAGTCGTTCAACGACGAGGAGACCGAGCGCGTCCTGTACGGCTTCCTCTCCAAGGCGCTCTACGACAACGGCCTGTACTGCCGTGCCGACGACCGCGGCGACCCGGTCGTCCAGCTCGCCCCGCCGCTGATCTCCACGCAGGACACCTTCGACGAGATCGAGGGCATCCTGCGGCAGGTCCTCACGGAGGCGTGGACGAAGCTCTGACCGTCCGTTCGACCCGTCGTATGATCGAGTGATCAACAGCGGCCCCGGGGGCGCCCGTTCGAGTGAGAACGGGCGCCCCCGGGCCGCGTCCTTTCCGGGCAAGTCCACCGGAATCCCTAGCGTGCCCAGTGACCGATCGGCCCCGCCTTCGTTCCCCCGTACGGGGGAGGCAAACTGATCTGAACCGAGGTGTACGCCATGGTGGCCCCGCCGGACAACGACGTGCTGTGGGCACGCGCACTGCACGTCACACACAACGGCTCCCCCGCCCTCACCGGCGTCTCGCTCGGTGTCCGCGAGGGCGAGATCCTCGCTGTCAACGGCCCGCGCGGCTGCGGCAAAACGACACTTCTGCAGTGTCTGTCCGGGCAGCTGCTCCCGCAGCGGGGTGAAGTGTGGTTCAACAGCACCCCCGTCCACACGATGCGCCCGCTCGTCCGTGAACGGCTGCGCCGCGACCGCTTCGGCTGGATCGACCCCGCGCCGCGCCTCGTCCCCGAACTCACGGCCTGGGAGAACGTCGCCCTGCCGCTGATGCTGCGCGGCACCTCCCGCCGGGCCGCCAAGTCCACCGCCCACGAGTGGCTCGACCGTCTCGACATCGGCGCGTGCGCCCGCAAGCGCCCGCACGCCCTCCTCCAGGCCGAACGCCAGCGCGTCGCCATCGCCCGTGCCCTGGTCACCACGCCGTCCGTCCTCTTCGCCGACGAGCCGACCGCTCCCCTGCACCGCGCCGACCGCGCGCACGCGCTGCGCACCCTGACGACGGCGGCCCGCTCGCACGGCATCACCGTCGTCCTCGCCACGCACGACGCGGAGGTCGCGGCCCTCGCCGACCGGACGGTCGCGCTGCTCGACGGCCGGCGTGTGCACACGCTCCATCTGCCCGCCACGGACGGGGTGGCCGAGGGCGGGGGCCAGGCAACACCCCAGGTCGAGGTCGAGGCTGAGGCCGAGGCTCCGGTCGCCTCCTCCCGTACCGTCGACTCCTCCCGTACCGTCGGCGCCGCGAGTACCTCAAGCACCGCAAGTGCTGCAAGTGCTGCAAGTGCTGCAAGTACCGCGAGCACCCCAAGCACCTCCAGCACCTCCAGCACCGACAACACCACGAGCGCCCTCGGGGCCACGGGCACGGTCAGTGCCACCGGCGCGGTCAGCGCCTCCTCCGTCGTCAACGCGGAAGGCCGGGCCGCGTGCTCGCTCTCCGTCTAGCCCGCGGCGCCCACCCGCTCGTCCAGCTGCGGCGCCTCCTCGTCGCCGCCGCGTCCGCAGGCACCGGCTTCCTGCTGCTGTGCACGCTGGCGTACGCGCTGGAGCACCCCGGCGCCGGAGCCGTGCTGCGCCTCGCGTGGTGCCTCGCCCCGATCACCGCCACCGTGTACTTCGCCGTCGCTGTAGCCCGTACCGACCCCGGCACCCGGCCGCGCAGCGGACTCTCCGCGGTGGGCCTCGGCCCCACCCGTCTGATGGTGCTCGCCACGGTCTCCACGGCCGTGGCCTGCGTGCTCGGCTCCATGGTGGCGCTGCTCTTCTTCCTGCACCTGCGCGGCGACGTCTCGGGGCTGCCCTTCGACGGGGCCGCCGCCGAACTGCTCGCCGCCGAACGGCCCCTGCCGCTCGCCGGGGCGCTCACCCTGCTCGCCGTGGTCCCGATCACCGCGTCGGCCGCGAGCGCCCTCGCGCTGCGGCCGCGTCCCGTGCGGGCCACCGGGAAGGAGCCCGGCTCCGAGCCGACGGGAGACACGGACCCGGACGCCCCGGCCCCGCCGCCGAGCGGCCTCCCCTGGGGTGTCGCGCTCCTCGCGGCGGGCCTCGCCGTGGAGACGTACGCGAGCGGCTCCGGCGGCGGTCCTGGCTCCGGCGTCCCCATGCCGGGCGTCGGCGCCGACGGCAGCCCGGTGGGCGTCCTCGCGGGCTGGGCGCTGACCGCGCTCGGCCTCATGCTCGCAGGACCGGGCCTCACCCACCTCTGCGGGCGGCTCCTGCAGTCGGTGCGGCCCGGCGCGATGCGGCTGCTCGCCGGGCGCGTCCTCCAGGAGGAGGCGCGCCGCGTCGGGCGGCCGCTCGGTGTGCTGTGCGCGGTGGCCTCGGCGGCGTACGCCTCGATCGTGCTGTACGCGGGGCCGCGCCCCGAGGTCGGCCCGCTCACCGCGCTCGGCGGGCTGCTCGTCGCGGGGTGCGCCGTGCTGACGCTGGCCACGGCCGCCGTCGAGGCCAGGCAGGCCCGTTCGGAGACGACGGCCGCGCTGCTGCGGCTCGGTGCCCCCGCGACGGTGCTGCGCGGTTCGGCGGCGCTCCGCGCGGGCGCGCTGTTCGCGGTTTTCGCCCCGCTGACCTGGATCGTCGCGGAGTTGGCGGCGCTGCCGCTGGCGCGCTGACGGCCCCTTCGCGGGCGCTCGAAAGTTCGTGGGAAAAAAGTTCGCGGCTGCCGATGAGTTCTGTGTCGAACGGATGTCTAACCCTCCGTAAGGCACACGCACTCACTGGGAGAGACACTCATGTACCAGCAGATGATCTTCGTGAACCTGGCCGTGTCCGACGTCGCCGCGTCGAAGAAGTTCTTCACGGAGCTCGGCTACACCATCAACCCGCAGTTCTCCAGCGACGACTGCGCGTCGGTCGTCATCAGCGACACCATCGTGGCGATGATGCTGAGCAAGGAGCACTACGCGAAGTTCACGCAGAAGGAGATCGCGGACGCCACGAAGACCAGCGAGGCGCTGATCTGTCTGAGCGCCGAGAGCCGCGAGAAGGTCGACGAGCTCGTCGACAAGGCGGTCGCCGCGGGCGGCACGGCCGGTAAGACCCAGGACTACGGCACGATGTACGGCCGCGCCTTCGACGACTTGGACGGCCACAGCTGGGAGATCATGTGGATGGACCCCTCGGAGGTCCAGGGCTGAGCGAGCCCCCGGTGGGTGCCCTGCTTAGCATGGGCGGATGCAGCCGACTCCCGCACGCGCATCCGCCCCGCAACTCCCCGGCGAGGGGCGTGAGATCGACCGTGAGATCGAGACCCTCGCGGAGTTCGACGAGGCCCTCGGCCGCGGGACCCTCGCGGGCCGCCGCGTCCAGGCCATAGACCTGACGGAGCGCACCGCCGCGCTCCTCGCGGCCGATGTGGCGGGCGCCGTCTTCCTCGGCTGCCCGATGCGGGAGGACGCGGCGGCGAAGGTGCGGGCCGGTGGCGCGCTGGTCTTCCCGCCGGTCCCCGGCCTGCCGTTCAATCCGTACCGCGGGCTGCTGTACTCCCCCGAGGACCTGTTCAGAGGCCTCGCCGACGGGGGGTACGAGGCGACACCGGACGCCCACGCGTACGCCTGGTTCCAGGAGACCAAGGCCGACGGCGACGTCTTCTCGTCGATGCTGCGCGCCATCCACGACGACTCGATCTCCGACGCCCTCGACGAAGTCCTCGCCGGTTCCCGCGTGGTGGGCGTCATGGGCGGTCACGCGATGGCCCGCGGCACGGAGTCGTACGCGGGCGCGGCACGGCTCGGGCGCGCGCTGGCCCGCGCGGGCTTCACGGTCGCGACGGGCGGCGGCCCGGGCGCGATGGAGGCGGCGAACCTCGGCGCGTACGCCGCCCCCTACGACGACGACATGCTCGACGAATCCCTCGAACTCCTCGCCAAGGCCCCCTCCTTCGCGCCGTCGGTCACCGAGTGGGCGCGGGCAGCCTTCGCGGTCCGGGAGCGCTGGCCGGACGGCGGTGCCTCGGTGGGCATCCCGACCTGGTTCTACGGCCACGAGCCGCCGAACGCGTTCGCCTCCCACCTGGCCAAGTACTTCGCCAACGCCACCCGCGAGGACGGCCTGCTCGCCCGCTCGAACGCGGGCGTCGTCTTCCTCCCGGGCGCCGCGGGCACGGTCCAGGAGGTCTTCGACAACGCCACCCCCAACTACTACGAGTCGCGCGGCGAACCCACCCCCATGGTCCTCGTCGACCACGCCCACTGGACCGAACACCTCCCGGTATGGCCCCTGCTCCAGTCGCTGGCGCACGGCAGGCCGATGGAGTCGCGGATCGCCCTGGTGGACCGGGTGGACGAGGCCCCGGCCGCACTGCGGAGCCTGGGGGCGGCGATCACGCCGGCCGCACGGCCATGACCGCCGCCACATGACCGCCGTCAGACGAACGACGCCCGCTCCAGCCAGAAGTCGAGCAGTTCGCGCTCGCCCAGGACCTCCACGCGTCCGCCGCCCAGGGACCGTCGGCGGTAGAAGGCGAGCAGCACCTCCGTGAGCGGGCCGCGCAGCGCGACCGTCGCCTTCGCGTGGCCGCGCCGCCAGGTGAAGCCCTCGTCGCCGAACTCGATGAGCCACTCGGCGTCGAGGTCGTCCAGGGCGTCGGTCGCGTGCAGGTGGATGCTGCGTCCCGCGCCCTTGAGCTCCGACGCGCTGTCCTCCGGATCGGTGCGCTGCGCGAGCGCGACGAGGTCAAGCCATTCGTCGATCGCGTCGACGGCGACGTCCGGCTCGACCTCGTACGCGACACCGGCGGCGATGGCCGCGTCCGCGCGGTGGATCACCAGCTCGTGCGTCATGCGCCGGGCCCAGAACCCGGCGCGGTGGTCGCCGGACCACGACCACACGGGGGCGTCGGCGCCGGCGACGCGGAAGGTGTGCGCGCCGAGCTCGGCGGTACGGGCCAGCCAGGCGTCGAGGGCGGCCGGATCGTCGCCCTCGGGGCCTTCGAGTTCCGGGATGTCCTCCTCCGGGATGTCCTTCTCGGCCCGTGTCGCGACCAGGCGCTCGCTCCAGCGCACCGCGCCGCCCGTGTGCCGCACGAGCTCGGCCAGTGTCCAGTCGGGGCAGGTCGGCACGGTCACCGACAGGTCGGCGCCGGTCAGCGTGGTTCTCAAGAGGCCGATCTGCCGGGCGACTTCGTCGCAGTACCGCTCGTGGCTGAGTGTCGTCATGGCCGAACGGTAGATCGACTTCCCGGGAACGGCACCCGTGTTTCCGTCGGCGCCCTCAGCCGAGCACCACCACGTCCTCCGCGTCGAACGCCACGCCCACGGCCTCCCCCACCTCCGGCGCCCGGCGCAGCGCGCACGCCGCCTCCAGGCGCGGCCCCTCCTTCGGCTGCAGATGCACGGCGACGTGGGTGCCGCGGAAGGTGCGCGCCGTCACCGCGCAGGGCAACCCTTCGGCGGCGGGGACGAGCCGCACTCCGGCGGGCCGCACCAGGACCTTCCGCTGTCCGGCCGGGGCGCCCCCGGGGACGGGGATCTTGCCCCACACCGTGTCGGCCGCCCCGCCCGCCACCGTCCCCCGGACGATGTTGTCGAAGCCGAGGAAGCGCGCCACGAACTCGTCCGCCGGGTGCCGCCACACCTCAAGGGGCGTGCCGGACTGGGCGATCCGGCCGTCCCGCATGACGACGACGCGGTCGGCGAGCGCGAAGGCCTCACCCTGGTCGTGCGTGACGGCGAGCACGGTCGTGCCCAACTCGTCGAAGAGTTCCCGCAGTTCGACGACGAGGCGCTCCCGCAGTGAGCGGTCGAGCTGCCCGAGCGGCTCGTCCAGCATGAGCAGGCTCGGGCGGGGCGCGAGCGCACGCGCCAGCGCGACCCGCTGCTGCTCACCGCCGGAGAGCGAGGCCACCGCGCGCTGCTGCGCCTTCGGCAGGCCGACGAGCTCCAGCAACTCGGCGACGCGGTCGGCCTGTTCACCGCGCGAGGCGCCGTGCATACGGAGGCCGAAGGCCACGTTGCCCGCCACGTCGCGCTGCGGGAAGAGCTGGTGGTCCTGGAACATCAGGCCGACGCCCCGCTTGTGCGCGGGCACCCCGCGCTGGTCGCGGCCGCCCAGCAGCACCTGCCCCGCGTCGAGCCCTTGGAGCCCGGCCACCGCCCGCAGCAGCGTCGACTTGCCGCTGCCGCTCGGCCCGAGCACGCAGACGATCTCGTGCTCGCCGACGTCGAGGTCGACGGCGTCGAGCACCGCCCGCGCCCCGAAGCGGACCGTCGCGCCCCGCAGCCTCAGCAAGGGGTTCGCCATCAGAAGTCCCCCGTGGTCCGCTCGGTCCGGACGCGTTCCAGGAGCAGCAGAGACACCGCGCACACCACCATGAGGATCGTCGAGAGGGCCATCGCCTGCCCGTAGTTGAGGTCACCGGCCCGGCCGAGCAGCCGCGCCACGGCGACCGGCAGCGTCGGGTTGTCGGGCCGCGCGATGAAGACGGTCGCCCCGAACTCGCCGAGCGACACGGCGAAGGCGAACCCCGCGGCGATCAGCAGCGCCCGCCGCACCATCGGCAGGTCCACCTCCCGCCAGGCCCGCAGCGGCGACGCCCCGAGCACGGCCGCCGCCTCGCGGAGCCGTCCGTCCACCGCCCGCAGGACGGGCAGCATGGTGCGTACGACGAAGGGCACGCCGACCAGCGCCTGGGCGAGCGGCACCAGGATCCAGGACGACCGCAGGTCGAGCGGCGGCTCGTCGAGGGTGATCAGGAAGCCGAAGCCGACGGTCACCGCCGACACCCCGAGCGGCAGCATGAGCAGTGCGTCGAAACCGCGGACGAGGCGACCCGCACGGCGGGTGAGCGCGGCGGCGGCGAGCCCGCCGATGACGACGGCGATGGCCGTGGCCACGACCGCGTACCGCAGCGAGTTCCAGACCGCCTCGATCGGCGGCACGAGGAAGGCGCCGCCGTCCGCCGAGGTCAGCTCCTTGTAGTAGGTGATCCCGAAGCCGTCGGGGCCGTCGAACGAGCGCTGGATCAGGACCGCCAGCGGCAGCAGTATCAGCAGGGCGACCGTCGCCAGGACGAGGCCGAGCAGCGTCCACTGCCCGGCGCCGTGCGGTCTGCGCGCCACCGCCGAGGCGTCGACGAGCCGCAGCGCGCTCTCGCGGCGCCGCACCGTCCACGCGTGGACGGCGAGGATGAGCCCGACCGCGGCGAACTGCACGAGGGTGAGGACCGCGGCCGTCGGCAGGTCGAGCAGTTGTGCGGTCTGCCGGTAGATCTCCACTTCGAGCGTGGAGTACGCGGGTCCGCCGAGGATCTGCACGACGCCGAAGGAGGTGAAGGTGAAGAGGAAGACCATGAGCGCGGCGGCGGCCACCGCCGGGCCGAGCGCCGGCAGCGTCACGGTCCGCCAGGCCGTCCAGCGCGAGGCACCGAGCATCCGCGCGGCCTCCTCCTGCCGCGGGTCGAGCTGCGACCAGAGCCCGCCGACGGTCCGCACGACGACCGCGTAGTTGAAGAAGACGTGCGCGAGCAGGATCGCCCACACGGTGGTGTCGAGGCGTACTCCCCACAGCTCGTCGAAGAGCCCGCCCCGCCCGATCAGCGCGAGGAAGGCCGTCCCGACGACGACGGTCGGCAGCACGAACGGCACGGTGACGACGGCCCGCAGCAGCCCCTTGCCGGGGAACTCGAAGCGCGCGAAGACGTACGCGCCGGGGAGCGCGATCAGCAGCGTGAGCGCGGTCGACGCGAGCGCCTGCCAGGTGGTGAACCACAGCACGTGCCGGATGTCGGACTGCCCGAGCACGTCCGTGATCCGTCCGAACTGCCAGGCGCCGTCGACATGCAGTCCGCGCGCGACGATCGCCGAGACCGGGTAGGCGAAGAAGAGCGCGAAGAACGCGACGGGCAGGGCCATCAGGCCGAGCCGCGCCGCGCTCCCGCGACCGGCCCCCGCGCGGGAGCGTGCCTTGGTCCCGTCGGCTGCTTCGGTTACTTCAGTACGAGCGAGGTCCACGACTTGATCCACGGCTCGCGGTTGTCGGCGATCTTCTTCGGGTCCATGGTCTGCGGCGCGTCGACCGTCACGCCGTGCTCGGTGAACAGCTTCGGCAGCTTGGTGCCCTCGCGCACCGGGTTCACGAACATCTTCAGCGGCATGTCCTCCTGGAACTCCTTGCCCGCGAGGAAGTCGAGGAGCGCCTTGCCGCCCTTCTCGTTCCTCGCGCCGCTCAGCAGGCCCGCGTACTCGACCTGGCGGAAGCAGGTGCCGGTCGCGACGCCGGTCGGCGCCTGCTTCGGCTGCGGCTCTCCGTAGAGGACCTCTACGGGCGGCGAGGAGGCGTAGGAGACGACGAGCGGCCGGTCGCCCTTGGCCTTCTTGCCGCCGGCGGACCCGGAGAACTCCTCGTTGTAGGCCTGCTCCCAGCCGTCGACGACCTTCACGCCGTTGGCCTTGAGCTTCTTCCAGTAGCTCTCCCAGCCCTTGTCGCCGTACTTCGCGGCGGTGCCGAGCAGGAAGCCGAGCCCGGGCGAGGAGGTCGACGCGTTCTCGGTGACGAGCAGGTTCTTGTACGCGGGCTTGGCCAGGTCCTCGAAGGACTTCGGCGGCGCCAGCTTCTTGTCGGCGAAGTACTTCTTGTCGTAGTTCACGCAGATGTCGCCGCTGTCGACGGGCGTCACCCGGTGCTTGTCCTGGTCGACGCGGAACTCCGGCTTGATCTTCTCCGCGCCCTTGGCCTCGTACGACTGGAAGAGTCCGTTGTCGAGCGCCCGCGACAGAAGCGTGTTGTCGACGCCGAAGAAGACATCGCCCTGCGGGTTGTCCTTGGAGAGGATCGCCTTGTTCACGGCGGCGCCCGCGTCACCGTCCTTCAGGACCTTGACCTGGTACCCGGACCGCTTCTCGAAGTCCTTCAGCACGTCCTTGGAGACGTTGAAGGAGTCGTGGCTGACGAGCGTCACGCTCTTGGAGTCGGACCCTCCGGAACCGCTGTCGGAGCTGCCGCACGCGGAGACCGCGACGAGCCCGACGCCCACCGCCACGGCGGTGAACGAAACCTTCTTGGTGGTGCCCCTGGTGCTCACTGGTTTTCCTCCTGGGTGACCAGGAAGAGACGCGGCCCCGCCCGCGGGCCCGTGGCACGCGGGCAGGGCGCTACAGCTTGAGTGATGCCCGAACTTCCTACCCAGAATGACCTGGGCGAGGTTCAGAGGGTCTGCGGCCCACCTGTCCGAGGTGCCGCACTCTCAGCGCTGTGGCGCTCCCCTGTCGGAATATGCAGATGTGTGCACGCCCTCCCACGAGGGAGTACGCCCGTCAGACTACCTCTCGGCCGCGGCGAGCTGGCCGCACGCTCCGTCGATCTCCTGACCCCGGGTGTCCCGAATCGTGACCGGCACACCATGGGCGGCGATGGCCTCCACGAACGCCTTCTCGTCCTCGGGCCGCGAGGCCGTCCACTTGGAGCCCGGCGTCGGGTTCAGCGGAATCAGGTTCACGTGGACCGGCTTGCCCTTGAGCAGCCGGCCGAGCCGGTCACCGCGCCATGCCTGGTCGTTGATGTCCCGGATCAGCGCGTACTCGATGGAGAGGCGACGGCCCGACTTCGCGGCGTACTCCCAGCCGGCGTCGAGGACCTCCCGCACCTTCCACCGCGTGTTGACGGGCACGAGCGTGTCGCGCAGCTCGTCGTCCGGCGCGTGCAGGGAGATCGCGAGGCGGCACTTGAAGCCCTCGTCCGAGAACCGGTGGATGGCGGGCACGAGCCCCACCGTCGACACCGTGATGCCGCGCTGCGAGAGCCCGAGGCCGTCGGGCTCCGGGTCGGTGAGGCGCCGGATGGCACCGGTCACGCGGTTGTAGTTGGCGAGCGGCTCCCCCATCCCCATGAAGACGATGTTGGAGAGCCGGGCGGGCCCACCCGGAATCTCCCCGTCCCGCAGCGCGCGCATGCCGTCCACGATCTGGTGCACGATCTCACCGGTCGACAGGTTCCGGTCGAGGCCGGCCTGTCCGGTGGCGCAGAACGGGCAGTTCATGCCGCACCCGGCCTGCGAGCTGATGCACATGGTGACCCGGTCCGGGTACCGCATCAGGACCGACTCGACGAGGGTCCCGTCGAAGAGCCGCCACAGCGTCTTGCGGGTCGTGTCGTCGTCACAGCTGATGTGCCGCACCACGGACATCAGGTCGGGCAGCAGCGCCTCGCGGAGCTTGTCGCGCGCACCGGCGGGGATGTCGGTCCACTCGGCCGGGTCGTGCGCGTACCGCGCGAAGTAGTGCTGGGACAGCTGCTTGGCACGGAACGGCTTCTCGCCGATGGCGGCGACGGCTTCCTTGCGCTCGGCGGGCGTGAGGTCGGCGAGATGCCGCGGGGGCTTCTTGGCACCGCGGGGCGCGACAAAGGTGAGTTCTCCGGGTACAGGCATGGTCCTTCCAGTGTCGCAGACATACGACAAGGGGCTCGCCGCCCTGTGGACAACGAACCCCTCACGCACATCTACGCAGGTCAGCCCTGGTGTCACCCGGAGCCGACAAAGACCACGAGCAGCAGCCAGACCACCGGCGCCGTCGGCAGCAGCGAGTCCAAGCGGTCCATGATGCCGCCGTGGCCCGGCAGCAGCGTGCCCATGTCCTTGATGCCGAGGTCCCGCTTGATCATCGACTCGCCGAGGTCGCCGAGCGTGGCGCTCGCCGCGACCGCGAGGCCGATCAGCAGCCCCTGCCACCACGTCCCGCCGTCGATCAGGAACTCCATGCAGAGCGCGCCCGCGGCCATCGCGAAGGTGACCGCGCCGACCAGGCCCTCGCGGGTCTTGCCGGGGCTGATGCGCGGCGCCAGCTTGTGCTTGCCGAAGCGCCAGCCGATCGCGTACGCGCCCGTGTCGCTGACCACCGTGAGGAGCAGGAAGGTGAGCACCCGCTGCGGACCGTCGTCCGCGGCCAGCATCAGCGCCACGAACGTGGCGAGGAAAGGCACGTAGAAGGCGGCGAAGACCCCCGCCGTGACGTCCTTCAGATAGCCGTCGGGCGGCTCGGTCATCCGCCAGACCAGCACGGCGAGCGCGGTGAGCGCCATCGCTACCCACGCACCCTCGGGCCCGCGCACGTATCCGGCGACGACCATCGCCGCGCCGCCCACCGCGAGCGGCACGAGCGGCGCCTTGATGCCCTTGCGCTCCGCCAGACGGGAGGTCAGCTCCCAGAGGCCCACCACGACGGCGACCGCTATGACGCCGATGAAGACGGCCTTCACGATGAACAGCGACGCGACGATCACCGCGCCGAGGCCCACGCCCACCCCTATGGCCGCCCCGAGATCCCGGCCCGCGCTCTTCTTCTGCGGTGCCGCCGGGGCGGGCTTCGGCTGTGGTGCGCTGGGCATGGGCTCCTGCGGAGGCTCGTCACGGAACAGGGGGCCGCCCATCCGAGTGGCCCCCCGGTCGTCGTCCTGGTCTCCGCCGGTCACGGGTACGTCGGGCACGATGGGCATGGGCTGCGTCTCAGACGGAAACAGCGCGTCCTGCGCATCGTACGCGGGACCTGGCGGGGTCGCCCCCTGACCAGGCCCCTGATCGGGCGGCCCCCAATACCCGGCTCTGGGCGGCGCCTCCCAGGAAGAGTCGTTCACGGATCGGTTTCCTGATTCCTCGGACTCGAGCCTCGGCTCAGACTTCGAGCAGCTCGGCTTCCTTGTGCTTGAGCAGCTCGTCCACCTGGGTGGCGTACTTCGACGTGAGGTCGTCGAGGTCCTTCTCGGCACGACGGCCCTCGTCCTCACCGATGTCGCCGTCCTTGATCGCCTTGTCGAAGGCCTCCTTGGCCTTGCGGCGGATCGACCGGATCGAGATCTTGGAGTCCTCGGCCTTGGTCTTGGCGACCTTGATGAACTCCTTGCGGCGGTCCTGGGTGAGCTCCGGGAAGGTCACCCGAATGATGTTGCCGTCGTTGCTCGGGTTGACGCCGAGGTCCGAGTCCCGGATCGCCTGCTCGATGTTGCGCAGCGCGGTCTTGTCGAACGGGGTCACCACGGCCATCCGCGGCTCGGGCACCGAGAACGAGGCCAGCTGGTTGATCGGCGTCAGCGCGCCGTAGTAGTCAGCCACGATCTTGTTGAACATCGCCGGGTGCGCACGGCCGGTGCGGATCGCGGCGAAGTCCTCCTTGGCGACCACGACGGCCTTCTCCATCTTCTCCTCGGCCTCGAGGAGGGTCTCTTCGATCACCACTTGCTCCTGCGTGTCTTTGAGTGGCCCGGCTAGCACGGGGCGGCCGGCTGCGTCGCGTCTCTTTCCTGCACGGTGTCCGACCGGCAGGGCTTTGTCCATCCCTCTCAAGTGACGGCTCGCGTCCGTCTCTTGAGAACTGGCCCAGGTCGTTCGGGTCAGGCCCGGTTTCCCTGGTCGCCCACGAGTGTGCCGATCTTCTCACCCTTGACGGCCCGGGCGATATTGCCCTCGGAGAGCAGCTCGAAGACCAGGATGGGCAGCTTGTTGTCCCGGCACAGCGTGATCGCCGTCATGTCGGCGACCTTCAGGTCGGCCGTGATGACCTCGCCGTAGCCGAGGGAGTCGAACTTCACCGCGTCGGGGTTGGTCTTCGGGTCGGAGTCGTAGACCCCGTCCACGCCGTTCTTCCCCATGAGCAGCGCCTCGGCGTCGATCTCCAGGGCGCGCTGCGCGGCGGTGGTGTCGGTGGAGAAGTACGGCATGCCCATGCCCGCACCGAAGATGACCACACGGCCCTTCTCCAGGTGGCGCACGGCCCGCAGCGGGATGTACGGCTCCGCGACCTGCCCCATGGTGATGGCGGTCTGGACGCGGCAGTCGATGCCTTCCTTCTCCAGGAAGTCCTGCAGCGCGAGACAGTTCATGACGGTACCGAGCATGCCCATGTAGTCGGAGCGGGCCCGGTCCATGCCGCGCTGCTGAAGCTCCGCGCCGCGGAAGAAGTTGCCGCCGCCGATGACGATGGCGATCTGGGCACCGTCACGGACGACGGCCGCGATCTCGCGGGCGATGGCGTGCACCACGTCGGGGTCGACACCGAGGCCGCCCCCACCGGCGAACGCCTCGCCGGAGAGCTTCAGCAGGAAGCGTCCGGCGACTTTGCCGTCGTCACTCTTCGAGTCGGCCTTGGTGGTCATGTGGTTCTCGCTTCTCTTACTAGGCACACATACGAAGAAGGCCACTGCCGGTGGGGTGTTGTTCGCATCCCATGCTCGGCAGTGGCCTCCTCGTCAGATCCTGCGGTCGTACGTCGCGCACGAGGACCGTGCGCGGGCGACCGCTGTCGACCCTAGCGGGGTCTACCGTCGATCGCGGTACGGACTCAGATGCCGACCTTGATGCGCGAGAAGCGCTTCAGGGTGACACCGGCCTCGGCGAGAACCTTCTCGACCGACTTCTTGTTGTCCAGCGCGTACGGCTGGCCGAGAAGGGTGGCCTCCTTGAAGAAGCCGTTGACGCGACCCTCGACGATCTTCGGGAGGGCGGCCTCGGGCTTGCCCTCGGCGCGGGTGGTCTCCTCGGCGACGCGACGCTCGGTCTCGACGACCTCGGCCGGGACGTCCTCGCGGGAGAGGTACTTCGGCGCGAAGGCGGCGATGTGCTGGGCGATGCCCTTGGCGACGTCGGCGTCGGCCTTGTCCAGCTCGACGAGGACACCGATCTGCGGGGGCAGGTCGGGCATCGTGCGGTGCATGTACGCGGAGACGTAGGCGCCCGAGAACTGCGCGAAGCGGTCCAGGACGATCTTCTCGCCGAGGTTGGCGTTGGCCTCGTCGACGTACGCCTGGACGGTCTTGCCGGCCTCGATCTCGGACGCGAGCAGCGCCTCGATGTCGGCCGGGGAGGTCTTGGCGATGTGGGCGGCGAGGTTGTTCGCCACGGCCTGGAACTTGTCACCCTTGGCGACGAAGTCCGTCTCGCACTTCAGCTCGACGATGACACCGGAGGTGTTGTCGTCGGCGATGAGGGAGACCACGGCGCCGTTCTCGGCGGAGCGGCCCTCGCGCTTGGCGACGCCCTTCTGGCCCTTGATGCGGAGCGCCTCGACGGCCTTGTCGACGTCGCCCTCGGCCTCGTCGAGCGCCTTCTTGCAGTCCATCATGCCGGCGCCCGTGAGCTCACGGAGCTTCTTGACGTCGGCGGCGGTGTAGTTCGCCATGATCGAAAATTCTCTCTCGAAGTCTGAAAGATCTACGGAGGTCTACGGGTGAACGGCGGGGGCCGATCGGGCCCCCGCCGTCAACTACCGAACCTGTGAGGTCAGGCCTGCTCGGCGTCCGCGGCCGGGGCGTCCGCGGCGGGCGCCTCGGCGGCCGGGGCGTCGGCGACCGGAGCCTCGGCAGCGGCCTCGGCCGGCTTCTCCTCGGCCTTGGGGGCCTCGGCGGCCTCCTCGGAGTCAGCCTTCTTCTCGCCTTCGAGCAGGTCGCGCTCCCACTCGGCGAGCGGCTCGCCGGCGGCCTTCTCGCCCGGCTTCTGGTCGCCCGTGGCGACGCCGGAACGGGCGATGAGGCCCTCGGCGACGGCGTCGGCGATCACGCGGGTGAGCAGGGTGACGGAGCGGATCGCGTCGTCGTTGCCCGGGATCTTGTAGTCGACCTCGTCGGGGTCACAGTTGGTGTCGAGGATGGCGACGACCGGGATGTTGAGCTTCCGGGCCTCGCCGACCGCGATGTGCTCCTTCTTGGTGTCCACGATCCAGACGGCGCTGGGCACCTTCTGCATCTCGCGGATACCACCGAGGGTCTTCTCCAGCTTGGCCTTCTCGCGCGAGAGCACGAGAAGCTCCTTCTTGGTGAGGCCCGACGCGGCGACGTCCTCGAAGTCGATCTGCTCAAGCTCCTTGAGGCGCTGCAGACGCTTGTAGACGGTCGAGAAGTTGGTGAGCATGCCGCCCAGCCAGCGCTGGTTCACGTAGGGCATGCCGACGCGGGTGGCCTGCTCCGCGATGGCCTCCTGCGCCTGCTTCTTCGTGCCGACGAACATGACCGTGCCGCCGTGGGCGACGGTCTCCTTGACGAACTCGTAGGCGCGGTCGATGTACGACAGCGACTGGAGCAGGTCGATGATGTAGATGCCGTTGCGCTCGGTGAAGATGAAGCGCTTCATCTTCGGGTTCCAGCGACGGGTCTGGTGACCGAAGTGGACGCCGCTTTCCAGCAGCTCCCGCATCGTGACGACGGCCATGGCCGTTCTCCTTGAGATTCTCGGTTGTGCCGCGTGTGCCGGACGGCACTCGCGCCTGACGCCCGCTGTGCGCCTTGCCCGCGAGGGACCGAGGGGCGCTGACACCGGCTTTTTCAGGACCTGGTGTCGGGGCGTGCGAAGTCGACCCGGTGACCCGGATCGCCACAAGAAGTGTACGGGACCCGCGGGGCGGCGGGTGACGCCACCGCCCCTGACCGGCGAGGCCGCCGACCTCCGTCGAGTGACGGCGTCGGCCCCTGCCCTGTGGCGCCCCTGAACTCGACCGGGTGACGGCGCTGTCCACAACCGGCCGGTCGTCCACAGATCCGGTCCATGATCCCCGCGGAGCCGCCGGGCACGGGACGGTTCTCACATGTCTTACCTGCGCCTGGAACTGCTGCTGCCGACGATGGCGGCCCTGCTCGCGACCGTCCTGACCCCGTCCTCCACCACCCCCGCACCCGCTGCCGCCCCTGCGCCCGCTGCCGTCCCCGCGGCGGCGACGACCTGGCCGGTGGGCGTCCGCCCGCCGGTCGTGCGCGGCTGGGACCCTCCGGCCACCGACTACGGCGCGGGTCACCGGGGCGTGGATCTCGCCGCCCCCGTGGGCTCCGCGGTGCGGGCGGTGGCCGGGGGCCGCGTCTCGTTCGCGGGCCGGGTGGCGGGGCGCGGCGTGGTCTCGGTGGAGCTGGCCGGCACCGGGGACCCGCCCCTGCGCACGACGTACGAACCGGTGCGGACGACCCTGAAGAAGGGCGACAGGATCGCGGCGGGCGCACCGCTCGGCTTCCTGGAGCCCCCGACGGGACACTGTCCGACGAGCTGCCTGCACTGGGGCCTGCGCAGAGCCGAGACCTACCTGAACCCCATGTCCCTGCTCCCGCCGTGGCTGCTGCACCAGGGCTCCGCGCGGCTGCTTCCCGTGCACGGACCGCTCCCGCCGGAACCGCGACCGACGGGCCCGTACGGACGAGGGGTCAGCCCCGGACTCCTCGCAGCGCCATGGCCACGGCCGCTTCGGTGATGGCGTCGGGCCGCTCGGCCGCCCCGAGCTCGATGCGCCGCACCGCGGCGTCCACGATGCCCTGCAACAGCATCGCCGCCATCCGGGGCTGCTCGTGGCCCAGCTCGTCGAGCGCCTCGACGATCATCGCGATGAGACCGCCGTGCGCGGCACGGATCTTCTCGCGCGCCCCGGCGTCGAGCTCGCTCGCGGAGATGGCGACCACGGCCCGATGCCGCCGGTCCCCCACCAGGGCCAGCTGCCGCCGCACATACGCCTCAACCTTGCCCTCGGCGGACTCCGCGCCCTCCATCGCCGCCGACACCTCGGCCGCCCAGACGGGGAAGTCGACCTCGCACAGCTCTTCCACCACGGCCGCCCGCGACCGGAAGTACTCGTACACGGAGGACCGGGCGAGCCCGGTGCGCTCGGCGAGTGCGGGGAAGGTCAGCGCCTCCGTACCGCCTTCGGACAGCAGGGACCGCGCGGCGTCCAGCAGGGCGCCGCGCTGCATCGACCGGTGCTCGGCCACTGAGGCCGCTCGAATCCTTGGCACGGCTCCACTTTACGGACGGGACGCCGCACACGGGAGCGGCTGCCGCGCTCGCGCCGCCGGGCAGGGACGATTCAGCGCTCTCAGCGTCCAAAACTCGCCAGCTTCGCCCGCAGCTGCAGCACGGACTTCGTGTGGATCTGGCTCACGCGGCTCTCGGTCACACCGAGTACGTTGCCGATCTCGGCGAGCGTGAGGCCCTCGTAGTAGTAGAGCGTGACGACGGTCTTCTCGCGCTCCGGCAGCGTATTGATCGCCCGCGCGAGCAGCCTGCGCAGCTCCCGGTCCTCCGCGACCTCCACGGGGTTGTCGGCCGCGTGGTCCTCCAGCGTGTCCATCAGGCTGAGCCGGTCGCCGCCGTCGCCCCCCACGTGCAGCAGCTCTTCGAGCGCCACCACGTTCGCCAGCGACAACTGGCTGAAAACCGCGTGCAGTTCCTCCAGCGCGATCCCCATCTCGGCGGCGACCTCGCCCTCCGAGGGGGTGCGCCGCAGCTGCGCCTCCAGCGTGGCGTAGGCCCGCTCGACGTTGCGCGCCTTCTGCCGCACCGACCGGGGGATCCAGTCGAGCGCCCGCAGCTCGTCGATCATCGCCCCGCGAATGCGCGTGATGGCGTAGGTCTCGAACTTGATGGACCGCTCGATGTCGAACTTCTCGATCGCGTCGATGAGCCCGAAGACCCCGGACGAGACGAAGTCGGCCTGCTCGACGTTGGGCGGCAGGCCCACGCTGACCCGGCCCGCGACGTACTTCACCAGCGGCGAGTAGTGCAGGATCAGCTGCTCCCGCAGCCGTCCGTCGCCCGTCTCCTTGTACGACCGCCACAACTCGTCCAGCGACGAGGGCGCGGGGGGCCGCTCCTGCTCGCCGCTACGAGCGGCGGGGGGAACCGCTGCCCGGTCGGACCCTGAGGTGTGCTGGGGCATTCGTCGCCTTGAGCCGTTCTGCCGTGATCTGGTGAGGTCGCGCGAGCCAGGGAGGTCGCGTGCGTCGGGGAGGTCGCGCGAGCCGGTGGAATCACCGGTGGCGCTCGCGCCGGAGCGTTGGAGTGCGTGCGTGGAATGAATGAGTTCGTCCGTCTGGTTGCCTGTCCGTGTCGGAATCCTTGTGAGCGTAGCGTGACTGAGGTGTCGCAGTGAGCGAAGAGTATGGGATCGCGCGTACGCAGATACGTTCCGCTGGGCCCCTTCGGGAGCCGGAGCCGTCGCGCTGAGTGACGGCTCCGACGCGCCAACTACGCGATTTCCCAAGGCCGTCGGGGGTCATCCGTCCGGCGGAACACGCTCGGTCACGATTCACCTCCATCGGGGACGACCGACAGAAACGCCTGGCGTGTCAACTGCCAGCCGTCGCCGTGTCGTTCGACGAACCCCAACGACTGAAGCTCGTACAGTCGCCCGATCGCGTCGTCCTCGGTCGTGCCGGCGCCGATCGCGACGTCCCGCGCCCCGACGCACCCCCGCGCGGGCAGCGCGGCCAGCACGCGCCGCACCCCGGAGGCGAGCAGGTCACGCGGCACGACGGGCCCCCGGCGGGCCGGAGCCAGCTCTCCCATGTCGCCGACCAGTTCGACGACTTCGGCGGCGTCGGTGACGAGGACGCCGTCACCCCTCAGCAGCTCGTGCACACCGGCCGAGAGACCGCTGGTCGCGGGCCCGGGCACCCCCATGGTGAAGCGCCCCAACTCCTGGGCGCTGCGGGCGGTGGCGAGCGCGCCGCTGCGGTAGGCGGCCTCGACCACCACCGTCCCCCGGGTCAGCGCCGCGATCACCCTGTTCCGCAGGATGAACCGGCTGGGCGTCGGATGGTCCCCCGGCGGCAACTCACCGACGACAAGGCCCTGTTCCGCGATCCGCCCGATCAGCTCGGCGTGCCCACGTGGATAGGGCCGGTCGACGCCGCAGGCGAGCACGGCCACGGTCGCGCCGCCGGCCCCGAGCGCCCCTCGGTGCGCGGCGCCGTCCACGCCGTACGCCCCTCCGGAGATCACGACCCAGCCGCGCTCCGCGAGCCCCGCGGCGAGGCCGGCCGCCATGTGCGCGCCGTACTCCGTGCAGGCCCGCGCGCCGACCACCGCCACCGACCGCAGCGCCCATATCCGCAGGGACGGCCGTCCCCGCACCCAGAGCCCGAGCGGGCGCGCGTCCCCCAGGTCGTCCAGAGTCACCGGCCACTCCGCGTCGCCAGGACACACGAACCTGCCGCCGGCCTCCCGCACCACCTCCAGGTCCCGCTCCGGCCGCACCTTGGCCGCCCGCGCCCGCAGCCCCTCCCACCGCCGCGCGCTCGCCCCCGGCAATCGCTCCTGCTCCTCCCCTCCGCCGAGCCGCCGCAGCACCTCACCGGCCCCGACCTCGCGCAGCCACCGCCCGCCGACGACGTCCCCCGGCTCCAGCACCCTGGTCAGGGCGACCCTGGCGAGCCGCTCCCCGTCCAGCGGCGGATCGGGCGTCACGTCGGCGCCCCGAGCGCCGTCGGCACGCCGCGGGAGATTCCCGTGCGCAGTTGCAGCGCGAGGGCGACGTCCTGCGCGGAGGGCCGGTCGTGGCCCGCCAGGTCCGCGACGGTCCAGGCCACACGCAGGACGCGGTCCAGGCCACGGGCGGTCAGGAAGCCGCGCTCCAGATCCACTTCGGCCGCGTCCAGCGCGCCGAGGGCCGCCGGCCAACGGGTGCGCAGCGCGTGCCCCGGGACCTCGCTGTTGGTGCGCCATCCGGTGCCTGCCAGCCTGGCGGCCGCCCTCTCCCGTGCGGCACGCACCCGGTCGGCGACGGTCTGCGTGGACTCCCCGCGCGTGCCGTACCCGGCCAGTTCGGACCGGGTGACGGGTTCCACCTGGACCTTCAGATCGACCCGGTCGAGCAGCGGTCCGGAGAGGCGGGCCTGATAGCGGCGGATGACGGACGCCGGACATTCGCAGCCGTCGCCCAGCAGCGTGTGCCGACCGCATGGGCAGGGGTTGGCCGCGAGCACCATCAGGAATCTCGCCGGGAGCCGCACCACCCCCGCACTGCGGGCGATCACCACGTGCCCCGATTCGAGGGGCTGGCGCAGGGAGTCCAGGGTCTGGCTGCTGAACTCCGGCGCTTCGTCGAGGAAAAGCACCCCGCGGTGTGCGAGGGAGACCGCGCCCGGCCGGGCGATGCCCTTGCCGCCGCCCACGAGGGACTGCATGGTCGCGGAGTGGTGGGGCGCGCAGTACGGCGCGATGTCCACCAGCGGCCTGCCCGGGGGCAGCATGCCCGCCACCGAGTGGACCGCCGTGACCTCCAGGGACTCCTCCCTGGTCAGCCGGGGCAGGATGGCGGGCAGCCGCTCCGCGAGCATGGTCTTCCCCGCGCCCGGCGGTACGTAGCGACGTAGGATCACTGCCACTCAGCGAAGGAAGAGCATGATCCCAGCTCAAAGCGGACCGCTACGGGCCGCTATCTACTGCCGTCTATCTCGGGACGACGACACGTCGACCAGCGTTGCCACCCAGGAAGACGACGGCCGCGCCTGGTGCGCACTGCGCGGGTACGAAGTCGTCCTTGTCGTTTATGACGTCGGGGTCTCCGGCTCCATCCGTCCGGAGGAACGGGAAGGCTTTAAGGAGATCCTGGCGGAGATCCACAGACTGGACGTCGTCGTGGCCAGGAGCCTGGACAGGTACTCCCGTGTAACGGCGCACTTCGCGTCACTGGTCGAGACGCTCGATAACAGGGGCGCCACGCTGGCCGACGTCCAGGGCCAGTGTGACCTCACGTCTCCGTACGGCCGCTTTGTCGTCACACTGATGATCGCCTTCGCCCAGCTCGAACGCGAGACGATCCAGGCCCGCATCCTGCGTAGTCGCCAGGAGCTACGCCAACGTGGCCAGTGGCTGGGTGGGGCCGCTCCCTACGGCTTCCGCATCGTGCCCGACGGCCAGGGCGGTAAGCGCCTGGACCTGGACCCGAGAACGGCCCCTGTTATCCGCACAGTGGTCCAGCGCGTCATCGACGGGCACACGCTGTCGGCCGAAGTCGAACGGCTGAACCAGGAGGGTGTCCTTTCCCCCGCTGACTACCGGAAGGCCCAGCGGGGGGAACTGCCTCCGCCAGCGCCCGGATTCTCGGAGTGGACCTACTCCCCTCTATACGAGCACCTTCGGTCGGAGGTTCTGCGGGGCTACCGCGTCCAAGGCAAGCGCAAGGATCGGCGCGTGGTGCGGAGCGAGTCCGGCCACCCCATCCAGGTTGGTCCGCCGCTGCTTGACGATCAAATGTGGCGCCAGCTCCAGGCGCGACTGGACGAGAACGGCGCCGAGCCCAGGAGACCCAGGCGTAAGGCGTCGCTCCTCCTTCACGTCGCATGGTGCCCGCTGTGTGACGAAACGCTGTACTACAACAGCCGAGAGTATGAGGGCGGCAAGCGCCCAGACCTCTATACGTGCAGTGCCGCCCGGTCCCGCCGTGTACGTGAGGCAGGCCCTTGCCCTGGCGTGAGCGTCAGTGCGTTGAAGCTGGAGAGCCAGGTGGAAGAGTGGCTCCTCTTCACATACGGGGAGTTCCCCTTCGTGGAGCAGGTCCTGACGGGTGGCAACGACACCCAGGCCCGCATCGAAGAACTCCGCTCCGACATTGATGAGCTGGCCGTGTCCCTGGTCGGCCTCCGGGGCGCTGCGAAGGATGCTGTCCTGCGCCAGCTAGACGCTCGTCAAGAGGCGTTGGACGAAGCCCTGGAAGAGCCGCCGCAGGCACCGCGCTGGGTCCTGCGCGAGACGGGCAAGACAGTCCGCCAGGAGTGGGAGGAGCGGGACACGGCAGGCCGCCGGCTCCTCCTTCTGTCCATGAAGATCAGAGCTGCTGTCCAGCCTGCCTACGGGCGCAGGACGTGGGACCCAGACCGGATTCGTATTGGGGCGCACCACGAAGACCCGACCGCTGCCGCGCTGGAGGCTGCCGAGGAGGAGGAGTGGCTGGCCAACATGCCGGACGCGTGACGCACTGACGTAGTTCCCGACAAGTGAACCCTTGGGTGCCCGTCCGGCCGGATCTTGGCGGATGTAGACCGGACGGGCGTCCTCTCTCTCAAGAGGAGTCACCATCATGCCCTACGCAGCGATGACCCGGACTGCTCCCAGCACCACGGCTGAGCAGGGCTTCCGCGTCCACGTAATGCCCGGTACGTCGGCTGAGCACATTCTGAGGGTCCAGGAACTCCTGGAGCTTCAGCGGATGGCACGCAAGCTCTGGGACTGCATCCTCGGCGGCCAGGGAACCGATCGGATGCGCGCTCGTGTGGAGCGCCTGGAGGCAGCACAAGCCGCCCTAATGGGTGCGCCGGAGCTGTTCGCGCAGTGCGGCTCATGCGGCCACGTGCCCGACGTGTCGTCGGAGGCGTTGCCTGCCGCCGCCTGATGAGGGCCACCACGGGCGCCTGAGCGGCAGCGGCATGAAGGAGGGGGTCAGCCCTAGCGGCTGGCCCTCTTTGCCATTCCTGGGACCGCTGAGGTCGTTCACGGCGCGGCCGGCCCGTGGAGCGGGAACGGCTGGGGTCCGACAGAGCGGCTCACGGCGGAGAGGCCGCTGGCCCCCTTTGGTGTGTCAGACCTCCAGACTTTGGAAGGCTCTGACCTGCATAGTTCTTATATTTTTTTGATTGAATCACCTAATAAATAACTCCTACATAGCTTCTGCTCTTTGGGCTTAGCCAAATAGGTGTTACCACTCCAGAGATTCCAGGACAGCGCTACGCGTCGGCCTCCTCCGCCGACTCCCGTTAACCACTCCCCTGGATGGCACACGGCGGCCCCTGACGACGCCTGAAGCTTTCCGTTCCCCTGGCTCCATCCAGCCGCCTCCCAGGCCCTCCAGCGCCTACGTACGCCCTCGCAAGGGGGCTGGCCGTACCTTCACGCTGGCTGGGGGACATCCTCACCGGTCAGTAGTAGAGGCTGCTTCGTCGCCTCATCCCTCGTACGCGGCTATCCCTGCCAGGACCTCCAGCCGCCCCACTGACAACCGCTGGCGCGCAGCGGTATACGAAACAGCGCGCAACTTGGCCCCGGTCGCACGGGTCCGCGTCTCCCGACCTGGCAGGGGGAGACGCGGACTGTGCGGCTGGGGCCTTTTTCGTATCTCGAACTCCCCTGCCAGGAGGCAACATCCCATGCGTTACGACCCACACGACGACTTCGACGGGACCTGTCAGGCCCCTGGCTGCCGGAATGAGATCCCGACCGGCACGCCTCGCAAGCGCAGGGACGGGAGCGATGACCGCCGTTCACTCCGCGATCAGCGCCGGACTTGCTCCCCGAAGTGCCGCACCGCGCTGTCCCGTTCCAGGCGCGAGAAGCCGCGTCCTCTGGTCACGTGCCGCCTGTGCGGCCAACCGTTTCAGCCGCGTGGCAGGGGCCGCTGGACAATCTGTGAGTACGAGTCGGAGGCAGACGACTTTTGCCGAGACCTCCAAGACGAAGCGGAGGACACGGCGTCGCGCCTGATGGCCGCTCGCGCTGAAGCCATCTGCCAGGGCCCTGACTGCGAGGAGCCCATCCCCTACACGGGCCGTGGCCGCCCTTCGAAGTTCCACTCCGCTGCCTGCCGCACCCGCTCGTACCGCTCGACCCAGAAGGGTGCCTGACCGTGGACGCCACCACCCTGATCAAGATCACCGACGAACTGACCGCAGAAGGCTGGCACGCTCTTGATAGCCGCGCAACGGACAAGATGGTCCCCATCATCAAGGCTCTTGGACGGCACAGCGTTAGGGCCAACGACAGCGCCGTCCTGGCTGTCCGTGGCGCCCTGTCGAAGCGTCGCCAGGAGCTGATGAAGCCTGTCCCGGAGCCTGCCGCGCCTGCCGTTGACGATCTGGGCCTCCCTGTGCCCACGACGGAGGAGTTGGCCGACGAAGCAGCGTGGGCCACGGACATGTTCTTCATGTTTGAGCTGACATTTCCCCAGACCGCCGTCTGGACGGTTGGCGACTCCGTGCATGTGAAGTCGCTGAAGCCACTTCCGCACGTCGTCCGTCAGACGGCCTTCCGCGCTGGCATGACGGTGGCCGCCGCCCATGGAGTACCGGACAACCCGCCCACCATGCGGCAGGTCGTGAACGCCCTGATCAAGCGCATGGCTCGCGAAGGCCGCATCAAGCGCTGAACCTCCCTGGTCCGTCCCTTCACGGGGTGGGCCTTGTGAGGTGCCCAGACGCCTTATTGAGGCGCCTATCTCGCCCCTTGGAGCGCATCGTGAGCGACACCCAGACACAGACCCACGGCACGGCTTCCGGCGGGCCCAGTCCTGCGGTCATGCGGGACACGGCGCCGCCTCCCCGCCCAACGTCGCGAGACGCCTTCCAGCGCCAGACGATCCGCGCCTTGATCGCGGGCACGGCGCTGAAGCTGTATGCGTCTGAGGACATCGACCTGGCCGGCCTGGAGGTCCTGGCGAAGCTGGTCGATGCCCAGACGCGTTCCCAGGAGGCGAGCCTTCGGCGGGCCCAGTTCTACGCGCCGAAGGCCGCCCATTGATGGCCGCCTAGAAGCCTCTCTCCACCAGGCAGCCACAGGGTGCCCTGGCCCCTCCTGTTCCACACTCGTGAAGGAGCACCACCCATGTCTGAGAACTCTTTCAACCGCCCCGACTACAACCGCGACGCTGTGAACGCCTACGCGGACGTGACCGGTGTCCCGCCAAAGCAGTACCTCCCCAAGGCCCTCCATAAGCTGGTCGACGCGCGAGACAAGGCGTATGACGCCTTCGCGGACTTCGATAGCGACCACGCCGAACTCCTCCAGGGCAACTGGCAGGACGTCCTACGCGCCCAGGATGAAGCGGCCGGCCGCGCCGCCATCCAGGACGGCCAGGACCCCCTAAACGTCCCCTCTGTCCTAGAGGAGGCCACGCTGAAGCGCCCCCGGATCATCGGCGCGCTGCGGGCGCTTCGGGACGCTGCCATGACGGCTGACAGGGCCCTGGTCACCGCTCTGCGTCGTGAACTCCCTGCCATCGCGGCTCTGATCGAACCTGATGTCACCGCTGCGGCGGAGGAGTACATCAGGATCCAGCGGGAGGCGGACGCGGCCAGGGAGCGTTACGGCGCGAAGCTCCGCCTCCGGTCCTGGGTCACGGAGTGGTCTGTGCTGGGTCTGCGGCCGGACTTCGTCGATACCCAGGCAGCCGCGCCCAGGACGGCATCCGGCGCTGTGGCTGTGGACATGGACAGGCGCCCGGTCGACCGCGGAGCCGCTGAAGTCCGGGTCATCGACGAGTCGTACGACGCTGTGCGCGGTCCTGGCCCAAAGGTCGCGGTGCGCTCGAAGACGAACGGCAACGTTCTGGAGCTGGACGCAGACCAAGCCGCGGCTCTGGTCGGTTCCGGCGCCGCGGAGTACATCGACCAGGAGGAAGCCGCGTGACCGCCCACCAGTTCCCTCCGAGCGGCTGGACACAGCGGGAGTGGGCAGAGCTGTCCGACGCGGAGCGCGCGGAAGTGGTCCAGGCGCTGCCTGTGTCGGCACGTGCGGCCTATCTGTACCGGCCGAAGCCCGACAGCTTCGAGTTGGACAGGTATTGACCAACTTCCCCGGGACCTGGGTAGTTCACGCCACCTGGGGCCCGTCCAGGACCCCGAAAGCAGGCACCGTTAACGACAGCCGCCCTCGAAGGCGCCTGAGACGCCCCTGGAGGCCCTCCCATGCCCCGTAGGGCCATGTCCGTCTGTCCTACCCCTGGTTGCCCCACGCTGACGCCTGGCGGTCGCTGCGAGACGTGCAAGACGCGAGCCAGGGCCCTGCGGTCACCACGCAAGAATGCTGGCCGCGATGCTAGGTGGCAGAGGACCAGCAAGGCGTACCTCAGAGCGCATCCCTACTGCGAGTGTGACGAGTGCGCAGATCTCCCGATGCCACTGAGGCCGGCGGCTACAGAGGTAGACCACATTGACGGTCTCGGACCGTTAGGCCCGCGCGGCTTCGACTGGACGAATCTTCGAGCCATGACGAAGGCCCATCATGCGCGTGAGACAGCACGCAATCAGCCTGGTGGTTGGAACAATCGCGGTCACTGATTGTGACGGTGACCCGGGGGGGTGACCCCCTGGCCCCCTGGGGGCGAGAGACGCGGGGGAGGGCTCTGCCCCCTGCGCCCAGTTCAAACACCGCGATGTGACGCCCGTCACTCACGCTCTGTGAGGGCGCCGGCCTGGCCGCTGTACTCCTGCGCCTTCCAGGCCGCGATGTCCTCCGCAGTCATGGTGACCTCCAGTCCGTTGTCACCGCGGCACCGCCACACCTGGCCGTCCTGGCCGGCTACGCGGTAGGTCGCACCGTGCATACGGAACCGCGCTTCCGCCGTGATGTCCTCCGCGGCGGGCGGCTCCTCCTTCGCTACGTGGCCGCCTACAGCGTGCCCCTCGCGGACCAGAAGCGTCAACGGTCGAATCGGCTCCAGCTCCTCCAGGCCGCCCTCCGGCACACTCGCCCCGCCGAACTGGGACCGCGTGCCCCCTTCGTTGGGGTAGTCCCAGGGCCAGCGCGTGTGTTCCGTCCGGACTCTCAGGTTTCCGTCCGCGTCCAGGACGACGTCGCCAGGGCGCCAGACCGGATGAAGGCTGCTGATGTTCTGCGGCTTCGTCATGCGGTCAAGCTAGCCGCCGCCACTGACAAGGGTGTGGCGCCGCTGGCCGCCGCCCTCCTGGCTTCTGGCCTGGTCGCAACCCTGGCCACGGACAGCTGATAACGCAGCTCCCCACAGGAAAGACCCAGGTCAGACGCTACGGACAGCGGTTGACGACGTCCACCAGGACCAACTCCATGGCCGCCGTGTCCGTCAACGATGTCCGCGCGCTGGCCGCCACCATCCCCCTCACTGAAGGAGCAAGATCACGTGACTGCCCAAACTGCGGTCCCCAGCCGCACTGGCCTCCTGAAAGACGAACTGCGCCCAGAGCCTGGGCGTGCGTGATGGTCTGGAACCCCGTAGCGCGTAGACACCAGGAGGCGCGTGCGGCTGTGGCAGACGCTACGGCTCGCGCTGTCCTGGCGGAGTGGGCGAAGGTCCGGCCGGAGTCTGTGGCCCGTGACTGGGCCAGGCTCCTGCCCCGGGTCACGGCCTACGTACAGGCCGGCCAACTCCACGCGGCGGAGGGCTCCAACACGTTCATGCGTGAACTCTTGGGGCCCGATGCTGGCGCGGAGGTTGACCCCGCCCAGTTCGCTTCCCAGACGCCTGACGGGCGCGACGCGATGGGGCTTCTGGCCCGCAGTGCTCCGGCTTCGATCTCCGCCCAGCGACGGATGTTCAGTCCACGTGCCGCAATGGCCCGCGGTGCTGCCTTCCTGGACCTAGTGGTCCGCACGGTCGTAGCCGACACGGGGCGCCAGGCGGACCAGGCCGCAATGGTCGCCAACCGGGGCGTACGCGCGTACGTACGCGTGGTGGAGCTGCCCGCATGCTCACGCTGCATCATCCTGGCCGGACGTGAGTACGGCGTCTCCAGTGGCTTCCTGCGGCATCCGCGGTGTGACTGCACGATGGAGCCAGTGACCCGTCGGAACCACCCGACTCCGCTGGACGCGGAGGACCTCTTCGAGTCGATGTCTCCGGCGCAACGTCGGAAGACCTTCGGAGAGGCTGGCGCAAAGGCGGTCCAGGATGGCGCCCGCATCTCCTCTGTCGTGAACGCCCGCAAGGGCATGGACAGGGTCGAGATGTTCGGCCGCACGGTCCAGGTGACGCGTGTTGGGACTGGCTCCCGGAAGAAGAAGCGGCCTCCGCGCCTCATGCCGGAGGAGATCTACCGCCTGGCTGGTGATGACCGTAATCAAGCGATCCAGCTTCTCTACAAGAACGGCTTTCTCCGCTGACCGCCGCTGTCCGACTGACTGGCCACCTGTCCGCCAGGTTGTCCGCGCCTGGCGCAACGCTGGCCGCTGGCAGCCGTTAACGACGGACTCTGTGGAAGTAACCACAGGTCAGACGCTACGGACAGCGGTTGACGACGTCCACCAGGACCAACTCCATGGCCGCTCCTCTGCAACTGTCCGGCCAACCGCCGGAGCCTGTCCGCGCCGCTGGCTGCGCCTGGTCACGCTGTCCGTTCACGATGTCCGCTTGGCCGGACAAGCCGAAGCCCCAGTGACCGCCCTGTCCGCAGGGTTGGCCGCTGGGGCTTCCTTCATTGGTGACGCCCTCTTGCGCTACCGACTCTGTAGGGCGAACCCTTGCAATCGGCTGCAATCGAATCGACACAGCGGAGGGGAAGCCATGAAGCTTCGATTCCTAGGGATCATCCCGAACACCCCCGCCAACGAGTCGCCCACCATTTGGCTAGACGAGGACAGCGGGGATCTGCTGATCCAGTCCTACAAAGCCACGGAAGAAGAGGTGAAGGCCTGCCAGGAAATCGGTTCGATCCCTGGCCATGGGACGGACGTCCCCGACCATGAAACGATCATCCGACTGCCAAAGGTGATGCTGGAGTTCATCCCCCAGCCTGACAGTAAGGACACGGCGAGCGGTGCCAGCGAAGACGCTTGAAGAAGAATGGGCCAGCGTCACCAGGAGCGCTGTCCATCTGGAGATGCGGGACAGCTACATCCGGGACGATCCGGGGTTCATCGCCTGGCAGGAGGGACGCACCGCTGAAGCAGTGGCCCGGTACCAGCCGTGGACCGAACTCATGAAGCAGGCAACGGCCCGCGGAGTCGTGGTTCGGCGGGCACGGATCATAAGTGAGCCACTGTCGGATTACTGCCGCTTCGAGTATGACGTTACCGACGCGGTGAACGTCGCTGGCGGTGAGCTGGTTCGGTGGCTTCCCCGCCGCCGCGCTTCAGACATTGCCCTGCCCGGTAACGACTTCTGGGTCTTCGACGGTGCGCACGGAACGTTCAATCACTTCACGGGGGAAGGGGCGTCGGCTGGCCCGGAGCCCTTCAGTGACCCCCGCGTGGTGAAACTCTGCGCTGACGCGTTCGAAGCTGTGTGGGAGCGTGCCACACCGCACGAGGACTACAAGATCAGCTAGCGCTACATGACCACATCGTCCAGTGTCCAACAGGCACGGCAAGCTCTGGCCGACCGCCTACGGGAGTTGGTCAGGGATGCCGGCCTGGACGGCAAGGACCTTGCTGCGCTCTGCGGATGGCACCCGTCCAAGGTGTCCCGCATCTCCAGGGCGAAGACGCAGCCCAACGCCGACGACATCCGGGCGTGGTGCCAAGCCTGTGGCGCGGAGGACCAGGCAGAGGACCTGATTGCCTCTCTACGGGCCGTGGAGGGCATGTGGGTGTCCTGGCGCCGGATGGAGCGTACGGGCCTACGTCGTGCCCAGGAGGCGGTTCTACCGCTGTATGAGCGCACCGCACACTTCCGCGCCTACTCGCCCAACTTCGTCCCTGGCCTCATCCAGACCTACGGCTACACAGAGGACGTTTTGCGCGCTGTCCAACGTCGCCGTGTGGCCGTTGACGACGTAGCCGACGCGGTGGCATCCCGTATGGAACGGCAACACGTGCTCGATGATGGACAGAAACGCTTCGCTTTCCTTGTCGAAGAATCCGTACTGGGCAACGCTCTGGGCGACGCCGACACACAGGCGGAGCAACTGGACCGACTCCTGACCGCGGGCACCGCTCCGAACGTAAGCCTGGGGGTCGTCCCTACCCGTCTTGGCCGACCGCGTATGCCTGTCGAAGGGTTCTGGATCTTCGACACAGCACAGGTGAACGTGGAACTAGTGTCGGGTCACCTGACCATCACCCAGCCCAGCGAAGTCAAGGCGTACGCCGACACGTTCGCCACGCTGGCCGATATGGCGGTCTACGGCGACAAGGCGCGAGCGCTGATCACCAGGGCCCGGGAGTCGCTGCGGTAATCCGCATGCAATCGTGTGCAATGGCCTGTGAGTTGGGGCTCCGTCGTTTCTAGCGTGGTGGGTATCGAACCACGTGAGGGGCAGCGAATCATGACCATGCCAGCCGAGCACGCCGGTAAGACAGCCGACCAACCACCGATCAGAACCCCGGCCATCGATCACGCCGACCCCATTCTTCGGGTACTGCCCTGGAGAACGGATGATGGCAAACCGTGTCTGCTGAGTACCGACACCCCCAGCGGTTTCATGTCGCGCCTGGCCGACAACGTGGAGGCGGCGCAGACCGACGCGGCGAAAACGGTGCTGACGGAAGCGGAGCGGGCCCTGACGAACCCTCTCTCAACGCGTGCGGAAGTGGAGTACGCCGGACACAGGCTTTCCGAGAGCCTCAAAGACGTTCTGACGATTGCTGAATCGCGTCTCGAACGCCTGTTGGCGGGGACGCCCGTCGACACGGAGGGGACAGAGAAGTGACCACCCGTTCCGTGTTCCGATTCGTCGACCACACCATCCGACATGTGGAGGGTGGGGGCTGGGAATTCCAAGCCGAGTGCCTGTCTAAGGACTGCGAGCGCAGCAAGAGCGGTCCTTCAAGCAGTCAGAACGTGATCCAGGACTGGGCCCTGAAGCACACAGCACAGACAGGCCACAGTCTCTTCCGCCGGATGGCCGCGGACCTGGCGGAGGTCACGCGCGACGAGTAGACCGGCCTCCCCACACGGCCCCTGACTCCGGTCGGGGGCCTTCTGCATGTCCGGACCCGCATCCACGAACGAAGGGACGCAGAAAGGGGGAGTCCATGGTTTGATGTCCTTCCTACTTCACTGCGTACCCGCGCCCGGCGGCCCTTGCAGGAAGAGGTGGTGGGCCCCTGCCGCGGCCACCTCGACGGCGGTTCTCGCCGATGCCTGTCCGACGACATCGGCCAGGTCCAGCCCGTGGGCGTCGTCCAGTGCGCCGCTGAGGCCCGTGCCGACGCCGGTGCCGGGCACGCAGAGCCCCGCGAGCAGCGGGTCGGGCCGCCCGGGCTCGTCCGGCTCCTCCTCCGGCACGGGCTCGTCGGTCAGCACCGCGATGAGCTGCCGCAGGCTGCGCACTCCGAGGACGGAGACGCCGGGGACCAGCGAGGCCTCGGCCGCCGTGCACTCCGGCACGACCACCTGCTCATACCCCGCGTCGGCCGCCGCGAGGACCGCGGGCAGCACCCCGAGGACCGGTCGGACCCGGCCGTCGAGGCCGAGCTCACCGATCATCACGATGTCGGCGAGAACCCTCGGGTCGATCCGCTCGGCCGCCCCGAGGACCGCACAGGCCACAGCCAGGTCGAAGCCACTGCCGCCCTTGGGCACCGACGCCGGGCTCAGTCCGACCGTGAGCTTCTTCTGGGGCCACTCGCCGCCCGAGTTGACCACGGCCGCCCTGACCCGGTCACGGCTCTCGGTGAGGCTCTTGTCCGGCAGGCCCACCAGCGTGAACGCCGCCACCCCCGGCTCCAGATCGGCCTGCACCTCGACGACCACGCCCTCGACGCCGACCAGCGCCACCGAACACGTACGCGCGAAGCCCATCAGGCCACCCCTCGCACGTGCTCGACCACGGGAACGCCGCGCTGTGGAATCAGCACACCGACCAGATCGATGCGGACTCCGCCGGGCGGTGGGCCGCCGCGCTCCTCGATCCAGCGCTCGGCCAGCCTCCGCAGCCGCTCCGCCTTGATCCGGTCCACGGCCGCCATCGGATGCTCGAACGGTGTGCAGCCGGGCCGGCCCGCCCTGCGCGTCTTGACCTCGCAGACGACGAGGGCATCGCCGTCCATGGCCACGATGTCGATCTCACCGGTCCTGCCCGCGCGCCAATTGCGCTCAAGGACCGTCATCCCCGACTCGACCAGCCGCCGCGCGGCCAGATCTTCGCCGTACCTGCCGAGTGCTCCCCGTGCGTTCATGTCGGCACCACCTCCGGCACCCACAGTCACGGATCAGCCCGCACCTATTGGATCTTGGTGCACAACTCGTCGATTGTGGAAAACTCGGCCACCCCCGCGAGTGAACCTCGCCGCACCGGCCGTAGCACCCTCAGCTGCCCGGCAGTTCGAGATCGCTCTTGTTGAGCTCCTCGATGTTCACGTCCTTGAACGTGAGGACCCGCACCTGCTTCACGAACCGAGCCGGCCGATACATGTCCCACACCCAGGCGTCCGCCATGGACACCTCGAAGAAGACCTCGCCCTGGACCGAGTGCACCTGCATCTCATAGTCATTGGTGAGGTAGAAACGCCGCTCGGTCTCGATCACGTATTTGAACAGACCGACGACGTCGCGGTACTCCCGGTAGAGCTTCAGCTCCATCTCGGTCTCGTACTTTTCGAGGTCCTCGGCGCTCATGGCATGTTCCCCTTCAGCCGTGCGTCCCCCTATTGTGCGTCAGCCCCGCGAGCCCCTACACGATTTCCGTGTCGAGGATCTGGGGCCTGGCCGGGGGCCCCTCGTCGAGCAGCCTGCGAAAGAGCCCGGCGAGTCTGGTCGGGTACACCGTCTCATGCGCCTCGGTCAGTTCACGGCACGTCCACCAACGTGCTCCCGCGACACTGCGCCTTTCCAGCTCCGTGAGGCCCTCGGCGACAGTCGCGGTCTGCGACGTACGCGCCAGGTAGTACCACTCGTCCTGGTCCCAGCGCCGTCCGGCGAACGGGAAGGAGCACAGGCGCCGCCACAGCACCGGGCCGAGCTCGACAGCTGTGATGCCGGTCTCCTCGCGCAGCTCACGCAGCGCCGCCTGCTCCCGTGTCTCGTCGCCCTCGACCCCGCCGCCCGGCGTGAACCACCAGTCGTCCGCCGGATCTCCCGGCTCATGGCCGTGCAGCAGCAGGATGCGATCGTCCGGATCGAGCAGGACCACCCGGGCCACCCGGCGCAGCGGCCGCCCCGAGAAGGACGCCGTCTCAGCCGACACTCGCGGTCTCCCGCGCACCGCTGCCACCGCGCCGGCGGCCCAGGCGCTTGGCCAACGGACCGTACGCCCCGCCGCCCAGGACGAGGACCATGCCCGCCACGACGGCGATCACCAGCATGCGCAGCGGTCCGGGGTCCGAGACGCCGCCCGGCAGCTCCGCGAAGCCCTCGGGCCGTGCCAGCATGCCGAACCTGTCCATCGGCCAGGCCACCGCGTCGACCCGCCCCTGCACGGCGTCGCGCGGCACCGATCCGTTCTGCCCGTCGTCCAGGTGCACGGTGGAGTCCAGGGAGCCGCTGCGCTCGTCGCCGAGCAGGAACAGGCGACCCTTGGGGACCGTCGTGGCGGGGATGCCGGAGGCGGCGAACTTGTCCTCGGGGAGATACGGTTCTGCGATCTCCTTGCCGTTGACGGTCAGTTTGCCTTTCTCGCAGCAAGCGATCCGGTCGCCGCCTATGCCGACGACACGCTTCACCATCGGCAGGTCGCCCCAGGTCTTCTGCTTGAAGACGACGACGTCGCCGCGGCGCACCTCGTCGCCGTCGATGCGCTGCGCGAGCACGCGGTCGCCCGAGCCGATCGTCGGCGCCATCGAACCGGTGGGGACGGTGTACGGCTGGTACAGGACGGCGCCCCAGACGAACCCGCCGAGGAAGAGCACACAGCCGAGGGCCACGGCGATGCTCGACAGCGTGCTGCCGAGCCGTCCGCGGCCCTCGTCCGTACGTTGCGTCCTGCTCATCCCAGTGCTCCCCCGTCTTGGAGACGACCCCGCCGTCCGTACGTACGGACGGCGGAAGATCAGCGATCTGGGACGGCACCCTACCCGGCGGTACTGCCGCCAGAAACCCTCGCGGCCCGGGCGGCGGCCACCGTGAGCCGGCGTCGGCGCCACAGCACGAGCGGCACGGCACCCGCCAGTCCGAGGGCGCCCGGCGCCGCGCCGGCGAGCGCGTTGATGCCCGGCTGGTCGAAGGTGTCGGGCTTGGGCAGCGTCGCCCAGCGGGTGGGCGGCCAGGCGATGACGATGGCGCGGCCCACGACGTTGTCCACGGGGACGGCGCCGCCGCCGGGCTGGTTCTGGTGGTAGCGGGAGTCCAGCGAGTTCTGCCGGTGGTCGCCCATGACCCAGATTTTGCCCTTGGGCACGGTCTTCTTGAACTGGCCGCCCTGGTCGTCGACGCTGCACGGGGTGTTGCCCGCGAAGACGTACGGCTCGTTCAGCGCCTTGCCGTTGACCTTCACCGGTCCTGTGCCCTTGCACTCCACGGTGTCGCCGCCGACCGCGATGACGCGCTTGATGAGGTCCTTCTCGTCGGCGGAGGGCATGAGGCCGACCCAGCCGAGGACCCGCTGGATCGCGTTCGGGTCGGGGGTGGGCTCGCCGTCCAGCCAGTGGCCGGGGTCCCTGAAGACGACGACCTCGCCGCGCTCGGGCTCGGAGCCGAACCACGGCGTCAGCTTGTCGACGAGGACGCGGTCCCCCTGCTGCAGCGTGTTCTGCATCGAGTCCGAGGGGATCGAGAACGCCTGGACCAGGAAGGTCTTGATCAGGAGCGCCAGGACCAACGCGATGCCGATGAGGAGCGGGAGCTCCTTCCAGAAGGAGCGGGGCTTCTTCGGCTGCTTGGCGTCCCGTCCGCTCGTCGCCCCTTCACCGCCGTCACTGCCGCCGTCGCCGGCGTCACTCCCGGGGGTCGCACCGTCCACGACGGCATCGACGCCCGGCTCGTCGGATCGTCCCGGCCGCTCTTCGGGCCCCTCGTGTCCGGATCGTGCGCCGACCGCCAAATCCCCCACATCCACTCCTCAGTCCGTGCCGCCGCCTGCCCCAGATGCGATGCAGGCCCACCACTCCCATAACGAGCGGGAGTTCCGCAGGGGTCGGGAGCCGGATCAATCCGTATCGATCGCCGGGGGCCACCCTATGCGACGCTCCTGTGGCCCTGTCCGATCCCGCACGCGCGTCGGGAACCGACGCATATGTCTCCGGCTTCTCCAGTTTGCGCCAGTGGCCGAAGGGCCAGCCGATGACGACGGCGCGTCCGACCACCTCGTCCTCGGAGATGGTGCCGCTGAACTTCTCGGAGCGGTGGAAGCGGGAGTCGGCGGAGTCGCTCCGGTGGTCGCCCATCATGAAGAGGCGTCCTTCGGGGACCTTCACCTCGAACTCGAAGGCCGACGGCTTGTCCCCGGGGTGGATGTACGGCTCGTCCAACGGCACTCCGTTGACCGTCACCTTGTCGTTCTTGTCACAGCACTTCACGGTGTCACCGCCGACGCCGACGACCCGCTTGATCAGGTCCCGCTCGCTGTCGGAGGGGAGCAGGCCGATCTGGGTCAGCCCTTCCTTGACCTGCTTGACGACCACCGGGTCGTCCTTCTTCTTGCCTTGTTCCTCTTCCAGCCAGGTGCCGGGGTCCTTGAAGACGACGACCTCGCCGCGCTCCGGCTTCGAGCCGAACCAGGGGGTGAGCTTGTCGACCAGGACCCGGTCGCCGACCCGGATCGTCTGTTCCATGGAGCCCGACGGGATCACGAAGGCCTGCACCAGGAACGTCTTCAGGACGAGGGCTATCAGCAGCGCCACGCCTATGAGGAGGGGTATCTCCTTGATGGCCGAACGTCGTCTGCGCCGCTTGACCTTCTTCGCGAGCTTGCGGCGCTCCGCCCGGCCCGGCAGTACGGGCCCTTCGGTCGGCCGGGATCCGGTGGGGAGCCTGGTGTCGGCGTGGTGTCCGGCGGCGCGGGTCCGCCCGCGGCTACCCATGCGCGCCGCCCGGTGCGGGCACGCGCGCGTAGCTGTCGGGGCGCTTCAGGGAGGTCCAGCGGCCGATCGGCCAGGCGATCCAGTCGGCCCTGCCGATGACCGCGTCGACGGGGATCATGCCGCCGCCGGGCTGCCCCAGGTGGTCGCGGGAGTCACGGGAGTCACTGCGGTGGTCGCCGAGGAGGAAGAGGCTGTCCTCCGGGACGACGACGTCGAAGGGCACCTTGGAGGCCGCGTCCCCGGGGTACAGGTACGGCTCGTCGACGGGCTCGCCGTTCACCTTGATCCTCCCCCGCTTGTCGCAGCAGACCACCCGGTCTCCCCCGGTGCCCACGACCCGCTTGATGTAGTCGGCATCTCCGAAGTAACCGCTGCCGTCAAAGACGACCGCGTCACCCCGCTGCGGCTCGGAACCGAAACGGTACGCCAACTTGTTGACGAGCACCCGGTCCCCGGAGCGGAACGCGGGCTGCATGGAGCCGCTCGGGATCTGGAAGGGCTGCAGGACGAAGGCGCTGACCAGGAAGAGGGCCCCCACGCACACCAGGAACGTCAGCGTGAGCCGGCCGCCCGGCAGCCACTCGACGAACGACGCAAAAACGGAGCGCGACCGTTCCTCCGTCTCCTCGGATGCTTCGGCGACGTGCGGGACGTCTCCGGAATCGGAGGGTGTGGAGGAGCGGTCGCGCTCCGTGTGCTGTGCTTCGGTGTCCATCGGGGCCAGATGCTATCCGGCCCCGCCGCGGACCCGCGCGGGAGCTCAGCTCTCGCGCTTCTCCTTGATCTTCGCGGCCTTGCCGCGCAGGTCACGGAGGTAGTACAGCTTCGCGCGACGCACGTCACCGCGGGTGACGAGCTCGATCTTCTCGACGATCGGGGTGTGCACCGGGAAGGTGCGCTCGACGCCCACGGAGAAGGAGACCTTGCGGACCGTGAAGGTCTCGCGCACGCCGGCACCCTGGCGACGGATGACTACGCCCTTGAACTGCTGCACACGGGAGCGGTTGCCCTCGATGACGCGGACGTGGACGTTGACGGTGTCACCCGGGCGGAAGGCCGGGATGTCGCTGCGCAGCGACGCGCTGTCGACGGAGTCGAGCAGGTTAGCCATGATCGTCTGCTTTCTTCACTGATGCCACAGGTCATCAGCGGAACGTGGTGATGAGGATTCGGTAGCTGATCGCGTCGGGCGGGCGTCATTCCCCCTGTGGCAGGGGCGCACGCTGGACGTACAGCAGCGGCCTATTCTTCCACGGCCTCGGGGTCTCGCCCAAATCGGCCGTCGGGCCCCGGCCGCCACCCCAGGATCGAGAGCATCTCGCGGTCCTTCTTGTCGAAGACCCCGGGGTCGCAGCGCTCGATGAGATCGGGCCTGTTGCGGGTGGTGCGCCGGAGCGCCTCGTCCCGCCGCCAGCGCGCGATCTTGCCGTGGTGGCCGCTGAGCAGGACATCGGGGATGCCGTGCCCGCGCCACTGGGGAGGCTTGGTGTACACCGGGCCCTCCAGGAGGTTGGCCATGGCTCCGGGGGCGAAGGAGTCGTCCTGGTGGGACTCGGCGTTGCCCAGGACGCCGGGCAGGAGCCGGGCCACCGCCTCGGTGACGACCAGGACGGCGGCTTCCCCGCCGGCGAGGACGTAGTCACCGATGGAGACCTCGTAGACGGGCATGCGGGTCGCGTACTCGTCCGTGACGCGGCGGTCGATGCCTTCGTAGCGCGCGGGCGTGAAGACCAGCCAGGGGCGCTCGGAGAGCTCCACGGCGAGTTCCTGCGTGAAGGGGCGGCCGCTGGGCGTGGGGACGACGAGGACGGGCCCGTGGGCCCCTGCCTCGTACCCGTCCGCGAGCACGTCGTCGAGGGCCGCGCCCCAGGGCTCGGTCTTCATGACCATGCCGGGGCCGCCGCCGTAGGGGGTGTCGTCGACCGTGTTGTGCCGGTCGTACGTCCACTCCCTCAGGTCGTGCACCTGGACGTCGAGCTGCCCACGCGCGCGTGCCTTGCCCACGAGGGAGACGTTGAGCGGTTCCAGGTACTCGGGAAAGATCGTGACGACGTCGAGCCGCATTACGCCGTGCCCTCCGAAGCAGCCCTGTCCTCCGCGGCGTCCTCAGCGTCCGTCGCGTCCTCCGCGTCCCGCGCGGAGGCGATCTCGGCGCGGTCGTCGATGAGGCCGGGGGGCGGGTCGATGATCGCCCGCTGCTCCTCCAGGTCGATCTCGACGACGATCTCCTCGACGAAGGGGATCATCACCTCGCTGCCGTCGGGCCGCTCCACGATGAACAGGTCCTGCGAGGGCAGGTGCGAGATCTCGGTGATGCGACCGACCTCCGTACCGTCCTCAAGGACGACGTCGAGGTCCATGAGCTGGTGGTCGTAGAACTCGTCCTCTTCCTCGGGGAGCTCTTCGGGGTCCACCTCGGCGATCAGGAGGGTGTTGCGCAGGGCCTCGGCGCCCGTGCGGTCGCGCACGCCCTCGAAGCGCAGCAGGAGGCGGCCGCTGTGCACCCGGCCGGTCTCGATGGTCAGCGGGCCGGTGGAGGCGGGGTCCGTGGCGAGTACGGCGCCGGGGCCGAGCCGCAGCTCCGGCTCGTCGGTGCGGACCTCGACGGTGACCTCACCCTTGATGCCGTGCGCACGGCCGATGCGGGCGACTACCAACTGCACTGCTTTTCTCCTCGTTCACGACTACGGGCCGGGGAAGGCCCTGAAGCCCTCCCCGGCCCGAGCCGGTGCTGCTGTGGTTCTGAGAACCCGGTTCAGCGAACCTGGTCCACGTCGACGAGGTCGACGCGGACACCGCGGCCGCCGATGGCGCCCACGACCGTGCGCAGAGCGCGTGCGGTGCGGCCGTTGCGGCCGATCACCTTGCCGAGGTCATCGGGGTGGACCCGGACCTCGAGAACGCGTCCACGGCGCAGGTTGCGCGAGGCCACCTGCACGTCGTCGGGGTTGTCGACGATGCCCTTCACGAGGTGCTCGAGAGCCTCCTCGAGCATGCTCAGGCCTCGGTCGACTCGGTGGACGCAGCGTCAGCCTCGTCCGCCTTCTTGTCAGACTTCTTGGCCTTCTGGGTGATGGCCTCACCCTTGGCGTCGTCGCCCTCAAGGCCCTTGGTGAAGGCCTCGAACGCAGCGCGCTTGTCCTTGGGCTCGGCGACCTTCAGCGGCGCCGGGGCGGGCAGACCCTTGTGCTTCTGCCAGTCACCGGTGAGCTTCAGGATGGCCATGACCGGCTCGGTCGGCTGGGCGCCGACGGACAGCCAGTACTGGGCGCGCTCCGAGTCGACCTCGATGCGCGACGGGTTCTGCACCGGGTGGTACAGGCCGATCTCCTCGATGGCCCGGCCGTCACGGCGGGTACGGGAGTCGGCGACGACGATGCGGTAGTGAGGCGAACGGATCTTGCCCAGACGCTTCAGCTTGATCTTGACTGCCACGGGAGTGGTGTCTCCTGGTCTTGACGTGGGTGGGCACAACGGTGATGCCGCGTGGGGTTGCGGTACTCGAGTGCCCGATGGACGCGTCAGCCGGAGGAGAGAGGGGTCCTATGCGACTGTCGAGTACAGCTAGCCATTGTGCCATACGCCGCCGGGGCGCCCGAACCCGGTGCGGGCGCCCCGCATCGGCTCAGCCCACGCCCACTCCGACCACTTCCGGGATCCGGAAGGGCTTTCCGCAGCCGCCGCACATGATGGGCGCCTGAGCGAGCACGGAGGGAACTACGCGGACGTTGCGCCCGCAGTCGCAGACGGCCTTCACGCGCACGCCTCCTCCGGAGGAGCCGTGCCGGGCGGCCGGTCCCCGGAAACTGCGTGCGGTGTCCGCCGTCGTCGCCGCGCTGTGTGCCTTCAGGGCGCGGTGCAGACGGTCGATCGTCGGGCGGTAGCGCTTCTTGGCCTCGGGGTTGAGCGTGACCAGCGAGAAGCCGCTGCTGGGATGTGGCTCCTCGGGGTGGTCCAGGCCCAGCTCCTCGGCGATCGCGAGGAATCTGCGGTTGTGATAGCGGCCGGCGCGTGAAGTGTCGCGTACGCCGCGCGAGGCGGCGATGCCATGGACTGCCTCGTGAAGCAGTCGCTCGAAGGAGAGCTCGGCGCCGCAGGCGGACGACGACTCTCCGATCAGGGATTCGGGCGCGGCAAGGTCGGGCAGCTCGGGGTGGTGCCGCTGAATGTCGGCCCACGCCTGTGCCAGCTCTGCGGCGAGAACAGGTGGTGTCGTGCTCACGTCGTGACAACGAGCCGGGTGCCCCGGGGGTTCCATTCCGGGGCATCCCAAATAATTTGCACGTACCCGTCAGTTGCCCTTGATGCGTCCGGACGAGGGCGGGTGCGCTGATCTGCGGAGAAGCCTCACAGCTCGCACCAAGCCGGTACGTAGTGGCGCGTACGCCCCAGCGCGTAGAACAGCTCCTCGCGCCGGGGCTCGTGTTGCACGGGGCCGCGTGCGAGCCGGGAACCGTGGGGCCGGTACCGGAGCCGCGCTCCTCAGTAGGCGCGGGCCACAAGAGCGACGTTACCGGGGGTCTCGTCGGCGTCCGGCACCGCCCCGTCCTCGGCGACCAGACACCGTACGGACACGGCGTGCTCGGCCAGCCTGGCCTCGCCTTCTTCGCCGAGCACGGCCCACGGGAGGCGCGCCCAGCCGCCCCGCGGCGGTGGCTTCCACGGCCTCGTCGACCGTGCGGACGTCCGAGGTGCGGGACTCGCGGCGGTCGCGGGCCTGGCTCAGGAGCAGCGCCTGGTCCTCTTCGAGGACGGTGGGCAGCAGGGCGGCGAGTGCGGCGATCGCGACCGGCTCCTTGCCTCCCCTGAGGCGGCGGGCCAGCATCGCGGTGCCGTTCTCCAGGTCGCGCGGGCCGACCTCGACGCGCACCGGCACACCCTTGAGCTCCCAGTCCACGGCGCGCCTCCCGAAGGGGATGTCCGTGCGGTCGTCGACCTGGACGCGTACGCCCGCCGCCTTCAAGGTCTCGCCGATCTCGCGGACCTCGGCCAGTACGGCGTCGTCGCCCTTGACGGCGAGGACGACGGCCTGGACGGGGGCGAGGCGGGGCGGCACGCGCAGACCGCTATCGTCGCCGTGCATCATCACCAGGGCGCCGATCAGCCGTGTCGTGCTGCCCCAGGAGGTCTGCCAGACCAGCTCCTGGTTGCCGTCCTTGGACAGGTACCTGGTGTGGAAGGCCTTGGCGAAGTTCTGTCCGAGTTCGTGGCTGGTGCCGAGCTGGAGGGCTTTGCCGTCGCCCATCATGCCTTCGAGGGTGAGGGTGTTGATGGTGCCTGCGAAGGGCGGACGACGGCCGGCTCCTCCAGCTCCTTGCCGCCCCCGTGCGTGACGACGGCGAGCTCCGGAGCGAAGCCCTCGACGTGCTCCGCCTCCCTGGTCAGGTACGACTGCGGGATGAGTCGATCAGGTCCTGGTACCAGCGCGGAAAGTCGTCCGCCTGGGGCGTGAGCACAGGTGTCTTGGCCATGGCGCGCATGGTGGGGGCGGGCCTCCGGAGAGTGCGCGTTCTTATCGTCCAGGGGGCGCACGACGGTGGAACACAAGCATTGGCCCACAACCTCTGGACTCCACGACGGATGCGGAGTTCTCTGGCATACGGGGGGAGTGCGAGCGCACTGCACGGGGGCGGGCGAACCGTTGGATTACGGCACGGCACTAACTCTCGGCTGATTGGGGCGCATTCGATGACACCAACACTCGTGCAGTCGCACCGCTCCCCCGCGGGCGCCACGCCCCGCGTGGACCGGTGTGCACGCGCGCGTGACTGGGCGGAGATCCAGGAACGGATGCTGGTTCCGCTCTACGAAGCGGTGTACGAACGGCTCGAAGTGGGTGGCGCCACCCGGCTCCTGGGACTCGGTTGCGGTTCCGGACTCGCTCTGCTGATGGCGGCCTCCCGGGGGGCCGCGGTCACGGGCGTCGATCCGTCGCAGCCCGAGCGGCTCGCTCTCGCGCGAGAACGCCTCCTGCGGGACGGCAGGGGAGAGGCACGCGCGCGTACCGGCACACGCCTCATCGAGGGCGGCCCCGCGGACGCGGCGGACCCCGGCCTGCCGGCGTACAACCTCGTCACCGCCTTTCAGCCGATCGGCTGCACGGCGGGTGACTCCGAAGGGCTTTCCGGTCTCCTGGAGGCGGCGGCTCCGCTCGCCGGGCGCGGTACTCCTGTGGTGCTCGTCGGCTGGGGCCCTCCGGAGCGCTGTGCGACCTCCTCCGTGCTGCGGGTGGCGACGAAGCTCACCGACCCGCTGCGGTCCACGGGCAGTTGGCGTCCCGCGCTCCGGGACGACCTGGAAGAGGTCGCCCACCGGGCGGGGCTCAAGCCGGACGGGTCGGGCCGGGTCGCGTGCCCCTTCGGGTACGCGGACGTGGAGAGCGCGGCACGCGGGCTGCTCTCGACGGGGCTGTTCGACGCGGCGGCGCGGGCGACGGACCAGGTGCAGGTGGACAAGGAGCTGACGGAAGCATTGCATCAGCATCGGCGCGGGGACGGGACGGTGTGGATGCCGAACGTCTTCCGGTATCTGATCGCTCTTACTCCGTAGGGAGGTCTCGGCCCTCTCCGTAGAAGCACGGTTCCGTAGAAGCACGGTTCCGTAGAAGCGCGGTACGTCAGCCTTCCTTGGCCATCCGTGTGATGCCTGCGATCCGGTACGCCTCGGCCTCCTCCAGCGTCTCGTTCTCCAGCAGGGCCGCGGCGAGCGCGTCCAGCTGGTCCCGGTGCTCGCGCAGTTGCCGGCAGGCGCTCTCGTAGCACTCGTCGACGATCCGCCGCATCTCGCCGTCGATCGCGTCGAGGGTCTGCGGTGCCGCCGCGAGCCCGTAGGCCTGCTGGGCGTCGTTGGGCAGGGCGGAGAGGCGGCCGACCCGGGCGCTCATGCCCCACCGGCCGACCATGCCGCGCGCGATGTTGGTGACCTGCTCCAGGTCGTTCTCGGCGCCGGTGGTGATGACTTCGTAGACGACGTGTTCGGCGGCCATGCCTCCCAGGGCGCCGATGATCCTGCCCCGGAGGTACTCCTCGGTGTAGGCGTATTTGTCGGAGTCCGGGGTCGAGAGCGTCACGCCCAGCGCGCGCCCGCGCGGCACGATCGTGATCTTGCGGACCGGGTCGGCGCCGGGCTGGAGCATGCCGAGCAGGGCGTGTCCGCTCTCGTGGTAGGCCGTGCGCCTGCGCTCGTCCTCCGGCATGACCAGGGGCCGTTCGGCGCCGAGCTGCACCTTCTCCATGGCTTCGGAGAGGTCGGACTGCGTGACCGTCGTCTGCTTGCGCTTGACGGCGATGAGGGCGGCTTCGTTGGCGAGGTTGGCGAGTTCGGCGCCGGTCATGCCCGGTGTCGTACGGGCGACCTGGGCCAGGTCGACGTCGTCGGCGAGCGGGATGGGCCTCGTGTGGATCTTGAGGATGGCCTCGCGTCCTCCCCGGTCGGGCGGCGAGACGTTGACGACCCGGTCGAACCGGCCCGGCCGGGTGAGGGCGGGGTCGAGGATGTCGGCGCGGTTGGTGGCGGCGAGCACGATCACCCCCTCCGCACCCGAGAAACCATCCATCTCGGTGAGGATCTGGTTCAGCGTCTGTTCGCGTTCGTCGTGCCCGCCCATCCCGCTGCCGCCGCCGCGCGCGCGTCCGATGGTGTCGATCTCGTCGATGAAGATGATCGACGGGGCGACCTTGCGGGCCTCGGCGAAGAGTTCCCGTACGCGTGAGGCGCCGACGCCCACGATCATCTCGATGAACCCCGATGCGGAGGCCGAGAAGAAGGGCACGCCCGCCTCGCCCGCGACGGCGCGCGCGAGCAGTGTCTTGCCGGTGCCGGGCGGCCCCGCGAGGAGCACACCGCGCGGCATCTTGGCGCCCATCGCCCGGTAGGCGTCCGGGTTCTTGAGGAAGTCGACGACGTCGTTGAGCTCGCCCTCGACCTCGTCGATCCCCGCCACGTCCTCGAACGTGGTCCGCTTCGCTCCCGGCTCAAGCTCGACCGGCTTGGGCGGCGTCTTGCGCCCGAGCATGCCGCCCCCACCGCCCATCCCGGCGCTCATGCGCCGGGCGATGAAGATCCACAGAACGACGAGGAGCAGCATCGGGGCGAGTGAGATGAGCAGGTTCGAGAGGAAGCTGCGCTCCTGCACGACGGGCTCGGCGGTGACGGTGACGTCGTGCTTGGTCAGGTCGTCCCAGAGCTTGTCGTCGGCGAAGGCGGGGCGCTGCGTCGTGAACTTGGTGTAGTTCCCCTTGTCCTTGCCGGGCTTGGGCTGCTCCTTCTTGAGCTGGCCCTGGATCGCGTCGCCCTTGGAGTAGATCTTCGTGACGTTGCCGGAGTCGACCTGTTTGCTGAACTCCGTGTACGAGATCGTCGGCTCGTCGCCGTCGCTGAAGAAGGACAGCACGAGGTTGGCGATGACGAAGACGATCAGTGCCGTCACGATCAGGCCGCCCCAGCCGCCGGGCATCTTCTTCCTCGGCGGCGGCGTGGGGGCGGGCGGGGGCGCGCCCTCGGAGCGCCAGGGCGGGTCGGGCGCCTGGCGCGGCGGCACAGGGTTGCTCATATGCGGACGTTACGTCAGAAATCGCCCCGCGGCACTCGCGCTGACGCCGGGAAACGACGAGGGCGCCCCTCTATGGAGGGACGCCCTTCAGCGCGTACGAGATCGAAGCGGCCCGCGATGTGACAGCCCGCTCGGCGGGACGAGGTCAGCCCATGAACTTCTTGAACTCGTCCGGCAGCTCGAAGTCCTGCGGGGCCTTGCCGCCCGGAAGGCCGAGGGCTCCGCCGGCCTGGGCGGCGGCCTCGCGGCGGGCGGCCTCCTCCTGCTCCTCCTGCTTGCGCTTCATCGGGTTGCCGGAGCGCCGCTTGCCCTTGGCCTGCTTCTGCTTCTTCTTCTGCTTGCCGGGGCCGCCACCCATGCCCGGCAGCCCGGGCATACCCGGCATGCCGCCGCCCTGGGCCATGCGGGACATCATCTTGCGCGCCTCGAAGAACCGCTCGACGAGGTTCTTCACGGCGCTGACGTCGACGCCGGAGCCCTTGGCGATACGGGCACGCCGCGAGCCGTTGATGATCGTCGGCTCCTGACGCTCCATGGGCGTCATCGACTTGATGATGGCGGCGGTGCGGTCGACGTCCCGCTCGTCCAGATTGTTGATCTGGTCCTTGATCTGCCCCATGCCGGGCATCATCCCGAGCAGCTTGCTGATGCTGCCCATCTTCCTGACCTGCTCCATCTGGGCCAAGAAGTCGTCGAGCGTGAAGTCCTGGCCCTTCTTGGAGGCCAGCTTCGAGGCCATCTTCTCGGCCTCTTGCTGCGAGAAGGTCTGCTCGGCCTTCTCGATGAGCGTGAGCATGTCGCCCATGCCGAGGATGCGCGACGCCATGCGGTCCGGGTGGAACGCGTCGAAGTCGTCCAGCTTCTCGCCGTTCGACGCGAACATGATCTGGCGCCCGGTGACCTGTGCGATCGACAGGGCGGCACCGCCACGGGCGTCACCGTCGAGCTTCGACAGCACGACGCCGTCGAAGCCGACGCCGTCGCGGAAGGCCTCCGCCGTGTTGACGGCGTCCTGGCCGATCATGGCGTCGACGACGAAGAGGACCTCGTCCGGGCTGACCGCGTCCCGGATGTCGGCGGCCTGCTGCATGAGCTCCTGGTCGATGCCCAGGCGGCCGGCGGTGTCGACGATGACGACGTCGTACTGCTTGGTCCTCGCGAACTCGACGGAGTCCTTGGCGACCTGCACGGGGTCACCGACGCCGTTGCCCGGCTGGGGGGCGTAGACACCGACGCCCGCGCGCTCGGCGACCACGCTCAGCTGCTTGACGGCGTTGGGACGCTGCAGGTCACACGCCACCAGGAGCGGCGAGTGGCCCTGGCTCTTCAGCCAGAGACCGAGCTTTCCCGCGAGGGTCGTCTTACCGGCACCCTGCAGACCCGCGAGCATGATGACGGTCGGCGCGGTCTTCGCGAAGCGCAGTCGTCGCGTCTCGCCACCCAGAATGCCAATGAGCTCCTCATTGACGATCTTGATGACCTGCTGGGCGGGGTTGAGGGCCTGGGAGACCTCGGCACCGGCCGCGCGCTCCTTGACCTGCTTGATGAACGCGCGGACGACGGGCAGGGCCACGTCCGCCTCAAGCAAGGCGATGCGGATCTCGCGGGCCGTGGCGTCGATGTCCGCCTCGGACAGGCGGCCCTTGCCCCGGAGGTTCTTGAATGTCGCTGCGAGGCGGTCGGAGAGAGTATCGAACACGGCGGTCGCGAATCCTCGGGTCGGGGGAAGGGGGACAGGTCGCCTTCCAGAGTATCTGGCGAGGGCGGGTACCTGGGGCGCCGGTCGCGACTTCCCCGTCGCGCACCGTCGGCTCCCCCGTCCGCGCCGTCCCGACCGCCTCCGCCCTCCCGCCCGGCACAGGCTCTTCCGCCCCGGGCGGGTGGGGCTGCCCTGCGCCGTCCCGCCGGGGCAGGGACAACTATCCCGCCGCTCCGCGGCGGATGCCTCCCACCCACCCACCCGTTTGCCCCGCGACGTCCTGCGGGGGTAGGGGCGGGCGGGCGGGGGGGGGCGGCCTGCGACGTCCTGCGGGGGCAGGGGCCAGTGGGTGGGGGGGGCGGCCTGCGACCTGCACAACG
>NZ_JBFAHP010000020.1:0-148014 GCF_040654255.1 Streptomyces sp. NPDC050732
GCGGTGCTGCGGGAGGAGCGGATCACCGCCACCATGTTCGTACCGCCGATGCTGTACGCGCTTCTCGACCATCCGGAGTGTGGGCGCGGCGCCCCGTTAGGGGCGCGGGGAACTGCGCGACCAGCCACGACGAGACCCGCACCCGCAAAGAGAGCACCCCCGGCACACGCGAAGGCGAAACAGCCCGCCGCAGGCGATACAGCCCGCCGCAGGCGAAAGAGGGCGCCGCCAAGAGAGAAGACCGGCCTGACACAATGGCCGGGTGACCCGAGCCTCCTTGGACAAGCAGCCGCACGAAGTCGCCACGATGTTCGACGACGTGGCCGAACGCTACGACGTCACCAACGACGTGCTCTCCCTCGGCCAGGCCCGCCTCTGGCGCAAGGAGGTCGCCAAGGCGGTCGACGCGCGCCCGGCGCAGAAGGTCCTCGACCTCGCGGCCGGCACCGCCACCTCCTCGCAGCCCTTCGCTCGGGCCGGCGCGTACGTCGTGCCCTGCGACTTCTCCCTCGGCATGCTGCGCGTCGGCAAGCAGCGTCACCCCTGGATGCCGTTCACGGCGGGCGACGGCACGAAGCTGCCGTTCAAGGACGACACCTTCGACGCCGTCACCATCTCCTTCGGGCTGCGCAACATCCAGGACACGGGCGCCGCGCTCCGCGAGCTGTACCGCGTGACGAAGCCCGGCGGCCGGGTCGTGATCTGCGAGTTCTCCCACGCGACGTGGAAGCCGTTCCGCACGGTGTACGAGGAGTACCTGATGCGCGCGCTGCCCCCGGTCGCCCGCGCGGTGTCCTCGAACCCGGACGCGTACGTCTACCTCGCCGAGTCGATCCGCTCCTGGCCCGACCAGCCCGCGCTCGCCGCGCTGCTGAAGGACGCGGGCTGGTCGAAGGTGGCCTGGCGGAACCTGACGGGCGGCGTCGTGGCGCTGCACCGCGGCTTCAAGCAGAGCTGACCCGGAGCGGCCGCTCCGGCACAGCTGGCCAAGCCCGTTTCGTAACGCTCCAGTTGAGACTCGGATTCCACCGGCCCAAGGGAACCGGCCACCGGGCAAGATGTGTCCGTTGATACGACCCTGCCGTTTATTTATGCGGCGCTTATGGGCCGGTCCGCATTCCTTGCTGAACTCCTGAGTCACGGAGCGTCCTGATGGCGTCGTACTGCCCACACTGCGGGGCGCCCAGCCCCGAAGAGGCCCGCTTCTGTATGAAGTGCGGGCGCGAACGCCTCTCCGAGCCGAAGCAGCCCGCCACACCACCCGCCACACCGCCCCCCGCAGAATCCGCCACACCACCTCCCGCCCCGCCCGCCGCACCACCACCCCCCACCCACACCCCGGGCGCCGCCCTCGCGCCCTCACCCGTGGGCGCCTTCTTCGGGCGTACGTTCCGCGGGGACTGGGCCGGCTCCGTGCAGGCCGCCCTGTGGCCGCTCGCGCTGCTGCTGATCGGGGCCGTCTCGCTGGCACTCCCCGCGTACGGCCAGGACGACGAGGTCGTCTTCGACTTCACCGACCGGCTGCGGGTCGCCCTCGCGATGCTGCTCCAATCCATCGGCGGCGGCTTCGAGTTCACGGGCCGTGAGGAGCGGCCGGGCTTCGGCGGCTCCAGCGGCTCCGACGGCCTGGGGATGGGGTCGGACGCCTCGGAGACCGCGGTCGAGGGCACCGCGTCCCTGCACCTCGTCCCGCTCACCATGACCGCGCTGTGGATCGTGGCCCTCGTCATCGGCGTACGCGTCCTGCGCAACCGCCTCGTGTCCCGTGGCGCCGGCCAGGGCGGCGGCACCGCCGGCCTCGAAGCGGCCGTCCGCGTCGCGCTGTCGGTCACCGTGGGCGTGCTGGCGCTCGCGCTCTTCGCGCAGCCCGAGATCGAGGGAGTCGAGCTGTCGTCGTCCCCGGCGCTCGCCGCGCTGGGTGCGCTGGTGCTCGGACTCGCCGTCTCCTGCGCGGTGTTGCACCGCGTGGACGCGACGACGGAGGCCGGCGGAGGGCTCACCGCCGGGCAGGCCCAGCCGTCGGCCTGGGCGCGGATGACCGCGCGCCCCGGCGCGCAGTCCGTCGTCCGGGCCACCGGCACCGCGCTGCGCGCCCTCGTCGTCGTGCTCGTGCTCTGTTCGCTCGTCGCCTTCGTCAGCATCGCCCAGATCGACGACCTGGCCGACCTCACCGACCTCGACGACACCGACATCTCGCCGCTCCTGATCGCGCTGCTCATCCTGCCGAACCTCGCGGTCACGGCGCTCGGCATCGGCTGGGGCGCGGGCGCAGAGGCCTCGGTGCGCGGCAGCAGCTCGATGTACGGGGGCGGGAGTGAGAGCGAGTCCTTCGGCCTCGCCGAACTGGGCGACGTCACCAACGACTGGGCGATCGTCGGCGCGCTGGCGCTCGGCCTGGTCTGCGCGCTGACGCTCGGCGTGCTCGCCGCGCGGCGCTGCGTGGGCCGCGGCGAGCAACTCCTCGCCGCCGCCGTCTTCTTCGGGTTCGTCCTGCTGCTCGCCGGGTTCAGCGGCCTCGGCGTCGAGCTGTCCGGGCAGGCCTTCGAGGGAGGGTCCGGGTTCGGCGGCGGCAGCAGTAGCAGCAGCGGCAGCGGGGGCGTGGAGCTCGGGCTGAGCGTCCCGGAGATGCTCCTGTTCGGGCTGCTGTGGATCTTCCCGGCAGCGCTGCTCGGCCCGTATCTGCTGCGGATGGCGGGCCACGGCGGCCTGCCCACCCCGCCCGCGTACGCACCGCTCGCCACGCCACAGGCGCCGGCGGCGCCGACCGGGGCTCTCACGGAAACCCCCACCCAGACCGCCGCCCCGGCGTACGCCCCCCACCCCGTCCACATCGGGCAGCAGCCCTCCGCGGCCAAGCCGCGCGGCGGGGCCGGGGTCTGGGTGGCCACGCTCGTCGGGGCCCTCGTCGTCGGGGGCGGGGTGACCGCCGGTGTCCTGATCTGGCAGGACACCGGCGACGACAAGACGGACGGGAAGGGCAAGGACGGCAGGCCCTCGGTCAGCCGGTCGGAGGGCCCGAGCGGGAGCCCGAGCGCCACCCCGAGCCCGTTCGCGTCACCGAGTCAGGAAAGCACGGGGAGCACGGGCTCTCCGGAGAGCCCGGAGAGCCCGGGGACCGACCGCGTCACCGACCCCGAGGGCTTCTCCTTCGCGGTGCCCGAGGGCTGGACCCGGCAGTCCGTCAACCCCGAGCGCCCCGGACAGATCACCTATGCGGGGTTGACCGGACGTGAGGAGTTCCTCGTCGGCGTCGTCACGGATGCCCCTTACACCTCGTACGAGAACTTCAGGAACATCGAGCAGCACACCAAGTCGGCTCCCGACAAGTCGGACTACGAGCGCGTCCGGCTGGAGAAGAACACCTTCCAGGGGCATGACGGCGCGATCTGGGAGTACACGTACACCGACGAGGGGGGCCGCACGATCCACGCCCTCAACCAGAGCTACGTCGCGGAGAACGGCACGGAGTACGCGATCCAGCTCTCGTGGCGCGAGGACTTCTGGCCCGCGGGAGAGGGCGCGAAGACGCACGCGACCGCCCTGGACACCTGGCGGCTCACGGACTGACGTGGAGCCTTGCTACAGGCTCACTACAGGGTGAGCCGGTAGCACCGGGACGTACGACGCGACGCCTCGACGCCCGGGACCAGCGGGGGAGTGGTGAATGTCTCGGCGAGCTCCATGCCGAGCCGCCGGGTCACCGCTATGGAACGTTCGTTCCCCTCGACGACCATCGCCACCACGCTCGGTACGCCCGCCGCGCGCAGCCGTTCGACCGTCGCCAGGGCGGCCGCGGTGGCGTACCCCTTGCCCCAGGCGGCGCGGCCGAGCCGCCAGCCGATCTCGATCTCGCCGACCGGGCCCCAGTCCCGTGGCCAGGGCTGGGCGCCCGTGAAGCCGATCGGCTCGCCGTCCGCGTCGAGCAACGTCCACAGGCAGTAGCCCAGTTCGGCGTCGTGTCTGCGCTGCCGGGCGGTCAGCTCCTCGTACATGGAGGGCTCCGCCGACGTACCGCCGAAGAACTCCATGACCTCGGGGTCGTCGAAGAGCCGGTGCCAGGCATGGGCGTCCTCGTGGGTGGGGACGCGCAGCTGCACGGCGGGGAGGTGCAGCGCGGGCAGGGTATCGGTCTGCTCGGTCACGTGTGGCCCTTCGGCTGGCTGATCAGTACCGCCTCATAGACTGCCCATATCCCGTGCCGGTCGGCACACAGATTTCGAGCCTTGGGGAGAACCCGCCGTGACCGAGCCCCTCTCCGAACACTCCGCGGACGTGATCGTCGTCGGAGCCGGCCCCGCCGGTTCGACGACGGCGTACTACCTGGCAAAGGCCGGACTCGACGTACTCCTTCTGGAGAAGACCGCGTTTCCGCGGGAGAAGGTCTGCGGTGACGGGCTCACGCCCCGCGCCACCAAGCAGCTGGTGTCCATGGGAATCGACATCTCCGAAGAGGCGGGCTGGCTGCGGAACAAGGGCCTGCGCATCATCGGCGGCGGCGTGCGGCTCCAGCTGGACTGGCCGGAACTCGCCTCTTACCCCGACTACGGCCTCGTCCGGAAGCGTGACGACTTCGACGAGCAGCTCGCCCGCCAGGCACAGAAGGCGGGCGCACGCCTGTACGAGCGCTGCAACGTGGGCGAGCCGATCATCGACGACCGCACCGGCCACGTCACCGGCGTGCACGCCAGGATGGGCGAGGAGAAGACCCCGGTCACCTTCCACGCCCCCCTCGTCGTCGCCGCCGACGGCAACTCCTCGCGGATCTCGCTGGCCATGGGGCTGCACCGCCGAGAGGACCGCCCGATGGGCGTCGCGGTCCGCACGTACTTCACCTCGCCCCGCCACGACGACGACTACCTGGAGTCCTGGCTGGAGCTGTGGGACCGCCGCGGCCCCGGCGAGGACCGGCTCCTGCCCGGCTACGGCTGGGTCTTCGGCATGGGCGACGGCACGTCCAACGTCGGCCTCGGCATCCTCAACTCCTCCAAGTCGTTCCGCGAGCTCGACTGGCGCGAGGTCCTCAAGGCCTGGTGCGCCTCCATGCCGGAGGACTGGGGCTACACCCCGGAGAACATGACGACGCCGATCCGCGGCGCCGCCCTGCCGATGGCCTTCAACCGCCAGCCGCACTACACGAAGGGCCTGCTGCTCGTCGGCGACGCGGGCGGCCTGGTGAACCCCTTCAACGGCGAGGGCATCGCGTACGCCATGGAGTCCGGCCAGATCGCGGCGGACGTCATCGCACAGGCACACGCGCGTGCCACCCCCGCCCAGCGCGAACTGGCACTGCAGAACTACCCGAAGACGCTCAAGGAGGTCTACGGCGGCTACTACACGCTGGGCCGCGCCTTCGTGAAGCTCATCGGCAACCCGAAGGTCATGAAGATCGCGACCCAGCGCGGCCTGACCCACCCCGTCCTGATGCGGTTCACCCTGAAGATGCTGGCGAACCTGACGGACCCGATGGGCGGCGACGCCATGGACCGCATCATCAACGGTCTGAGCAAGGTGGCACCGAAGGCGTGAGCGTGCCCCATTCGGTGGACCGGGCGCTCGACCTCCTGGAGGCCGTCGCCCGGTCGGCACGTCCCGTTCCCGCCAAGTCCCTCGCCCGGGAGGCGGGCTGCGCCCTGTCGACCGTGTACCACCTGATGGGCCCGCTCGTCGCGCGCGGCCACGTCGACCGCACCCCGCAGGGCTATGTGCTCGGCCCGCGGGTCCCGGCCCTGTACCGCTCCTTCCGCCGCCACACGGGCCTGGACGAGGAGACGTACGGAATGCTGCACGCGGTACGCAGGCTGGCGGGCGCCCACGCGTATCTGAGCACCCGCAGGGGCGGCCGGATCGCGGTCGTCGACTCCACGGCGTCCGGGTGCGAAGGCGATCCGTTCGAGGTCGGCGTCGACCGGGGCGCGCACGCCACGGCGCACGGCAAGGTGCTGCTGGCCTCGCTCGACCGGACGGCCCGGCGCCGCTATCTCGACGAGCACGGCCTTCCGCGGCTCACCGAGCACACCATCACGAACCCGGACCGCTTCGAGGCCGAGCTGCGCCGGGTGCGCACGGCGGGCGTCGCGGTGTCGGTGGGGGAGACGGACCCGGCGTACACCTGCGTGGCCGTACCGCTCGCGGACGGCGCGCGGGCACTGTCGGTGTCGCTGCCGACCGAGCGGTTCCGGGGGCGGCGCGGCGAGTTGGCGCGGGTCCTGTCCCGGGCGGCGCGGCACGGGATTCCGGCAGCGTCGGAATAGCGGGCGGCCCGGCTTGCCGCGCGCGCCGGACGGACGGACGCTGGCCGCATGATTTTCATCGCCGTCAAGTTCACCGTCCGCCCCGAGCACAGCGACAGCTGGATCGAGCGGACCGCCGCATTCACCGCCGCCACGCGCGCGGAGCCGGGCAACCTCTTCTTCGAGTGGTCCCGCTCCGTCGAGGACCCGAACCAGTTCGTGCTCCTGGAGGCCTTCGCCGACGGGGACGCGGGCGCCGCGCACGTCGGCTCCGACCACTTCAAGGCCGGCCTGGAGACGATGGGCGAGCTCATCGCCACCGTGCCGCAGATCGTGAACACCGAGATCGACGGCTCCGGTTGGTCCGCGATGGCGGAGCTGACGCCCAAGAGCGCCTGAGGGACCCGCTCAGGGCATGCCGAGGGCCGGAACCCCACCAGGGGGTTCCGGCCCTCGTTCGCTGCTCTAAGAGGCCGTCAGAGGACGCGCACGGCGCCCGAGGCCGGGTAGCCCGACAGGTCCTGGATGACAACGCCCTTGCTGGGGTTGGCGGCGTCCAGGTACTGGCCGTTGCCGATGTACACACCGACGTGGTAGGCGGAGCCCTTGCCGCCCCAGTAGAGGATGTCGCCGACCTGCAGGTTCGAGGTGCCGACCTCGGTGCCCATCGTCGACTGGTCCTGCGAGACGCGCGGAAGGTCCACACCCGCCTGCTTGAACGCGGCCTGCACGAGGCTGGAGCAGTCCCAGGCGTTCGGACCCGAGGCACCCATCACGTACGCGTCACCGAGCTGCGCCTTGAGGAAGCCGATGACCGCGCCGACGCTGCCGCTGGCCGGGGCGACCGAGTCGGAGGCGGAGGCGGAGGCGTTGGAACCCGAACCGGAGGAGGACTGCGTCGAGAGCGTGGTGCGCTCGGCGGAGCGGGAGGCCCGCTCCTCGTCGGCCTTCTTCTTCGCGGCGGCCGCGGCCTTGCGCTCGGCCTCGGCCTTCTTCTCGGCCTTCGCCAGGTCTTCCCTGGCCTGCTTGGCGGCCTTGGCGGCGGCCGCGTCCTGCTCGGCGCGCGACTCGTAGGTGTCGGCGGCCTGCTGGGTGGCGTCCGCCGACTGGGCGATCTGCGCGGACAGATCGGTGGTGAGCGTGGGCATTTCGATGGTCTCGGACACCGGCTCGGCCGCGTTCGCCGTACCGGCCGCCGCGGCCACTGCCAGGGTGCTGAGAACGCCACCGGCAACTCCGGCGCGCAGGGCGACCTTGGTGGCGCTGCGACGGGGCTTCCGGTGGCTGGGTATGTGAGCGGTGTGGGACATGGGAACAACCGCTATCAGGGACTCACGGTTCCCTTCAAGAAACGTGTGCTGCGCCACAGTTGTGGATTCCGGCCCCGAATCCCGGGCGTGTCGCTCCTTATTGACGCCGTAACGGGCAATGCGGACAGCGGCGATCACGCCTGTGATCATGGGTTTTCTGCGATACGCCCGAATTGCCCGCGGTCTACCACCGGTTGAGTCCGTTGGCCAAGCCCGGTTTATTCACGGGAGGGGCCCCTGTGGCGCAGGTCACATGGTGAGCCCCTCGGGGATCTCCCTGAGATCTCGCCGATACCTCCCCGAGATCTTCCGGGGTTTTCCGGACCCGCGACCCCGAGGGCCGGGCGCTCGTGAATCGGTGCACGCGTCCACATCCGTCCGTACTTCTGCCGCCAAAGTGTGAACGCGGCTCCTTTATCAAGTGATCGCGTCCAGCGCCAATTTGCTTGCAGTGGACATCTCTTGATAGGGCGACACCCCTTCGACCAGGGGTGACGCGCTGAGATGTCACCTCTAGTGATCACTCAGGCGCTTCGCGTACGAAGATCACCGCTCATCCGACTTCATGATCCTTCGTCAGGTGGTGGAGATCACAAAGCCGTTGTCGCACCCCGTGTCGCAGATCACAGACCGGCAGGCATAGGATGCGGGGCAGTTGGGCTTGTGACCTGCTTCACATGTAAGCGATCTTCATGGGGATCAGGGGCCGGCCCGACGCAACCGCCAACAGTCAGTGCCGACTGAGAGGAGCGAGGAGCGTGAACGCCTATGCGCCCATCCTCGTGCTGGGAGCCCTCGGGGCAGGCTTTGCGATCTTCTCCGTGGTCATGGCCACGCTTATCGGTCCAAAGCGGTACAACCGCGCGAAGCTAGAGGCCTATGAGTGCGGCATCGAGCCGACGCCGACGCCGGCAGGCGGCGGGCGATTCCCCATCAAGTACTACCTGACGGCGATGCTCTTCATCGTCTTCGACATCGAGATCGTCTTCCTCTATCCCTGGGCCGTCACCTTCGACGCGCTGGGGATTTTCGGGCTCGTGGAGATGCTGCTCTTCGTGCTCACCGTCTTTGTCGCCTACGCGTACGTATGGCGTCGCGGCGGCCTGGAATGGGACTAAGGGTCTGAGGGGTCAAAGAGCATGGGACTCGAAGAGAAACTGCCGAGCGGATTTCTGCTGACCACCGTCGAGCAGGCCGCGGGCTGGATGCGGAAGTCCTCCGTCTTCCCCGCCACGTTCGGCCTCGCCTGCTGCGCCATCGAGATGATGACGACTGGCGCCGGGCGGTACGACATGGCGCGTTTCGGCATGGAGGTCTTCCGCGGCTCGCCGCGCCAGGCCGACCTGATGATCGTGGCGGGCCGGGTGAGCCAGAAGATGGCGCCGGTGCTGCGGCAGGTCTATGACCAGATGCCCAACCCCAAGTGGGTCATTTCCATGGGGGTTTGCGCGTCGTCGGGTGGAATGTTCAACAATTACGCGATTGTGCAAGGCGTGGACCACGTTGTCCCGGTCGACATCTATTTGCCGGGATGTCCGCCGCGCCCCGAAATGCTGCTGGACGCGATCCTCAAGCTCCACGAGAAGATCCAGAACACCAAGCTCGGCGTGAACGCGGAAGACGCGGCCCGTGAGGCGGAGGAGGCGGCCCTCAAGGCGCTCCCCACCATCGAGATGAAGGGGCTGCTGCGGTGAGCGACGCACCCGACCCGCACCACGAGCACCTGAGCGGCAGCGGAGTACCCGCGCCGCGCGACGAGGCCGGCGAGGTCATCGGCGTACGCAGGGGCATGTTCGGCGCCGCCGACGGCGGGGACACCTCCGGCTACGGCGGGCTGGTGCGGACCATCGCACTGCCCGGCGCCTCCGCGCGCCCCTACGGCGGCTGGTTCGACGAGGTGGCCGACGAACTGGAGGGCGCCCTGGAGGAACAGGGCCTCCTTCCGGAGAACGCGATCGAGAAGACCGTCGTCGACCGCGGCGAGATCACCTTCCACATCGCGCGCGAACACCTCGTCCGCGTCGCCCGGACCCTGCGCGACGACCCGGCCCTGCGCTTCGAGCTCTGCACCGGCGTGAGCGGGGTGCACTTCCCCGGCGACAAGGGCCGCGAGCTGCACGCCGTCTACCACCTGCGCTCGATCACCCACAACCGGCTGATCCGGCTCGAAGTCGCCGTGCCCGACGCCGATCCGCACCTGCCCACACTGGTCCCGGTCTATCCGACCAACGACTGGCACGAGCGCGAGGCGTACGACTTCTTCGGCCTCGTCTTCGACGGCCACCCGGCGCTCACGCGGATCATGATGCCGGACGACTGGCAGGGCTTCCCGCAGCGCAAGGACTACCCCCTCGGCGGCATCCCCGTCGAGTACAAGGGCGCCCAGATCCCGGCTCCGGACCAGCGGAGGTCGTACACCTGATGAGCACTTCACATGCCCACCCGTCTCCCGGCCACCGCCCCTCACCGAGTCCCTCCGGGACGCACCTCTCCGATGCCCGCGAAACGACCGAGGGGACTGTATATACAGTCACCGGCGGCGACTGGGACGAGGTCGTCCAGTCCGCGGCCAAGGCCGACGACGAGCGCATCATCGTCAACATGGGCCCGCAGCACCCGTCCACGCACGGCGTGCTCCGGCTCATCCTGGAGATCGAGGGCGAGACGGTCACCGAGGCCCGCTGCGGCATCGGCTATCTGCACACCGGCATCGAGAAGAACCTCGAATTCCGGACGTGGACCCAGGGCACGACGTTCGTCACGCGCATGGACTACCTGACGCCGTTCTTCAACGAGACGGCGTACTGCCTCGGCGTCGAGAAGCTCCTCGGCATCGAGGACCGGATCCCGGACCGCGCCTCGGTCATCCGCGTCCTCCTCATGGAGCTCAACCGCCTCTCCTCACACCTGGTGTGCATCGCCACCGGCGGCATGGAGCTCGGCGCGACGACGATCATGATCTACGGATTCCGCGATCGTGAACTCGTTCTCGACCTCTTCGAACTCATCACCGGCCTGCGGATGAACCACGCGTACATCCGGCCCGGCGGACTCGCCCAGGACCTGCCGCCCGGCACGGTGGACCAGCTCCGCGAGTTCGTGAAGAAGATGAAGAAGAACATTCCCGAATACGACAAGCTCGCCACCGGGAACCCCATCTTCAAGGCCCGCATGCAGGACGTCGGCTATCTCGACCTCGCGGGCTGCATGGCGCTCGGCGCCACGGGCCCGGTCCTGCGCTCGGCGGGCCTCCCGCACGACCTGCGCAAGACCCAGCCCTACTGCGGCTACGAGAACTACGAGTTCGACATCCCGACTGCCGACACCTGCGACTCCTACGGCCGCTTCCTGATCCGCCTCGAAGAGATGCGGCAGTCGCTGCGCATCATCGAGCAGTGCATCGACCGGCTCGCCCCCGGACCCGTCATGGTCGAGGACAAGAAGATCGCCTGGCCCGCCCAACTGGCCCTCGGCCCCGACGGCCTCGGCAACTCGCTCGACCACATCAAGAAGATCATGGGCACCTCCATGGAGTCCCTCATCCACCACTTCAAGCTGGTGACCGAGGGCTTCCGGGTGCCGGCCGGACAGACGTACACCGCGGTCGAGTCGCCCAAGGGCGAGCTCGGCGTGCACGTCGTCTCCGACGGGGGCACTCGCCCCTACCGGGTCCACTTCCGCGACCCGTCCTTCACCAACCTGCAAGCCATGGCCGCGATGTGCGAGGGCGGCCAGGTCGCCGACGTCATCGTCGCCGTCGCGTCCATCGACCCCGTGATGGGAGGCGTCGACCGGTGACCACCACTCCTTCCGAGAAGAGCGCGGGCGTCAGCCTGGGCATGCCCCAACTCCCCGCCCCCGACTACCCGGCCGACGTGCGCGCCCGCCTGGAGAGGGACGCCAAGGACGTCATCGCCCGCTACCCCGGGTCCCGGTCGGCGCTCCTCCCGCTGCTCCACCTGGTGCAGTCCGAGGAAGGCCACGTCACCCGCACGGGCATGCGGTTCTGCGCCGAGATGCTGGGCCTGACCACGGCCGAGGTCACGGCCGTCGCGACCTTCTACACCATGTACCGGCGCAAGCCCTCCGGTGACTACCAGGTCGGCGTCTGCACCAACACGCTGTGCGCCGTCATGGGCGGCGACGCGATCTTCGACGAGCTCAAGCAGCACCTCGGCGTCGGCAACGACGAGACGACCGAGGACGGCAAGATCACCCTTGAGCACATCGAGTGCAACGCCGCCTGCGACTTCGCCCCCGTGGTGATGGTCAACTGGGAGTTCTTCGACAACCAGACGCCCGAGTCCGCCAAGCGGCTCGTCGACGACCTGCGCGCGGGCGTCCCCGTCGAGCCCACCCGCGGGGCGCCCCTGTGCACGTACAAGGAGACCGCCCGGATCCTGGCCGGTTTCCCCGACGAGCGGCCCGGCGCCGTCGAGGCGACCGGCGGCGCGGGCCCCGCCTCACTGATCGGCCTGCGCCTGGCCAAGGGCGAGGTGCCGCAGCCGCGCGTGGTCCACCCGCGTGCGGGAGGCCCTCAGGACGAAGCGCCGGCCGAGCACCTCAGCTCGCACGACGCACCACAGCAGACCTCGGCATCCGACCCGGCCCACCCGGCAGGACCGACCGCCGAGGAGGGGGAGTGATGACCTTGGCAGCCGAGATCAACCACGAGACCAGCCCGGAGAAGCTGCTCGCCCCGGTCCTTTCGGCCTTCTGGGACGAGGACGAGTCCTGGACGCTGGAGACCTACCGGCGGCACGAAGGGTACGAAGGCCTGCGCAAGGCCCTCGCCATGGACCCGGACGACCTCATCGCCTACGTGAAGGACTCCGGCCTGCGCGGCAGGGGCGGCGCGGGATTCCCCACCGGAATGAAGTGGCAGTTCATTCCGCAGGGAGACGGCAAGCCGCACTATCTGGTGGTCAACGCCGACGAATCGGAGCCCGGGACCTGCAAGGACATCCCGCTCCTCTTCGCCAACCCGCACTCCCTCATCGAGGGAATCGTGATCGCCTGCTACGCGATCAGGTCGTCGCATGCCTTCATCTACCTGCGGGGTGAAGTCGTCCCCGTACTGCGGCGGTTGCACGAGGCCGTCCGCGAGGCCTACGCGGCGGGCTACCTCGGGAAGAACGTGCTGGGCAGCGGGCTCGATCTGGAACTCACCGTGCACGCGGGCGCGGGCGCGTACATCTGTGGTGAGGAGACCGCGCTGCTCGACTCGCTCGAAGGCCGCCGTGGTCAGCCGCGACTGCGTCCCCCCTTCCCTGCGGTCGCGGGCCTCTACGCATGCCCCACTGTGGTGAACAACGTCGAGTCCATCGCATCCGTTCCCGCGATCCTCCATCGCGGGAAAGACTGGTTCAAGTCGATGGGGAGTGAGAAGTCCCCGGGCTTCACGCTCTACTCGCTGAGCGGGCACGTCACCAACCCCGGCCAGTACGAGGCACCGCTCGGCATCACGCTGCGCCAGCTGCTCGACATGAGCGGCGGCATGCGGGCCGGACACCGGCTCAAGTTCTGGACGCCGGGCGGCTCATCGACCCCCATGTTCACCGACGAACACCTCGACGTCCCCCTCGACTACGAGGGAGTCGGCGCCGCCGGATCGATGCTCGGCACCAAGGCGCTCCAGTGCTTCGACGAGACGACGTGCGTCGTGCGGGCCGTCACCCGCTGGACCGAGTTCTACGCCCACGAGTCCTGCGGCAAGTGCACGCCCTGCCGCGAAGGGACGTACTGGCTGGTGCAGTTGCTCCGCGACATCGAGGCCGGCAAGGGCGTCATGGCCGACCTCGACAAGCTGAACGACATCGCCGACAACATCAACGGCAAGTCCTTCTGCGCCCTGGGCGACGGCGCGGCCTCGCCGATCTTCTCCTCACTGAAGTACTTCCGCGCGGAGTACGAGCAGCACATCACCGGCAAGGGCTGCCCCTTCGACCCGGCCAAGTCGACTCTCTGGGCCGACAGGCCCGCTGAAAGCGCGCAGGTGAACGCATGACAGTGACCACCAACAACGCTCCCTCCGGGGGCGGGGAGGCGGCGGTCCCGCCCGAGGATCTCGTCTCGCTGACCATCGACGGCATCGAGATCAGCGTCCCCAAGGGGACGCTGGTGATCCGCGCGGCCGAGCTGCTCGGCATCGAGATCCCGCGGTTCTGCGACCACCCGCTGCTCGACCCGGCGGGCGCCTGCCGCCAGTGCATCGTCGAGGTGGAGGGCCAGCGCAAGCCGATGGCGTCCTGCACCATCACGTGCACCGACGGCATGGTCGTGAAGTCGCAGCTGACCTCGCCCGTCGCGGAGAAGTCCCAGCGTGGCGTGATGGAGCTGCTGCTCATCAACCACCCGCTGGACTGCCCCGTCTGCGACAAGGGCGGCGAGTGCCCGCTGCAGAACCAGGCGATGCAGGTCGGCGACACCGACACCCGCTTCGAGGGCAAGAAGCGGACGTACGAGAAGCCGGTGCCGATCTCCACCCAGGTGCTGCTCGACCGTGAGCGGTGCGTGCTCTGCGCGCGCTGCACCCGGTTCAGCAACCAGATCGCCGGCGACCCGATGATCGAGCTCATCGAGCGGGGCGCCCTCCAGCAGGTCGGCACCGGTGAGGGCGACCCCTTCGAGTCGTACTTCTCCGGGAACACCATCCAGATCTGCCCGGTCGGCGCCCTGACCTCGGCGGCGTATCGCTTCCGCTCCCGGCCCTTCGACCTCGTGTCGTCGCCCTCGGTGTGCGAGCACTGTTCGGGCGGCTGCGCCACGCGCACGGACCACCGGCGCGGCAAGGTCATGCGCCGGCTGGCGGCGGACGACCCCGAGGTCAACGAAGAGTGGATGTGCGACAAGGGCCGCTTCGGCTTCCGGTACGCGCAGCGTCCGGACCGGCTGACCACCCCCCTGGTGCGCAACGCCTCGACGGGTGAGCTGGAGCCCGCGAGCTGGCCCGAGGCCCTGGAGACCGCGGCCCGCGGTCTCGCCGCCGCGCGCGGCCGCGCCGGGGTCCTCGTCGGCGGCCGCCTCACCGTGGAGGACGCCTACGCGTACAGCAAGTACGCGCGCGTGGCGCTCGACACGAACGACATCGACTTCCGCGCGCGCGTGCACAGCAGCGAGGAGGCCGACTTCCTCGCCGCCCGGGTGGCGGGCCGGGGCCGGGACCTCGACGGGAGCGGCGTCACGTACGCCCTCCTGGAGAAGGCGCCCGCCGTCCTGCTCGCCGGGTTCGAGTCCGAGGAGGAGGCGCCCGGCGTCTTCCTGCGGCTGCGCAAGGCCTGGCGCAAGCACGGCCAGCGCACGTTCTCCCTCGCGCCGTTCGTGACACGCGGCCTGGAGAAGGCGGGCGGCACGCTGCTGCCCGCCGCTCCCGGCACCGAGACCGAGTGGCTGGACGCCCTCGCCGCGGGGGTGGGCCTGGAGGCGCCCGGCACCGAGGCCTCCGAGGCGCTGCGCGCCGAGGGTGCCGTCATCGTCGTCGGTGAGCGGCTCGCGGCCGTGCCCGGCGGGCTCACCGCCGCCGTGCGGGCCGCCGCCGCGACCGGCGCCCGGCTGGCCTGGATCCCGCGCCGGGCCGGGGAGCGGGCCGCCATCGAGGCGGGCGCGCTGCCGTCGCTGCTGCCCGGCGGCCGTCCTGCCACCGATCCGCGCGCGCGGGACGAGGTCGCGGCCGCCTGGGGCGTCGCCGAACTCCCGCACCGCTACGGCCGCGACACCGGCCAGATCGTCGAGGCCGCCGCGACCGGCGAGCTCGGCGCCCTGCTGGTGGCGGGCGTCGAGGTCGCCGACCTGCCGGACCCGGCACGCGCGCGTGCGGCGCTCGACGAGGTGGGCTTCCTGGTCTCCCTGGAGCTGCGGCCCAGCGAGGTGACGGAGCGGGCCGACGTGGTGCTGCCCGTGGCCGCCGTCGCGGAGAAGCCGGGCACCTTCCTCAACTGGGAGGGCCGCGTCCGGATGTTCGACGCCGCGCTCAAGCCGGACCAGATGACGCGCAGGGTGGCGCCCACCGACGCGCGCGTGCTGCACATGCTCGCCGACGCCGGGGACATCCACCTCGGCCTGCCCGACCTGGTGACCCTGCGCCGCGAGCTGGACCGGCTCGGCGGCTGGGACGGGCCGCACGCCACCGCCCCCCTGGAGACCGGCGTCCAGCCGCCGCGGCCCGCCGCCGGCGAGGCCGTCCTCGCGGGGCACCGGCTGCTGCTCGACCAGGGCCGCCTCCAGGACGGCGACGAAGCACTCGCCGGGACGCGGCACGCCGCCCACGCGCGCGTGTCCGCCGCCACCGCGGCGGAGGCGGGCGTGAAGGACGGCGACCTCCTGTCCGTCACCGGACCGGCGGGGGCGACCGAACTCCCCCTCCAGGTCACGGAGATGCCCGACCGCGTGGTCTGGCTGCCGCTGAACTCGACCGGGGGAGGCGTCCTGTCGGACACCGGCGCCCGCCCCGGCGCCCTCGTCCGCATCGGCCCGGCGGTTCTGCCGGAGCCCACTGAGGCCCCGGAGGTGACGTCGTGACGCACACCCTGGTGCCGCTTGCGGCGGAGGACCTGTCCATGTTCGGCCGCGACCCCTGGTGGCTTGTCGCCTTCAAGGCGGTCTTCTGCTTCGCGTTCCTGATGGTGACGGTCCTCTTCGCCATCGTGTGGGAGCGCAAGGTCGTCGCCTGGATGCAGCTGCGCATCGGCCCCAACCGGAACGGCCCCTGGGGTCTGCTGCAGTCCCTCGCGGACGGCGTCAAGCTGATGCTCAAGGAAGACGTGATCGTCAAGCGCGCGGACAAGGTGGTCTATGTCCTCGCCCCGGTCATCGCGGCGATCCCGGCCTTCATGGCGATCGCGGTGATCCCCTTCGGGCCGGCGGGCAACGAAGTCTCGATCTTCGGTCAGCGCACCACGATGCAGCTCACCGACCTGCCGATCGCGATGCTGTACATCCTCGCGGTCGCCTCCGTCGGCATCTACGGCATCGTGCTCGCGGGCTGGAGCTCCGGCTCGACGTACCCGCTCCTCGGCGGCCTGCGCTCCTGCGCGCAGATGATCTCCTACGAGATCGCGATGGGCGCGGCCTTCGCCTCCGTCTTCCTCTACTCGGGGTCGATGTCGACGTCGACGATCGTCGAGGCGCAGGCCGACCGCTGGTACGTGCTGCTCCTGCCGGTGTCGTTCCTGATCTACATCGTGACGATGATCGGCGAGACCAACCGCGCGCCGTTCGACATGCCGGAGTCCGAGGGCGACCTCGTCGGTGGCTTCAACACCGAGTACTCCTCCATCAAGTTCGCGATGTTCATGCTCGCCGAGTACATCAACATGGTCACCGTCTCGGCGGTGTCGGTCACGCTCTTCCTGGGAGGCTGGCGGGCGCCGTATCCGATCAGCACGTTCTGGGAGGGCGCGAACCACGGCTGGTGGCCGATGCTCTGGTTCGTGATCAAGGTCCAGCTGCTGCTGTTCTTCTTCATCTGGCTGCGCGGTTCGCTGCCCCGCGTCCGCTACGACCAGCTGATGAAGCTCGGCTGGAAGGTCCTGATCCCGGTCTCGGTCGTCTGGCTGATGCTCGTCGCCACGGTCAGGGCGATGCGGAACGAGGACTACGAATTCACCTCGATCGCGCTCTATGTGGGCGGCGGGGTCATCGCGCTGCTGCTGCTCTCCGTCGTCGTCGACATCTTCCGCGACAAACGCGAGAAGGAAGCCGCCGCCGAGGAGGAGAAGCCGGTCGCCTTCGACCCCATGGCGGGCGGATTCCCTGTTCCGCCGCTGCCCGGCCAGACCCTGCCACCCGTCCCGCGCCGCCGCCCGCGCCATGAGCGGGAGCTGATTGTCAGTGGTGGCCCGGATACTCAAAGTGACGGAACCCGAAGTGATGGAAAGGAGGCGTCCGATGGCTGAGTCGAACCAGGAGTCGCACGACCCGAATCAATCGAAGCAAGGGTTCCAGAACCCTGTCGCGGGCTTCGGCGTGACCTTCAAGGCCATGTTCAAGAAGCGGCTGACCGAGCAGTATCCGGAGCAGCAGAAGACCACAGCTCCCCGCTTCCACGGCAGGCACCAGCTGAACCGCCATCCGGACGGCCTGGAGAAGTGCGTCGGCTGTGAGCTCTGCGCCTGGGCCTGTCCGGCGGACGCCATCTATGTGGAGGGCGCGGACAACACGGAAGAGGAGAGGTATTCGCCCGGCGAGCGGTACGGCCGCGTCTACCAGATCAATTACGCCCGCTGCATCCTGTGCGGCCTGTGCATCGAGGCGTGCCCCACGCGCGCGCTGACGATGACGAACGAATTCGAGCTTGCCGACACCAGCCGCGCCAACCTCATCTACACCAAGGAGCAACTGCTCGCCGGTCTGGAAGAGGGCATGGTCGACAGCCCGCACTCGATCTTCCCCGGCATGGACGAGCAGGACTACTACCGGGGCCTGGTGACCGAGGCGGCGCCGGGCACGGTCCCGCAAGTCGCCCTCTCCAAGGGGGAGACGCCCCAGGAGGCGGCCTCGGACTTCGGGGACGGCGAGCCGGCGTCGGAGAAGGTGGTCGGCCGATGACGCAGCTCGCCGCCTATACGACCTCCACCGGCGAGGCCTTCCAGTTCTGGGTGCTCGGCACGGTCGCGGTGATCGGCGCCCTGTGCACCATCCTCATGAAGAAGGCCGTGCACAGCGCGCTCTGCCTGGCCGGGACCATGATCATCCTCGCGGTGTTCTACCTGGCCAACGGCGCGTACTTCCTGGGCATCGTCCAGATCGTCGTCTACACCGGCGCGATCATGATGCTCTTCCTCTTCGTGGTCATGCTCGTCGGCGTCACCGCCGCCGACTCCCTGACGGAGACCATCAAGGGCCAGCGCTGGCTGGCCCTGCTCTGCGGACTCGGCTTCGCGGTGCTGCTCTTCGCGGGCATCGGGAACGCCTCGGTGAAGGAGTTCAACGGCCTCACCAAGGCGAACTCCGGAGGCAATGTGGAAGGCCTCGCCGGGCTCATCTTCACCAAGTACGTCTTCGCCTTCGAGATCACCGGCGCCCTGCTCATCACGGCGACGGTCGGCGCGATGGTCCTCACCCACCGGGAGCGCACGGAGCGCGCCAAGACGCAGCGCGAGCTCTCCGAGGAGCGCGTGCGCGAGGGCAAGCACCTGCCGCCGCTGCCGGCCCCGGGTGTCTACGCCCGGCACAACGCCGTGGACATCGCGGGCCTGCTCCCCGACGGCACCCCGTCGGAGCTCACGGTCAACAGGACGCTGCGCGAGCGCGGCCAGATCCGCGACGTGTCGAGCGAGGCCCTCGACGACCTGCGCGCCCTTGAGCAGCGCTCCACCGATCGCCTGGAGCGGCCCGACCTGCGGAGCGACGACATCGGGCGGACCGAGGAGGCGTCGAAGTGAACCCCGTCAACTACCTCTACCTCGCCGCCCTGTTGTTCACGATCGGCGCGACCGGCGTGCTCATCAGGCGGAACGCGATCGTGGTGTTCATGTGCATCGAGCTCATGCTCAACGCCTGCAACCTCGCGTTCGTGGCCTTCTCCCGGATGCACGGCAACCTCGACGGCCAGATCATCGCGTTCTTCACGATGGTCGTCGCCGCCGCGGAGGTCGTGGTCGGGCTCGCGATCATCGTGTCGCTGTTCCGTTCCCGCCACTCGGCCTCGGTCGACGACGCCAGCCTGATGAAGCTCTGAGGGGTCGCTGAATCGTGGAGAACTTGATTGCGCTGCTCGTCGCGGCGCCGCTGCTCGGAGCGGCCGTACTGCTGTGCGGCGGCCGGGCACTGGACCGCGCGGGCCACTGGCTCGGCACGCTGCTCGCGGCCGCCTCCTTCGTCATCGCCGTCGTGCTGTTCACCGACATGCTGGGCAAGGGCGCCGAGGAACGCTCGCTGTCGCAGCACCTGTTCAGCTGGATCCCCGTCGAGGGCTTCCAGGCGGACGTCGCCTTCCAGCTCGACCAGCTGTCGATGACGTTCGTCCTGCTGATCTCCGGTGTGGGCACGCTCATCCACATCTACTCCATCGGGTACATGGAGCACGACGAGCGGCGCCGCCGCTTCTTCGGCTACCTGAACCTCTTCCTCGCGGCGATGCTCCTCCTGGTCCTCGCCGACAACTACCTTCTCCTGTACGTCGGATGGGAGGGCGTCGGCCTCGCCTCGTACCTCCTGATCGGCTTCTGGCAGCACAAGCCCAGCGCGGCCACCGCCGCGAAGAAGGCCTTCCTGGTCAACCGCGTCGGTGACGTGGGCCTGTCGATCGCCATCATGCTGATGTTCACGACCTTCGGGACCTTCGCCTTCGGTCCGGTCCTGGAGGCGACGGACGGGGCGTCGGAGGGCAAGCTCACCGCCATCGGCCTGATGCTGCTGCTCGCCGCGTGCGGCAAGTCCGCGCAGGTGCCGCTGCAGTCCTGGCTGGGCGACGCGATGGAGGGCCCGACCCCGGTCTCGGCCCTGATCCACGCCGCCACGATGGTGACCGCGGGTGTGTACCTGATCGTCCGCTCCGGCGAGATCTTCAACGCCGCCCCGGAGGCCCAGCTCGCCGTCACCGTCGTCGGCGCGGTCACGCTGCTGTTCGGTGCGATCGTCGGTTGCGCGAAGGACGACATCAAGAAGGCCCTCGCCGGCTCGACGATGTCCCAGATCGGCTACATGATCCTGGCCGCGGGCCTCGGCCCCGTCGGCTACGTCTTCGCGATCATGCACCTGGTGACGCACGGCTTCTTCAAGGCCGGGCTCTTCCTCGGCGCCGGTTCGGTCATGCACGGCATGAACGACGAGGTCGACATGCGGAAGTACGGCGGCCTCAGGAAGTACATGCCGGTCACCTTCGTGACCTTCGGCCTCGGCTATCTGGCGATCATCGGCTTCCCCGGTCTGTCCGGCTTCTTCTCCAAGGACAAGATCATCGAAGCGGCGTTCGCCAAGGGCGGCACGGAGGGCTGGATCCTCGGCTCGGTGGCGCTCCTGGGCGCGGCCATCACCGCGTACTACATGACGCGCGTGATGATCATGACCTTCTTCGGAGAGGAGCGCTGGCGCAACCGGCCGACGGCCTCCCCGGACCGGCCGGACGTCGAGCCCGCCGCGGAAACCCGGGGCGCGCACGACGAACCGCACCCGCACGAGTCGCCGAAGTCCATGACGATCCCGATGATCGTGCTCGCCTTCGGGTCGGTGTTCGCGGGTGGCTTCTTCAGCATCGGTGACCGCTTCATGCACTGGCTGGAGCCGGTCACCCACCACGACCACGGCGACTCGCCACTGAGCGCGGCCACCGTCACGGGCGCCACCATGGTGGTCCTCGTCATCGGCGTCGCCCTCGCCTACGTCCAGTACGGCCGCCGGCCCGTCCCGGTCACCGCCCCGCGCGGCTCGGTGCTCACCCGCGCCGCCCGTCGCGACCTCCTCCAGGACGACTTCAACCACGTCGTCCTGGTCCGCGGCGGCGAGCACCTCACGCGGTCCCTGGTCTATGTGGACCACACCCTGGTCGACGGGGTCGTCAACGGCACGGCGGCCTCGATGGGCGGCCTCTCCGGACGCCTGCGCAAACTGCAGAACGGCTACGCCCGCTCCTACGCGGTCTCGATGTTCGGCGGCGCTGCGGTGCTCATCGCCGCGACCCTGCTGATGAGGGCGGTCTGATACCGATGTCCTTTCCCCTCCTGACAGCGACGGCGGTCCTGCCCGCGGTCGGCGCGATCGCCACGGCAGCCGTTCCGGCCGCCCGGCGGACCGCCGCCAAGTGGCTCGCCCTGCTCGTCTCGCTCGCCACGCTCGGCCTCGCCGCGACCGTGCTCGTACGGTTCGATCCGGACGGCGACCGCTATCAACTGACCGAATCACGCGCCTGGATCAAGGACTTCGGCGTGCGGTACGAGCTCGGGGTCGACGGCATCGCCGTCGCACTCATCGCGCTCACCGCACTCCTGATCCCCTTCATCATCCTGGCGGGCTGGCACGACGCGGATCCTCTGGAGACCAAATCGTCGCGCTGGCGGCCGACGCAGGGCTTCTTCGCCCTGATCCTGGCCGTCGAAGCGATGGTGATCATCTCCTTCGAGGCCACCGACGTCTTCCTCTTCTACATCTTTTTCGAAGCCATGCTCATCCCGATGTACTTCCTCATCGGCGGCTTCGGAGACCGCGCCCACGCGGGCAGCGACGAGAACGCCTCGGCGCAACGCTCGTACGCCGCCGTGAAGTTCCTCCTCTACAACCTCGTCGGCGGCCTCATCATGCTGGCCGCCGTGATCGGGCTCTATGTGGTCGCGGGGAACTTCTCGCTCCAGGAGATCGCCGCCGCGCGCGCGGACGGATCGCTCGACATGGCGACCAACACCGAGCGGTGGCTCTTCCTCGGCTTCTTCTTCGCCTTCGCGGTGAAGGCGCCGCTGTGGCCCCTGCACACCTGGCTGCCGAACGCGATGGGAGAGTCCACCGCCCCGGTCGCCGTGCTGATCACGGCCGTCGTCGACAAGGTCGGCACGTTCGCGATGCTGCGGTTCTGCCTCGGGCTCTTCCCGGAGGCGAGCGACTGGGCGACGCCCGTCATCCTCGTCCTCGCCCTGATCAGCATCATCTACGGAGCGCTGCTCGCGGTCGGCCAGCGCGACATCAAGCGCCTCGTGGCGTACGCGTCGATCTCCCACTTCGGCTTCATCGTGCTCGGCATCTTCGCGATGACGTCGCAGGGCCAGTCCGGCGCGACGCTCTACATGGTCAACCACGGCATCTCGACCGCCGCGCTGATGCTGGTGGCCGGCTTCCTGATCTCGCGGCGCGGCTCGCGTCTGATCGCCGACTACGGAGGGGTGCAGAAGGTCGCCCCGGTGCTCGCGGGCACCTTCCTGATCGGCGGTCTCGCGACGCTGTCGCTCCCCGGACTCGCGCCCTTCGTGAGTGAGTTCCTGGTCCTGGTCGGCGCGTTCGCGCGCTACCCGGTGGTCGGCATCATCGCGACCGTCGGCATCGTGCTCGCCGCGCTGTACACCCTCGTCCTCTACCAGCGGACGATGACGGGCCCCGTGAAGGCGGAGGTCGCGACCATGCCCGACCTGCGGGTGCGTGAACTGGTCGTCGTGGCACCGCTGATCGCGCTCCTGATCGGCCTCGGGGTGTACCCGAAGCCGCTCACCGAGGTGGTCAACCCGGCGGTCGAGCACACGATGTCCGACGTACAGAAGAAAGACCCCAAGCCCGAGGTGGAGGCGGCCAAGTGAGCGCAACAGCCGTCCACAGCCTGTGGACAACGGCGGCAGAACCGATCGGCAAGATCGACGCGCCGGACATCGAGTACGGACAGCTGTCGCCGACGTTGATCGTCATCGGCGCGGCCGTCCTCGGAGTGCTCATCGAAGCCTTCGTCCCCCGCAAGTCCCGTTACTACGTACAGCTCTTCGTGTCCGTGGTCGCCCTGGCCGCCGCCTTCGCCGCGGTCGTCGGACTCGCGGCCCGCGGTTTCGGCACCACCAAGGCCCAGATCGCGGCGATGGGCGCGATCGCGGTCGACGGACCGGCGCTCTTCCTGCAGGGCACCATCCTGCTCACCGGAATCGTCGCGATCTTCACCTTCGCGGAGCGGCGCCTCGACCCGGCGGCGCACGGCAACCGCGTCGACTCGTTCGCGGCGCAGGCCGGATCCGTACCGGGCAGCGAAGGTGAACAGGCCGCCACCAAGGCCGGGTTCACCACCACCGAGGTGTTCCCGCTGGCGCTCTTCGCCATCGGCGGCATGCTCGTCTTCCCCGCGGCCAACGACCTCCTGACGCTCTTCATCGCGCTGGAAGTCTTCTCCCTGCCGCTGTACCTGCTCTGCGCGCTCGCCCGCCGCAAGCGCCTGATGTCGCAGGAATCCGCCGTCAAGTACTTCCTGCTCGGCGCGTTCGCGTCGGCGTTCACGCTCTTCGGCATCGCGCTCCTCTACGGCTACGCGGGCTCCGTGTCGTACGCGACGATCGCGAACGTCGTCGAGGGCAATGTCAAGACCGTGAACCCGGCGCTCGCCGACACCATGGGCAATGACGCGCTGCTCCTGATCGGCGTCGCGATGGTGGTGATGGGGCTGCTCTTCAAGGTGGGCGCGGTGCCGTTCCACATGTGGACCCCGGACGTCTACCAGGGCGCCCCGACGCCGGTCACCGGCTTCATGGCGGCGGCGACGAAGGTGGCCGCGTTCGGCGCGCTCCTCCGCCTCCTCTACGTGGTGCTGCCGGGCCTGCGCTGGGACTGGCGGCCGGTGATGTGGGGCGTCGCGATCATCACGATGCTGGGCGGCGCGATCATCGCGATCACGCAGACCGACATCAAGCGACTCCTCGCGTACTCGTCGATCGCGCACGCCGGCTTCATCCTCGCCGGTGTGATCGCCACTACCCCGGACGGCATCTCCTCCGTCCTCTTCTACCTGGGCGCCTACTCCTTCGTGACCATCGGCGCCTTCGCCGTCGTCACACTGGTGCGGGACGCGGGCGGCGAGGCGACACACCTGTCGAAGTGGGCGGGTCTCGGCCGCAGGTCACCACTGGTCGCCGCGGTCTTCGCGGTCTTCCTGCTCGCCTTCGCCGGCATCCCGCTGACCTCCGGGTTCACCGGGAAGTTCGCGGTCTTCAAGGCGGCCGCCGAGGGCGGCGCGGGCGCGCTGGTCGTGGTCGGTGTCCTGTCGTCGGCGATCGCCGCGTTCTTCTACATCCGCGTGATCGTCCTGATGTTCTTCAGCGAGCCGAAGGCGGACGGCCCCACGGTCGCCGTGCCCTCACCGCTGACGATGACGGCGATCGCTGTGGGCGTCGCGGTGACGCTGGTCCTCGGCGTGGCTCCGCAGTACTTCCTGGATCTGGCGAACCAGGCGGGGGTCTTCGTCCGGTAGCCCGGTTCCTCGGTCTCTGTCGTACGTTCTTTCGTACATGTGTCGCCGCCCGGCATCCCGAGAGGGGGTGCCGGGCGGTTGCCTGTGGATAACTGTCCGGGGTGTCGGTGGGGAGCCCTATCGTGGAGGCAGTGGTCGAGGTAGTGGCCGAGGCAGGAAGCACGGCGGGGGACAGGGCGATGGATGGGACCAAAGGCATGAGCGAGGTGACGGCGGCGGTAGCGGCGCCGGACGCGGCGACCGGCTCCGTGACGGAGAGCGACGCCCTGCGGACGCTCCACCGCGTCTTCGGGTACGACGCCTTCCGCGGCGAGCAGGAAACGATCATCGACCACGTGGTGGCCGGCGGCGACGCCGTCGTCCTCATGCCGACCGGCGGCGGCAAGTCCCTCTGCTACCAGATCCCGGCCCTGGTCAGACCGGGCACGGGCGTCGTGGTCTCCCCGCTCATCGCGCTCATGCAGGACCAGGTGGACGCGCTGCGGGCGCTCGGGGTGCGCGCCGGGTTCATCAACTCCACGCAGGACTTCGACGAGCGCCGCGTCATGGAGGCGGAGTTCCTCGCGGGCGAGCTCGACGTGCTGTATCTCGCACCGGAGCGGCTGCGGCTGGACGCCACCCTGGACCTCCTCTCGCGGGGCAGGATCTCCGTCTTCGCGATCGACGAGGCGCACTGCGTCGCCCAGTGGGGGCACGACTTCCGGCCCGACTATCTCGCGCTCTCCGTGCTCGGGCAGCGCTGGCCCGACGTGCCGCGGATCGCCCTGACCGCGACGGCCACGCACGCCACGCACCGGGAGATCACCGAGCGGCTCGGCATGCCGGACGCCAAGCACTTCGTGGCGAGCTTCGACCGGCCCAACATCCAGTACCGCATCGTGCCGAAGGCCGAGCCGAAGAAGCAGCTCCTGTCCTTCCTGAAGGAGGAGCACGCGGGCGACGCCGGCATCGTCTACTGCCTCTCGCGCAATTCGGTGGAGAAGACCGCCGAGTTCCTGTGCAGGAACGGCATCGAGGCCGTCCCGTACCACGCGGGCCTCGACGGCGGCACGCGCGCGGCGCACCAGTCGCGCTTCCTGCGGGAGGAAGGTCTCGTCGTCTGCGCCACGATCGCCTTCGGCATGGGCATCGACAAGCCGGACGTCCGCTTCGTCGCCCACCTCGACCTGCCCAAGTCGGTCGAGGGGTACTACCAGGAGACGGGCCGCGCGGGCCGCGACGGCCTGCCCTCCACGGCCTGGATGGCGTACGGCCTCCAGGACGTCGTGCAGCAGCGCAAGATGATCCAGGGCAGCGAGGGCGACGAGGCGTTCCGCCGCCGGGCGGCCTCGCACCTCGACTCGATGCTGGCGCTCTGCGAGACCGCGCAGTGCCGCCGCACCCAGCTCCTCACCTACTTCGGCCAGGAAGCGGCGGCGGAGTCCTGCGGGAACTGCGACACGTGCCTCACCCCGCCCGAGACCTGGGACGGCACGGTGGCCGCGCAGAAGGTGCTGTCCACGGTGGTGCGCCTCCAGCGGGAGCGCGGCCAGAAGTTCGGCGCGGGCCAGATCATCGACATCCTGCTCGGCAAGAAGACCGCGAAGGTCATCCAGTTCGACCACGACCAGCTGTCGGTCTTCGGTATCGGCGAGGAGCTGGCGGAGGCCGAATGGCGGGGCGTGGTCCGGCAGTTGCTCGCGCAGGGCCTGCTCGCCGTCGAGGGGGAGTACGGCACGCTGGTGCTCACCGAGACGAGCGGGTCCGTCCTGGGCCGCGAGCGCGAGGTGCGGCTGCGCAAGGAGCCGAAGCGGGCTCCGGCGGCGCGGGGGTCCAAGGGCGAGCGCAAGGCGAAGTCGGCGGCGGCGGTCGCCGAGCTGCCCCAGGAGGCGGTGCCGCTCTTCGAGGCGCTGCGCGCCTGGCGCGGCGCCCAGGCGAAGGAGCAGGGCGTCCCGGCGTACGTGATCTTCCACGACGCCACGCTCCGGGAGATCGCGACGCTGCGGCCCACCTCCGTGTCGGACCTCGAAGGCATCAGCGGAGTGGGCGAGAAGAAGCGGGCGACGTACGGCGAGGGTGTGGTCGGGGTCGTGGCGGAGTTCGTGGGCGGCAGCCCGGGTTCTGGCGGGGCGCCTGACGGGGAGGCCCGGCCGACGGCGACACCTGTCGGTGCCCCCGCCGGCGGGCCGGCCGGTGGCGGTGCCTCAGTCAGGCGGGCCGGCGGCGGGGCCTCAGCTCCGGCCGATGAGGCGGAGCTGGGCTGGGGCGATGAGGAGGAGCCGGACTGGACGTCCTGACACGCGGCTGCGCGCGGGCAGGTCGCCCTCGCCCCAGCAGCCGCGGTCGCAGGCGCCGTCGCCCCGTCGTCCTCGCCACCGCCCCGTCGTGAGCTACCTCGCCGGTGCGATTCGGCCCGTCACCTCGCCGAGGCCCACCTTCGTGCCGTCGGGGCCCGGGGCCCAGGCGGAGAGGGTGACCTCGTCGCCGTCCTCCAGGAAGGTGCGCTTGCCGTCGGGGAGTTCGAGGGGGTCGCGGCCGTTCCAGGTGATCTCGATCAGGGAGCCGTACTGACCGGGCTCGGAGCCGCTGACCGTGCCCGAGCCGTACAGGTCGCCGGTGCGGAGTGAGGCGCCGTTGACCGTCATGTGCGCCAGTTGCTGCGCGGCCGTCCAGTACACGGTGGAGAACGGCGGCTCGGAGATGACCTGGCCGTTGAGGGTGACCGTCATGCGCAGGTCGTAGCCGCCGGGCTCGTCCGCCGACGACTCCGCGGAGTCGTCCAGGTAGGGCAGGAGCGGGTGCGTGCGCTCCGGGGGTGCGACCCGCGCCGAGTCCAGCGCCTCCAGCGGGGTGATCCACGCGGAGACCGAGGTGGCGAAGGACTTCCCGAGGAACGGCCCGAGCGGGACGTACTCCCAGGCCTGGATGTCGCGCGCGGACCAGTCGTTGAGGAGGGTGAGCCCGAAGACGTGCTCCCGGAAGTCCGCCAGGGGGACGGGCGTTCCGTGCGTCGAGGAGGTGCCGACCACGAAGCCGACCTCCGCCTCGATGTCGAGCCGCACTGAGGGGCCGAAGACGGGAGCCGTGTCGGCGGGCGCCTTGCGCTGGCCCGTCGGGCGGACCACGTCCGTCCCCGAGACCACGACCGTGCCGGACCGGCCGTGGTAACCGATGGGCAGGTGCTTCCAGTTGGGGGTCAGCGGGGTCGGCGAGTCCGGGCGGAACATCTTGCCCAGGTTCGTCGCGTGGTTCTCCGAGGCGTAGAAGTCGACGTAGTCCGCGATTTCGAACGGCAGGTGCAGGGTCACTTCGGAGAGGGGGTGCAGCAGGGGGCGTACGGCTTCGCGGTGGGCGGGCACCGTCACCCACGCCGTCAGGGCGCGCCGCACGTCGGACCAGGCGGTGCGGCCCGCGGCGAGCAGCGGGTTGAGGGTGGGGCGGGCGAGGAGCGAGACGTAGGGGGAGCCGAGGGCGGCGGCCGCGGCGCCCGCGTCCAGGACGTACGAGCCGAGCCGTACCCCGACCCTGCGCCGGCCGGTCGCCTCACCGGTCAGGGAGAACACGCCGTAGGGGAGGTTGTGCGGTCCGAAGGGGTCGCCCTCGGGAAGGCCGAAGGGGTCGCCCTCGGGAAGACCGGTGGAGCCGCCCTCGGGGTGACCGGTGGGGCCTCCGGGGAGGTCGGTGGAGTCACCGGCGGCCGGGTCGAGCGGGGTCTGCTCGGACATGCGTACCTGCCTCGCTTTCCATAGGGGTGTGCCACACGTTACGTGTGGAGGGCCTGTTGCGGCAGTGCCTGAAGAGTGCGCAATGTCCGAATAACTCTCGCTGTGCGAGGCGGAATATCACCTTCCGCTTTCCTGTGAGGGAGGAACCGCCCGTCCTCACCCGGCCGTATGCGCACCTTGCCAAGCAGCTTCCGGTGGAGCGCAGGATCCGTATTCTCTGGATCATGGCCGCTCCCCTCGCATATGCACTCATCGCCACTGACCTGGACGGGACGCTGCTGCGCGGCGACGACACGGTCTCGGACCGGTCGCGGCGGGCACTGGCCGCCGTGAGCGAGGCGGGCGCCCGGCACCTCGTGGTGACAGGCCGCCCGGCGCCACGGGTGAGGCCGCTCCTGGACGAACTCGGCTATGCGGGCCTGGCCGTGTGCGGTCAGGGGGCGCAGCTGTACGACGCGGGCGCGAACCGGATGGAGTGGTCGGTGAAGCTCGACCGCGAGCTCGCCGAGGCCGCGCTCGGCAAGATCGAGGCGGAGGTCGGGCAGGTCTACGCGGCCGTGGACCAGGACGGCGTCCACGGCCTCACGCTCATCGAGCCGGGGTACGAGATGCCGCATCCCACGCTTCCCGCGATGCGGGTGCCCAAGCGGGACGTGCTCTGGGAGGAGCCCATCAGCAAGGTGCTCCTGCGCCATCCGCTGCTGCCCGACGACGAGTTGGCGGCGGTGGCGCGCGACGCGGTGGGCTCGCTCGCGTCGGTCACCATGTCGGGGCCCGGCACGGTGGAGCTCCAGCCGTGCGGGGTCACCAAGGCGACCGGGCTCGCGCTGGCCGCCGAGCGGCTCGGCCTGACGGCCGCGGACACGATCGCCTTCGGGGACATGCCCAACGACATCCCCATGTTCCTGTGGGCCGCCCACGGCGTGGCCATGGCCAACGCCCATGGGGAACTCAAAGCGGTGGCCGACGAGTTGACCCTCTCGAACGAGGACGACGGCATCGCCGTCGTCCTCGACCGTCTGCTCCTGGGCGGTCGCCGGACCGATCCAAAAGACACGCCCTAGCCCGCGGTCCGCCGGATCCGCTTCTCCCACGTCCGGTGGAAGACGACCTCGTCGCCGGCCTTGCACACCACCTCGTTCGAGGTGATGAAGTCCGCCGCGTCGCAGGTGATCTCCGAGCGGGTCTCGACGCGCGTGTCCCAGCCGAGTTCGGGTCGGTGCAGGCGGATCGTCCAGTCCGAGCGGGTGCGGGCGCTCAGCGGGTCGCCCTCCTGGATCGTGTACGTCTCCAGCGCGTCCTCGGTGAATTCGAGGCCGTCGGGGTACACGCGCGTGCCGCCGTAGCGCGGGTCGACCTCAAGGCGCCACTCGCCCTTGGCGACGTCGCGTACGACGAGGCGCTCGGGCCGCTGTTCGTCCAGGGTCGCCGGGTACACCACGCCGAGCGGCTCGGACTGCTCTGCGGGCCCGAAGACGATCGACGGGTCGAAGTCGCCCTCGCGCGTGGGGAGTTCCAGTGAGCTGCCCACCGGCTCCAGGGTGAAGCCGACGGAGTCCGCCTGCGGCCAGATCCAGGGCCAGTACGCGGAGGAGACCGCGAGGCGGATGCGGTGGCCCGGCGGGAAGGTGTGGCCGATGCCGTTGAGCTCGAACGTCACGTCCTCGGTGGCGCCGAGGGGCCAGGCGTCCGCGCGGTCCCTGCCGTGCCGCGCCGAGAGGTTGAGCACGCCCCGGGTGACCAGGGTGGACGAGCCGTCGGGGGCGATGTCGCAGAGGCGGGCGACGGCCTGGCCGTACGGCACGTCCATCCGCAGCCGCAGCGTCACCCTGGGACGCCCGAGGATCCGTACCTCCGAAGGGACCTCGAATTCGAAGCACGCCGACTTCGCGTCCTCGTCCCGCTGGTCCGGCGGCAGGTCCGCGTTGTTCCCGAAGGGGAAGAAGCGGCCCGCGTCCAGGCCCGTGTGGTGCGGGGAGTCGACGAGGACGGGGGTGCCCTGGAGCGCGTACGACACGGGGGTGACGTTCGGGGACGGCCAGGACGGGTCGCCGACCCAGCCGCCGGGCAGCTCCGGGTAGACCGTCGCCGGCGGGTGCGAGTCGCTGATCCAGGAGCGGAGCTTCGGCTCGGCCATCACGCCGGTGTCGATGCCCTTGAGGTGGTGGTCCCACCAGCGCAGGGTCTCCTGGAGGAAGCCGATCGCGGGGCCGGGCGGCAGGCCGCGGTCCGGGTACTGGTGCGACCAGGGGCCGATGAGGCCGCGCACCTGCTCGTCGGGGAGGTGCTCGACCAGCCGCAGGACGGTGTCGCGGTACGGGTCGTGCCAGCCGCCGACCGCGAGCACCGCGGCGCCGATCGCGGAGTAGTCCTCGCAGACGCTGCCGTGCCGCCAGTAGGCGTCGCGGGTCTGGTGGTCCAGCCAGGTGTGGATGAGGGGTTCGACGGCTTCGAGGCGCGTCAGCCACATCTCGCGCCAGGCGTCGCCCACGAAGTACGGGTCCGGCGGGCGCGACGCGAAGGCGAGCATCGTCGCCGCCCACGCGTGCATGTCCACCGCGAGGACGGAACCGCCCATGTAGTGCACGTCGTTGTCGTAGCGGTCGTCCGCCGAGCAGACCGTGACGATCGCCTTGAGCGGCTCGGGTGCGAGCGCCGCGATCTGGAGGGAGTTGAAGCCGCCCCAGGAGATGCCGAACATGCCGACCTTGCCGGTCGACCAGGGCTGCGCGGCCAGCCAGTGGACGACCTCGACGCCGTCGGCCAGCTCCTGCGGCGCGTATTCGTCGGTGGGCAGGCCCTCGCTGTTGCCGTGGCCGCGGACGTCGACGCGCACGGAGGCGTAGCCGTGGCCCGCGTACCAGGGGTGGCGCTGCCAGTCGCGCGGCGCCGTCCAGTCGCTGAGGCGGTAGGGGAGGTATTCGAGGAGCACGGGGACGGGCTCGTCGGTGACCGGGCGCCACACGCGCGCGTAGAGCCTGGTCCCGTCGGAGAGGGGTACGCGGAAGTCCTCGCGGGTGGTCTCGTACGGGAAGGAGTCGCGGATCTGCATGAGTGGAACCTCAGTGGACGGGGTGTCTCCGGTGGGCGGGGTGCCCTAGTGGACGGGGTGCATGGTGCGGCGCAGCCACGGTGCGAGCGCGATCACGGCGATGCCCGCGAGCACGGCGATTCCGCCGTTCACGCCGAAGTACGCCGGGTTGGAGACCTCTCCGTAGACCTTCACGACCTGCGCCTGGATGCCGTTGGCGAGTGCGAGGGAGAGGAACCACAGGGCCATCGTCTGGCTGGCGAAGGCCTTCGGGGCGAGCTTGGTCGTCGCCGACATGCCCGAGGTCTCCACGAGGATGTCGCCGAGCCCGAGCAGCAGGTACGAGCCGACGATCCACCAGACCGCCATCTTGTACGTGTCGTCGGCGTGCCCCGAGGTGGGCAGCGTCATCAGGAGGAACGACAGGCCGCCCAGGATCACCCCGAAGGCGATCTTGTTGGAGGCGTGCGGCTGACGCCTCCCCATCCGCGCCCAGACGGCGGCGACGACGGGCGCGAGGCCGACCTCGAAGGCGCCGAGCGCGGAGGCGTACCAGCTTGCGGGGAAGGTGAAGCCGAAGATCGACGTCTCGGCGTTCGTCGACGCCAGCAGGATCATCGTCGAGTACGCCTGGAAGAGGATGAAGTTGAAGACGACCGAGGCCAGGAAGAGGACCACGTACGGTCTGAGGCGGCCGCGCTCCTCGGCGCTCACGCGCGGGCTGCGGAACATCACCGCGAAGTAGACGACCGGCGCGATCACCGAGATCAGGGTGAGCAGGTCGACGAAGCGGTCCATGGTGAGCCGGCCGGCGGCGGCAAGGAGCCCGGCGACGGCGGCGGCCACGACGAGGCCGGCGACGATCATCAGGACGGCCCGGCGCATCGCGTCCCTCGGCAGGGCGAACTCGGCGGACGCCTTCCGTCCCGCGAGATGGCGCCGTCCCGCGACGTACTGGACGAGACCGAAGGTCATGCCGATCGCGGCCGCCGAGAAGCCCCAGTGCCAGCCCTTGTGGTCGCCGAGCCAGCCGGTGATCAGCGGGCCCGCGAAGGCGCCTACGTTGATCGCCATGTAGTACAGCGCGAAGCCCGCGTCGCGGCGCTCGTCCTCGGTGCGGTAGAGCTTGCCGACCATCGAGGCGACGTTGGGCTTGAGGAGGCCGGTGCCCGCGCTGATCAGACCGAGCCCCACCCAGGTCATCGTCGCCGTCGGCACGGCCATCGAGTAGTGGCCGCAGGCGATGAGGATGCCGCCCCACAGCACCGCGCGGTACGAGCCGAGGATGCGGTCGGCGAGCCAGCCGCCCGCCACGGAGACGAGGTAGACCAGCGTGCCGTACGCCGCTGAGACCGACGCGGCCGTACCGGCGTCCATCCCCATGCCGTCGTTCGCGACGGAGTCGGCGAAGTAGAGGACCAGGATGGCCTGCATGCCGAGGAACGAGAAGCGCTCCCAGACCTCAAGACCGGAGAGGGTGAGCAGGCCGCGCGGCTGCCCGAAGAAGGCGCGGTCGTCGCCCGGCGGTGGGTCGCCGGACGGCTCGGCTGGCGGCTCGTACTCGGCCGTAGTACGGGACAAAGATGCTTCTCCCGGTCGTTACGGGTCTTGCGGTGCAGGGCGGTCTTCTCGGTCTTATGGGCCGATCACGAACATACCGGTGAGCTTTGCGCGCCGCTCGGCCTGGTGTGCGAAGAGGCTGCGCGGAGCCTCGGGATCCGCTCCGACCAGCGCGGCGGCGTGCGACGGGCGGGCAGGTGCTCGCCGTGATCGAAAGTCGACCGGATACGCTGACTTGAGTGATGGCAGCGACACATCGACAAACCCGTGTCATCGACCGAGATCCAATGATCGACCGAGTTGGCCATGTGATCGTCAGCAGACAGGAGAACCTCTCGTGACCGTCGTCGGGCCTTTTGGGCTGAGCGTGCGGGACCAGGCTCTCGAAGCCGATGTCCAGGTCGGATTGGCGGCTGTCGAGGAGGGACTGCTCGAAGCCACCAAGAGCGAGGTGCCCTTCATCACCGAGGCCGCCCAGCACCTGGTCCGTGCCGGGGGCAAGCGTTTCCGTCCGCTGCTCGTGATGCTCGCTGCCCAGTTCGGCGACCCCTACGCGCCGGGTGTCGTGCCCTCCGCCGTCGTCGTCGAGCTGACGCACCTCGCGACGCTGTACCACGACGACGTCATGGACGAGGCCGATGTGCGCCGCGGCGTCGAGAGCGCCAACCAGCGCTGGGGGAACTCCGTCGCCGTGCTGACCGGCGACTTTCTCTTCGCCCGCGCCTCGTACATCCTGGCCGACCTCGGCCCCGAGGCCGTCCGCATCCAGGCGGAGGCCTTCGAGCGGCTGGTCACCGGCCAGATCCTGGAGACCGCGGGACCGACCGAGGGCCGCGACCCGGTCGACCACTACCTCGACGTGCTCAGGGGCAAGACCGGCTCGCTGGTCGCCGTGGCCTGCCGGTTCGGCGCGATGATGTCCGGCGCGGACGAGACCGTCGTGGACGTCCTCACGCAGTACGGGGAGCGGCTCGGCGTCGCCTTCCAGCTCGCCGACGACGTGCTCGACATCGCCTCCGACTCGCACGAGTCCGGCAAGACGCCGGGCACGGACCTGCGCGAGGGCATCCCCACGCTGCCGGTGCTGCGCCTGCGCGAGCGGGCCGCGCGGCTCGGCCTCGCCGAGGACATCGCCCTGTGCGAGCTCCTCGACTCGGACCTCACGGACGACGCACGGCACGCGGAGGCCCTCACCAGGCTGCGCACGCACCCCGCCCTCGAACACGCGCGCAGGGACACGGTCCACTACGCGGAGAGCGCGCGGGCCGCCCTGGGACCGCTGCCCGAGGGCGACGCGAAGGCGTCGCTGATCGAGCTCTGCGACCTCGTGGTGCACCGGGCGGGCTGAGAGCACGTCTCCTTCTCCGGCCGTCCGCCGGAGCCCACACTGTCGATCGGCGGTGCCACCCCCTACGGGACGGGGGAGGCACCGCCGCTTCATGTCATCCCAGAGCAGTACATGGAGTTGCTTCCGGGGTCTGACGCTTCTTGGTGGCCGATTTGGTCGGATGGAGTCCAACGAGAACAACCACTCCTGACCTATTCGGGTGAGAATGGCGGCACAGGGTGGACGAAGACACGTACAGGGAAGGCCGCCGCCGACCACGGAGGTAAGGCAGACAATGGCACCGTACGAATCGGCGAAGGACACCAGCGAGGCCGCGGACGTGCGCGCCGGCCGCCGCAAGGCGGCCCGCTACGCGGTCCCGATCGCGGTGGCGGGGGTGGCGGCGGCGACGATCGGACTCGTCCCGGCGCTCGCCACATCGGGCGACCCGGACCTCCCGAAGGTCACCGCACAGGAGCTCATCGAGAAGATCGCCGCGTCGGACACGCAGCAGCTCTCCGGCAACGTCAAGATCAGCACCGACCTGGGCCTGCCGTCGTTCGGCGGCATGGCGGGCGGCTTCGGCGGCGGGGGCGGCGCGGACCGGGGCGAGGGCGACGGCGACGAGAAGGGCTCGGCGGCCGACCCCAAGAGCAAGCTGATGGAGCTGGCGTCCGGCACGCACACGCTGCGCGTCGCGGCCGACGGCCCCGACAAGCAGAAGGTGTCCGTCCTGGGCGACGCCTCCGAGTACAGCCTGATCCACAACGGCGACGACGTGTGGGCGTACGACAGCGCGTCGAACGAGGCCTACCACGCGAAGGACGAGGGCGCCTCTCCGGAGAAGGGCGACAAGCACGGCAAGGACGTGCCGAAGGGGCTTGACGGCGAGCTGCCCAGCACCCCGAAGGAGTTCGCCGAGCAGGCCCTGAAGGCCGTCGACGACACCACGTCCGTCGAGGTCGACGGCACCGCGCAGGTCGCGGGCCGCGACGCGTACCGCCTGGTGATCAAGCCGAAGCAGGACGGCTCGACGGTCGGCCGGATCACCGTCGCGGTGGACGAGAAGACCGGCACACCGCTCAAGTTCACCCTGACCCCGGCCTCCGGCGGCGCGGCCGTCGTCGACGCGGGCTTCACGAAGGTCGACTTCGGCAAGCCGTCCGCGTCCACCTTCGACTTCACGCCCCCCAAGGGCACGAAGGTCACCGAGGCCGACGAGCAGGGCGAGCGGAGCCGCGACTTCAAGGGCAAGGACGGCAAGGAGTTCGGCGAGGGCGACCTCAACGAACCCAAGGTCATCGGGACGGGCTGGAGCTCCATCGCCGAGCTGAAGCTGCCCGGCGGCAAGGGCCTGCCGACGGCCGGCTCCGGCGACGTCCCGCAGGACGCGCAGAAGCTGCTCGACTCGCTGGGCGACCAGGTCAACGGCGACTTCGGCGCCGGCACGGTCTTCTCGACCCGCCTGATCAACGCCCTCGTCACCGACGACGGCACGGTCTACGTGGGCGCGGTCACCAAGGACGCGCTGGTGAAGGCGGCGAACGAGGCGCACTAGCGGTGCGTACGGCATAGGGAAACGGCGGATGGGAGGTGCCGGCCGGGCACCTTCCATCCGTCTCTTCGGACGACGGGAGGGCAGTGTGCCGGGCAGCAACGGCAGTTCGGAGGGCTCGGTGGAGCATGTCATCGAGACGCACGCGCTCACCAAGCGCTACGGAAAACACCTCGCCGTCGACCGGCTCGACCTCACCGTCCCGGAAGGCAGCGTCTTCGGCTTCCTCGGGCCGAACGGCTCGGGCAAGACGACGACGATCCGCATGCTGATGGGCCTCATCGAGCCGACCTCCGGCCGCGCCCAGGTCCTCGGCCGCCCCATGCCGCGCGCCACGCGCACCGTCCTGCCGCACGTGGGCGCGCTGATCGAGGGGCCCGCCCTCTACGGCTTCCTGTCGGGCCGCGACAACCTCCTGCGGTACGACTCCGCGGACCCGACCGCGGACCCGCGCACCCGGAAGGCGCGGGCCGAGGCGGCGCTCGACCGGGTCGGGCTCACCGCGGCCGCCGGCAAGAAGGCGAAGGCGTACTCCCTCGGCATGAAGCAGCGCCTCGGGCTCGCGGCGGCGCTGCTCCAGCCGCGCAAGCTCCTCGTCCTCGACGAGCCGACGAACGGCCTCGACCCGCAAGGCATGCGCGAGATCCGCACCCTGGTGCGGGAGCTGGCCGCGGAGGGCACGACCGTCTTCCTCTCCTCGCACCTGCTCGACGAGATCGAGCAGGTCTGCACGCACGCGGCCGTGATGACCCAGGGCCGTCTGATCACCCAGGGGTCCGTCGCCGAGCTGGCGGCGGGCGCGCGGGGCAGGCTCGTCGTGACGACACCGGACCCGGGCGAGGCGGCCCGGGTCCTGAAGGAGCAGGGCGTGACGGACCTGGTCTCTACGGAGGACCGTGTTACCGGCGAACTCCCAGGTCAGAACGGGTCCGGTCAGAACGGGTCCGGTCAAGACGGGTCCGGGCAGGACGGGTCCGGTCAGGACCTGGACCTGGCCGAACTGAACGCCGCGCTGGTCGGCGCGGGCGTCCGCGTCCGCGGCTTCGGCCTCGAACGTGCCTCTCTGGAGGACGCGTTCGTGGCGCTGACGGGGGAGGGCTTCGATGTCGCGGGCTGAGGTCACCGAGACCATGGACGTGTCCGGGGCGGATGTCCCGAGGGAGCAGCGGTGGGTCTGGACGCTGGGTCTCTTCCGCAGCGAGCTCGGGATCACGTTCCGCCGCTGGCGGACCATCGCGCTGCTCGGCGTCCTCGCCGCCGTGCCGGTCCTCGTCGGCATCGCCGTCAAGATCGAGACCAGTGACGGCTCGACGATCGGCGGGGGCGGCGACGAAGGCGGGCCCGCCTTCATCGCGCAGATCACCAACAACGGCCTGTTCCTGGTCTTCACCGCGCTCGCCGCGACCCTGCCGTTCTTCCTGCCGATGGCGATCGGCGTCGTCGCGGGGGACGCCGTCGCGGGCGAGGCGAGCGCGGGCACGCTGCGCTATCTGCTGGTCGCGCCCGCCGGGCGGACCCGGCTGCTCCTCGTCAAGTACGCGACCACGCTGACGTTCTGCCTGGTCGCGACCCTGGTCGTCGCCACGTCCGCGCTCGCCACCGGCGCGCTGCTCTTCCCGCTCGGCGAGGTCACGACGATCTCCGGCACCCGCATGGGCTTCGGTGAGGGGCTACTGCGGGCCCTGCTGATCGCGCTCGTCGTCGCCGTGTCGCTGATCGGGGTTGCGGCGCTCGGCCTGTTCGTCTCGACGCTCACCAGCAGCGGCATCGCGGCGATGGCGACGACGGTGGGGCTGCTGATCACGGTCCAGATCCTCGACCAGATCCCGCAGCTGCACGCCCTCCACCCGTACTTCTTCTCGCACTACTGGCTGTCCTTCGCCGACCTGATGCGCGAGCCGGTCTACTGGGACGACATCATCAAGAACCTGCAGATGCAGGGCTTGTACGCGGCCGTGTTCGGCTCGGCTGCCTGGGCGCGCTTCGGGGCGAAGGACGTCATGGCGTAGTCGCTCGAAGAGCGGCTCTCAGTCCTTGTCGTACGGGTAGCGGGCCAGCGGCGGCTCCTGCGCGAAGAACGTCTTGGCGCGCGCCAGCGCCTCGGTGTCCTCCAGGACGTGGCCGGGCCGGGTGCCGTTGCCCAGCAGGACGCCGCCGAAGCGCATGGGGAAGAAGGCGGCGGTGTGGTTCAGCGTGCCGATCAGCGGCTGTGCCACCTCTTCCTCGCGGTGCGCGAGCGCCGTCACGCCCCACAGGGTGCGGCCCTTGAGGGTGTCCTTGAAGTTGATCTCAGGGGTTTCCAGCCAGGCGTCCCAGTAGTCGAGGTAGCGCTTGACGGTGGCCGAGACCGAGTACCAGTACAGCGGTGAGGCGATGACGATGTCCGTCGCCTCCAGGGTGGCGTCCAGGAGCAGCGCTTCGTTGCCGCCGACGGGGCGGGGCCGGGCGCGCGGGCGGGTGTCGTCGTGCCGCTGGTCCTCGAAGTCGGGGAGCGGTACGTCGGCGAGGTTCACCCAGCGCTGCTCGACGTCCGGGGGCAGCTGCTCGGCGGCCTTGCGGGCCAGGATCTCGGTGTTGCCCTCGGGGCGGGCGCTGCCGACGACGAAGAGGAACTTGCGGGTCATGGGATCCCCCTGGGTTGCTTGCGCACGGCGGTTGCTTGCGCGTGCACTATATGCACGCGCAAGCAAAGTCGTCCAGGGGATGGGTCACGGAGGTACGTGGACGGCCCACCCCGGGGCGTAGGTGCCGGGCACGGGGTGGCGGGGCCAGGAGCGGGCCCAGTGCGGGGGGTCCGCCGCGCGCAGGACCAGGGCGGCGGGGCGGAGCGGGTCGTCCGGCGCGGCGGGCGCGCAGCCGGCCACGTACGCGACGGGGATCACGGAGGCGTTGCCGCCCAGGACGCACGGAGTGCTGCCGGTCCCCGCCCCGCCGGTCCTCGCTCCGCCGGTCCCCGCTCCGACGCCGTGGTCGTGCAGGACTTCGGCGATCCGCGCCCAGTCGCCGCGGGCGCCCGCCTGGATCCTCGCGTTCCCGTGGACCAGGGGGAGCTGGACGGCGAGGTGTCCGGCGAGGACGAGCCCCAGCGCGGCGAGTCCGACCAGCGGCCGACGGGACGCGCGGGCGGCCCGGACGAGGGCGAGCACTCCGAGGGCGGCGGCCGGGGCGAGCAGGGCGTGGGCGGGGAGGAGGAAGCGGGGAGCGGCGTAGGGGACCAGGAGGAGGTAGGGGAGGGCGACGGCAAGGGCCGCGGCTGCGGCGAGCAGGCAGCAGGGGAGGGGAGCGGGGGCCGGTGGGCGAGCCCCCCGGTCTTCGGGGCGCAGGCCTCGTACGCTCCACAGCCCCACCCCCACCAGGACCGGCAGCACCAGCCACCACTCCAGCGCGATGGGGCGGATGCCGTCGCCGGTGCAGGGGCGGCAGAGCAGTGGGCCGTCCATGACGGTGAGGTGGTGGGCCAGGGAGAGCAGAGGGCGCAGGTCCCCCTGCACTTCGCTCGCCTCCGTCAGCCGTTCGCGGACGCCGCCGAAACGGACGTACGCCTCGACGATCCACGGCAGCGCGCCCGCCGCGAGCCCGCCGAGCACGGCGAGAACGCGGCCCCGCGCCCGCCGGCCGGGGACGACGAGGGCGGCGACCAGCAGGGGCACACCCAGGGCGACGCCGTCGTTGGGGCGCATCAGGGTGGCCAGGGCGAGGCCGCCCGCGATCCCGGCGCGGGTGGCGACGGACTGCCGCGGCCACAGGAAGAGGCCGACCGCCCCGACGGCACCCATGGCGGTGTAGTGGTTGGGCATCGCGGCGCTCGCGTAGAACAGCGTGAACCACAGGCCGCCGTACAGCGCGGCGGCGACGGCGGCCGCCGACGGCCGGTGCAGGACGCGCAGCCAGGGACGGAACCCGAGGTAGAGCGCGGCGGTCGCGAGCAGCGTCAGCCACACCCTGAGCAGTACGACGGAGTCGCTCCAGGCCGCCACGGGGGCGATCAGGAACGGCACGCCACGGGTGCGGGGCGCACTGAACGGCGTGGCGGGGCCGTGCGGGGAGTAGCGGCTGGCGTAGACCATCTCGTCCCAGCCGAGGGGCAGGGTGAGCGGGACGAGGGCGAGGGACAGCAGGGCGAAGACACCGCAGACGGCGAGGAGGAGACGGTGGGCGCGCGGCTGCTGTGCCATCGTCCCAGCTTGCCAAAGACCGGTCTGCCGCCCCGGGTCGGCCACGCGGCGCCGCCATGGCTTACGCAAAGGTAAGTACGCACTTTTTAGTGGGTACTTGAGGCGAGCGCAGTGTCCCCCCAGCATGAGGAAGCGATCAACACGCCCGACGGGATCAACACACCCGAGGGGATCAACGCGCTCGGCGCGGACAGCTGGCGACAATGGGGGCAGAGCATGACGTACGACCGGAGCACGGGCACACCCGTGACGCTCATCGGGCTCGGCCTGATGGGCACGGCGCTGACCGAGGCCTTCGTCGGGGCCGGGCACCCGACGACGGTGTGGAACCGCACTCCGGAGAAGGCGGCGCCCCTCGTCGCCAAGGGTGCGTCGCACAGGGCGGCGGTCGAGGACGCGGTCGCCGCGAGCCCCCTCGTCATCGCCTGCCTCTCGACGTACGAGGCGACACGCGCCGCACTGGAACCGGCGGCCGCCGCCCTGGCCGGTCGCACCCTGGTCACCCTCAACTCCGGTACCCCGTCCGGCGCACGGGAGATGGCCGACTGGGCGGCCGGGCGGGGCGCACGGTTCCTCGACGGCGCCGTCAAGAACGTGCCGGGGGCCGTGGGAAAGCCGGACACCCTGCTCTACTACGCGGGCGACCGGGCGACGTTCGACGCGCACGAGGAGACGCTGAGGGTGCTCGGCGGCGACACCGTCCACCTCGGCACCGACCCGGACCTGGCCGCCCTCTACGAGATGGCGGTGGGCAGCACCCTGCTCCCCGCCCTGATCGGCTTCTTCCAGGGCGCGGCGATGGTGCGGTCGCGCGGCCTGACCGCGGGCTCGCTGGTGCGGTACGAGGTCAAGTGGCTGGAGATGATCGCCTCGATCCTGCCCACCCTGGCCCAGGAGATCGACTCCGGCGACTACACACGGCCCGCGTCGACCGTCGGGCTCTTCCACGAAGCGGCCGAGTACGACCAGGAGGTGGCCGAGGAGGCCGGACTCGACGTCTCCTGGCTCGCCCCGATGAACGACCTGGTGCGGCGGGCGGTCGCCGAGGGGCATCGGGACCACAGCGTCTCGGCGCTGGTCGAGATGTTGCGGAAACCGGAGACGGGAACCGCCTAGTGCACGCAGAACTCGTTGCCCTCCGGGTCCGTCATGATCACCCACTCGCCGCCGGGCTCCTTGACGTGCCGCGCCACGGCGGCGCCCAGCGCCTCCAGCCGGCGCACCTCGTCGTCGCGGCACCCCGGCCCGGTGTGCACATCGAGGTGCAGCCGGTTCTTGCCGGTCTTGGTCCCGGGCACGCGCTGGAAGAGGATCCGGCGGCCCAGGCCGGTGCCACTGGCCTCGTCGTACGGGTCGTCGGGGTGCCGGACGGCGATGAGGTCGCGCCAGGCGCGGCGGCCGCGGAACTCGAACGTCGCGGCTTCGGGGGCCGCGCCGAGGCCGAGCAGACGGTCGATGAGGGCGCTGTTGTCCTCGACCTCGTACCCCAACGTCTCGGCCCAGAAGGCCGCTTGGGCGTGCGGGTCGGCGGCGTCGATGACCAGCTTCCAGTGCAGGGTTGTCATGGTAACCAGTTATACCGGTTAAACCGGTTGAACCGATGAGGCGGCTCGGGTGTGCGTCCGTGCGGCAGCGGCCCGGTATCCGCTCGGGGCGATGCCCCTGATCCGCTTGAAGGCGTCACTTGAAGGCGTCACTGAAGCCGAACCCGTCGGCGTACCCCACCTGTCCGGCCACCGCCGCGACCGTCGCGCCCGGCTCGGTGAGGAGCTCGGCGGCGACCAGCTCCACGATGGGCAGGCACCCCTACGCCTCGCGCTGCCCCTCGGCGACGTGCCGGAACCCTTCATCGACGTGGAGGACATCGCGGAGGTGGCGGCCGCCCGCCGATGCGGTTCGAAGGTCACAACGCGGCGCCCACGACGGACGTCGGGGACATCCTCGGCCGTGCGCCGCACGGCTTCTCCGCGTATGTGAAGGCGCGGGCCGATGCGGGTGTCTGGTCCTGACCGCGCCGGGGAACGGCACCGCTCAGGCGGCGGGCTCCCGCTCCTCGCGGGCGGGGGCCCCGGCCGCCGCCGCCCTCGCGGCCGCCACCCGCACCGCGTTCCGCCGGGCCGCGCGCAGCGCGTCCCAGGTCAGCAGGGAGAGCGCCAGCCAGACGAGGCCGAAGCCCGCCCACCGCTCGGGCGGCATCGCCTCGTGGAAGTACAGGATGCCGAGCAGGAACTGGAAGACCGGCGCGAGGTACTGCAGAAGGCCCAGCGTGGAGAGCGGCACCCGGATCGCCGCGGCCCCGAAGCAGACCAGGGGAGCGGCGGTCACCACACCGGTGGCCGCGAGCAGCGCCGCGTGCCCGGCGCCCTCCGTGCCGAACACGATGTCGCCCTGCGTGGCGAGCCACGCCAGATAGCCGACGGCGGGCAGGAACTGCACGGCGGTCTCGGCGGCGAGCGACTCCAGGCCGCCGAGGTTGACCTTCTTCTTCACCAGGCCGTACGTCGCGAAGGTGAAGGCGAGACAGAGCGAGATCCACGGCGGCCTGCCGTATCCGAACGCGAGCACGAGGACCGCCGCGAACCCGATGCCGACCGCCGCCCACTGCACCGGCCGCAGCCGCTCGCCGAGCAGCAGGACGCCCATGGCGATGGTGACCAGCGGGTTGATGAAGTAGCCGAGGGACGCCTCGACGACGTGGCCCGAGTTCACGGACCAGATGTAGACGCCCCAGTTGACGGTGATGACCGCCGCGGCGATCGCCACCAGGCCGAGCCTGCGCGGCTGGCGCAGCAGCTCGCGGGCCCAGTCCCAGCGTCGTACGAAGAGCAGCGCCACGCCGACGACCACCAGGGACCAGGCCATCCGGTGGGCGAGGATCTCGACGGCTCCGGCGGGTTTCAGGAGCGGCCAGAAGAGCGGGACCAGGCCCCACATCCCGTAGGCGGCGAAGCCGTTCAGCAGCCCGACGCGCTGCTCGTTCCCCGGCTTCCCGGCTGCTCCGCTGTCCACGGCCCCTCCTTCGTGCACGGCAGCCCACGCTGCCCCACTGAAGGTAGCGCCGGGAACCCTCGGCTGTCATGCCCGTTCCATGGTGACGCTCGTGACGCCCGGCGGGCTCAGCCGCGGAGCGCCGCGGACACCGCGTCCGCGATCGGGGTCGTGGGCCGGCCGATCAGCTTGGCGAGGTCCCCGCCGGTCCCGGCCAGGCGCCCCCGCGCGATGGCCGCGTCGACGTCGACGAGGGTCGCGGCCATCGGCTCCGGCACGCCCGCGCCGGTCAGCACCGCGAGGTGCTGTTCGGCGGGCACGTTCGCGTACGAGATGTCCTTGCCGGTCTGCGCCGCGACCTCGGCGGCGTACTCGGCGAAGCTCCACGCGACGTCGCCGCTGAGCTCGTAGACCTTGCCCTCGTGGCCCTCGCCGGTCAGTACGGCGACGGCGGCCGCGGCGTAGTCGGCGCGGGAGGCGGAGGCGACGCGGCCGTCGCCCGCGGAGGCGACGACGGCGCCGTGCTCCAGGACCGGGGCGAGGTGCTCGGTGTAGTTCTCGTGGTACCAGCCGTTGCGCAGGAAGGTGTGGGGCAGGCCGGAGTCGAGGATCAGCTGCTCGGTCACCTTGTGCTCGGCCGCCAGGTCGAAGTCGGCGTCGGGGCCGCCGAGGACGCCCGTGTAGGCGAGGAGCGCGACGCCCGCCTCGCGCGCGGCGTCGACGACCGCGCGGTGCTGCGGCACGCGCCGGCCGATCTCGCTGCCGGAGATCAGCAGGACGCGGTCGCCCGCGGCGAAGACCCGGCGCAGGGTCTCGGGGGCGCTGTAGTCGGCGACGCGCAGCTCGACGCCGCGCTCGGCGAGGTCGGCGGCCTTGTCCTTGTCGCGTACGACGGCCGCGATGTCCCCGGCGGGGACCCGGGCGGCGAGCAGCCCCTCGATGACGAGACGGCCGAGGTGTCCGGTGGCTCCGGTGACGACGATGCTCATGTCTGGTTGCTCCTGTCAGGTCCGGTGGAAGTCGGTATGACACCCACCCTAGGAGCAGCGCTAACTTTCCGTAAGTACCCACTTTGAAGTAAGGTACTGGTGTGGAAGTAAGCAGCTGGAATGTCGCGGGCGAGGAGATGTGCCCCCACCGCCTCGTCCTGGAGCACGTGACGAGCCGCTGGGGCGTCCTCGTCCTGCTCGCCCTGGAGGAGCGTTCGCACCGGTTCAGCGAGCTGCGCCGCGAGATCGGCCGCGTCAGCGAGAAGATGCTGGCCCAGACGCTGCAGACCCTGGAGCGCGACGGCCTGGTGCACCGCGACGCCAAGCCGGTCATCCCGCCCCGCGTCGACTACTCCCTCACGGAGCTCGGCCGCGAGGCCGCCGCGCAGGTGCGGGCCCTCGCGGCCTGGACGGAGCGGCGCATGGACGACGTGCAGAAGGCGCGACAGGAGTACGACGAAGCCCGGTCCTGAAAGATCAGAACCGGGCCCTGTGCGGGGAAGTCCCGCGGACTAGCCGACGACCGTCCACGTGTCGCCGCCCGCGAGGAGCGCGGCCAGGTCGCCCTTGCCGTCCCTCTCGATGGCGGTGTCGAGCTGGTCGGCCATGAGCGTGTCGTACACCGGCCGTTCGACGTTGCGCAGGACGCCGATCGGGGTGTGGTGCAGCGTGTCCGGGTCGGCGAGCCGGGAGAGCGCGAAAGCCGTGGTCGGCGACGTGGCGTGCGCGTCGTGGACCAGGATGTCGGCCTCGTTCTCCGGAGTGACGGCGACGACCTTGAGGTCACCGGTCACCGCGTCCCGCACGACGCCCTTCGACCCGTCGGCGCCGAAGCGGATCGGCTGCCCGTGCTCCAGACGGATCACCGCCTCCTCGGCCTGCTGCTTGTCCTTGAGGACCTCGAAGGCGCCGTCGTTGAAGATGTTGCAGTTCTGGTAGATCTCCACCAGCGCGGTGCCGGGGTGCGCGGCGGCCTCGCGCAGCACCGACGTGAGGTGCTTGCGGTCGGAGTCCACGGTCCGCGCCACGAAGGAGGCCTCCGCGCCGATCGCGAGCGACACCGGATTGAAGGGCGCGTCCAGGGACCCCATCGGCGTCGACTTGGTGATCTTGCCGACCTCGGAGGTCGGGGAGTACTGGCCCTTGGTGAGGCCGTAGATCCGGTTGTTGAACAGCAGGATCTTCAGGTTCACGTTGCGGCGCAGGGCGTGGATGAGGTGGTTGCCGCCGATGGACAGCGCGTCGCCGTCACCGGTGACCACCCACACGGACAGGTCGCGGCGCGAGGAGGCCAGGCCGGTGGCGATGGCCGGGGCGCGGCCGTGGATGGAGTGCATCCCGTACGTGTTCATGTAGTACGGGAAGCGGGAGGAGCAGCCGATGCCCGAGACGAAGACGATGTTCTCCTTCGCCAGGCCGAGTTCGGGCATGAAGCTCTGCACGGCCGCCAGCACGGCGTAGTCACCGCAGCCGGGACACCAGCGCACCTCCTGGTCGGACTTGAAGTCCTTCATGGACTGCTGGGCCTCGGCCTTGGGTACCAGGGAAAGCGCTTCGATCGTGCTCCCGGTCCCTGCCGGACCGGCCGTCTTCGTGTCAGCCATCGATGGTCTCCTTGAGAGCCGTGGCGAGCTGCTCGGCCTTGAAGGGCATGCCATTGACCTGGTTGTACGAGACCGCGTCCACCAGATACTTCGCGCGGACCAGCGTGGCGAGCTGACCGAGGTTCATCTCGGGGATCACCACCTTGTCGTAACGCGCGAGGACGTCGCCCAGATTCCGCGGCAGCGGGTTGAGGTGGCGCAGATGGGCCTGCGCGATGGAGTCGCCCGCGGCGCGCAGCCTGCGGACCGCCGCCGTGATCGGTCCGTACGTCGAACCCCAGCCGAGGACCAGCGTGTCGGCGTTCCCGCCGGCGTCGTCGACCTCCACGTCGGGCACGGCGATGCCGTCGACCTTGGCCTGCCGGGTGCGGACCATGAAGTCGTGGTTGGCCGGGTCGTAGGAGATGTTGCCCGTGCCGTCCTGCTTCTCGATGCCGCCGATGCGGTGTTCGAGGCCCGGCGTGCCCGGGATCGCCCACGGGCGGGCGAGGGTCTGCGGGTCACGCTTGTAGGGCCAGAAGGTCTCGGCGCCGTCGGCCTCGGTGTGGTTGGGCCCGGAGGCGAACTGCACGCGCAGGTCGGGCAGTTCGTCGACCTCGGGGATGCGCCACGGCTCGCTGCCGTTGGCCAGATAGCCGTCGGACAGCAGGAAGACCGGCGTCCGGTACGTCACCGCGATGCGGGCCGCCTCCAGCGCCGCGTCGAAGCAGTCCGCCGGGGTCCTGGGCGCCACGATCGGCACCGGCGCCTCGCCGTTGCGCCCGTACATCGCCTGGAGCAGGTCGGCCTGCTCGGTCTTGGTCGGCAGGCCCGTGCTCGGGCCGCCGCGCTGGATGTCGACGATCAGCAGCGGCAGTTCGAGCGAGACGGCCAGGCCGATGGTCTCCGACTTCAGCGCCACACCGGGCCCCGACGTCGTGGTCACCGCCAGCGACCCGCCGAACGCCGCGCCCAGCGCCGCGCCGATCCCCGCGATCTCGTCCTCGGCCTGGAAGGTGCGCACGCCGAAGTTCTTGTGCTTGGACAGCTCGTGGAGGATGTCCGAGGCCGGCGTGATGGGGTACGAGCCGAGGTACAGCGGCAGGTCCGCCTGCCGGCCCGCCGCGATCAGACCGTACGAGAGGGCGAGGTTCCCCGAGATGTTGCGGTAGGTGCCGGTCGCGAACGCGTGGGCGGCCGGGGCGACTTCGTAGGAGACCGCGAAGTCCTCGGTGGTCTCGCCGAAGTTCCATCCCGCGTGGAACGCCGCGATGTTCGCCTCGGCGATCTCGGGCTTCTTGGCGAACTTGGTCCGCAGGAACTTCTCGGTTCCCTCGGTCGGCCGGTGGTACATCCACGACAGCAGGCCCAGCGCGAACATGTTCTTCGAGCGCCCCGCGTCCTTGCGCGAGAGGTCGAAGTCCTTCAGGGCCTCCACCGTCAGCGTGGTCAGCGGCACGGGGTGCACGCTGTAGCCGTCCAGGGAGCCGTCCTCCAGCGGGGAGGTGGCGTAACCGACCTTCTGCATCGCGCGCTTGGAGAATTCGTCGGTGTTGACGATGACCTCCGCGCCGCGCGGCACGTCGCCGATGTTCGCCTTCAGGGCCGCCGGGTTCATCGCCACAAGGACGTTCGGCGCGTCGCCCGGGGTCAGGATGTCGTGGTCGGCGAAGTGCAGCTGGAAGGAGGAGACACCCGGCAGGGTTCCGGCGGGCGCGCGGATCTCGGCGGGGAAGTTCGGCAGCGTCGACAGGTCGTTGCCGAAAGAAGCGGTCTCCGAAGTGAACCGGTCGCCCGTGAGCTGCATGCCGTCACCGGAGTCACCCGCGAAGCGGATGATGACCCGGTCCAGACGGCGCACATCTTTGACACCTGCGGGCTTGCGTTGTCCTCCGACGACTGCCCCGTCGGCCTGCTCGGCTTGGCTACTGACCCGGCTGGTCACTGAACTGGACCTCCCTTGAGGCGACTGTGCGGAATCGCCGGGACGACCGGCGCTCCCAAGGTCCACCCTACGTCTGTAAGGGTCGCCTTCCTGGGGTTGCTCGCATTCCGGATGCATTTCTGAGACGCCGTGTTGCACTGGTTTGCCATGGTTTGCCTTGCCCCCCGGTCCTTCATGGATGACGCTCCCCGCTCATCCTTTGGTTCTAGGACTTGCCTTGACAGCCACCACCGTGCTCGTGACTCTCTGTGTTCACCCCTGTTCATACCTGCCGGGGCCGGAGGGGCGCTCGATTCCGGGTGCTGTCCGACGCCATCCGGCAGGGTGTCAGTCGTTCAGGAGTTGAGATAGGTGAGGACCGCGAGCACGCGACGGTGATCCCCGTCACTCTGTGACAGGCCGAGCTTCAGGAAGATGTTGCTCACGTGCTTCTCGACGGCACCGTCGCTCACCACGAGCTGCCGGGCCACCGCCGAGTTCGTCCGTCCTTCGGCCATCAGACCGAGTACCTCGCGTTCCCGTGGTGTAAGCCCCGCGAGCACGTCCTGCTTGCGGCTGCGGCCCAGCAGCTGCGCCACGACCTCCGGGTCGAGCGCCGTGCCGCCCTCCGCCACCCGCACCACCGCGTCGACGAACTCCCGCACCTCGGCGACCCGGTCCTTGAGCAGATAGCCCACGCCGCGGCTCGACCCGGCGAGCAGCTCGGTGGCGTACTGCTCCTCCACGTACTGCGAAAGGACCAGGACCCCCAGGTCGGGGTACTGGGCGCGCAGATACACCGCGGCGCGCACGCCCTCGTCGGTGTGGGTCGGAGGCATCCGCACATCGGCGACGACCACGTCCGGCAGGGCGTCCTGCCCGGCGAGATCGGTGATCGTCTTGATCAGCGCGTCGGCATCACCCACACCGGCGACCACGTCGAGCCCGCGGTCGGTGAGCAGGCGGGTCAGGCCCTCCCGAAGCAACACTGAATCCTCGGCGATGACCACCCGCACTTTGTCCTCCATTTTTTGGCCCCCCGGCACTTTTGGCCCCCCGGCGCGCTGATCCGGCAGCGCGCTCGTCTCGCCCGCGTCGGTCCGACAGCGATCGCGTCGGCCGAACATCTCGGCTCCTCAGTATCGCGCGATCCGGCGCCGGTCACCGGACCGGTCGCCGGACTGTTGCGGTCCGGAGCGTCGGGCAGCGCGCCGCCCCGGCGCTCTGTGAGAGCCGGGGCGGCGCGCTGACGGGGTGTGGGGTCGGTGTCGGCGTCGGTCTCGGATCAGGCCTTGCGCCACGGCAGTTCGGCCGTGACCGTCGTCGGGCCGCCCGCCGGCGAGTCGACGACCAGGATTCCGTCGACCGCGTCGAGCCGCTCCGCGAGGCCCGCGAGGCCGGAGCCCGCCGACACGTCGGCGCCGCCCGCCCCGTCGTCGGTCACCTGGAGCATCAGCCGGTCATCGGCCCGCCAGACGTCGACGCTCGCGGCGCTCGCCCCGCTGTGCTTGCTGATGTTCTGCAGGAGCTCGGAGACCGTGAAGTACGCGATGCCCTCGATGGCCGCCGCCGGGCGGCTCGTCAGATCCACCTCCACCTGGACCGGCACCGTGCAACGGGCGGCCAGCGAGGAGAGTGCGGCGTCCAGGCCGCGGTCGGTGAGGACGGCGGGGTGGATGCCGCGGGCCAGGTCGCGCAGCTCCTGCAGCGCGACCTTCACCTCGCCGTGCGCCTCGTCCACCATGCGCGCCGCGGCCTCGGGGTCCTCGGCCAGCTTCTCCTTGGCGAGCCCCAGATCCATGGCGAGGGCGACGAGGCGGGCCTGCGCGCCGTCGTGCAGATCGCGTTCGATGCGGCGCAGGTCGGCGGCGGCGGTGTCCACGACGACCCCGCGGTCCGACTCCAGTTCGACGACGCGGGTCGCGAGCCGTGAGGGGCCGAGCAGGCCGAACACCATGACGCGGTCCACGGTCGTCAGGGCCCGCAGGATCCACGGGGTGGCCAGCGTGACGAGGAGGCCGGTCGCGGCCGTGATGCCGAGCTCGAACGGGTTGTCGAGGTAGATCCGGTGGCCGTCGTCGCCCCCGTAGAGCTGGATGCCGTCCTGCCCCGCGTACATCGGGAAGATCCAGAACCAGAGCGGATACGTCAGCATCAGCCAGCCGTACGACCAGAACACCACCGCCACCGTGAAGGAGAACAGCGACCACGGCAGCATCAGCAGCGAGTACAGCAGGTGCCGCCATGACGCGCCGCTCTTCAGGACGGCGCCCATGAGCGCCATCGGCCCGCCGCCCTTGGGGCGCAGCGGCTCCGGCGCCGCGATGTCCAGACCGAGCAGCCCGCGCGCCCGCGTCCGCTCCAGGGCGCCGATGCCGCGGCAGCCGGCCAGCCCCGCCGCAAGCACCGGGATGCCGATGAAGGTGATCAGGAGGCCCGCGCCGAGCGAGAGCATCGTGATGGCGAAGACGAACGACGTGATGCCGATCGGCAGGCTCAGCAGGGTGTAGCCGAACTCCCGCCAGGTGCGCGCCTCGACGGGGGCGCGCAGCCCGGCGGGCAGGCGGTGCCGCCGCTCCTCGACGTCGGCGTCCCGGAAATCCGGCCGGTCCATCCGCGCGTACCCCTGTCCGTAGTCCGTGGCCATCGCTGCCGTCCGTTTCTTCTGCGTCTGCATCCGTGTATGCGGGTCGGGTTGTGGGTTGCGGGTTGCGGGTTTCGGTTCTGTGCTCAAGGCGCTCGCTGTGGGTGCCCTGGTGACAGACTCGTCGGCGCGGCCGCTCGCGACCATGGAGCGGGTCGGCGTCTTCCACCGGGGGTTTTCCCTACCCCACGCGGTCCCGCCACGGGAGCTCCGCAGTGATCGTCGTGGGCCCGCCCTGCGGCGAATCGATCACGAAGAGCCCGTCCACGGCGCCGAGCCGGTCCGCGAGCCCCGCCATGCCCGTCCCGCCGTCGAGCCGCGCCCCGCCGCGCCCGTCGTCCCACACCTGGATGAGCAGCCGCTCCTCCGAACGCCAGACGTCGACGCTCGCGGACTTCGCCCCGCTGTGCTTGCTGATGTTCTGCAGGAGCTCGGAGACCGTGAAGTACGCGATGCCCTCGATGGCGGCCGCCGGGCGTGCCGGAAGCTCGGCGGTCACCTTCACGGGGACCGTGCAGCGCGACGCCACCGAGGACAGCGCGGCGTTCAGGCCGCGGTCGGTGAGGACGGCGGGGTGGATGCCGCGGGCCAGGTCGCGCAGTTCCTGCAGAGCCAGCTTCACCTCGCCGTGCGCCTCGTCGACCATGGAGGCCGCGGCGTCCGGGTCCTCCAGGAGCTTCTCCTTGGCGAGGCCGAGACCCATGGCGAGGGCGACGAGGCGGGCCTGCGCGCCGTCGTGCAGATCGCGTTCGATGCGGCGCAGGTCGGCGGCGGCGGTGTCCACCACCACGCCCCGGTCGGACTCCAGTTCGGCGATGCGCCGCTCCAACTCGTCGGAGGGCGAGAGCAGTCCGCGCACCATCGCCCGGTCGGCGTTGGTGAGGCCGCGCACGATGAAGGGCAGCACCGGCCAGAGCACGAAGAGCCCGGTGAGGGTGACCGTGAAGGTCACCACGCCCCACGGCAGCCGGATGAACGCGTACAGCATGGTGCGCCAGCCCACCGGGTCCTTCAGGTTCGCCCACAGCCGGCCGAGGAAGCTTTGCCCGCGGTGCCCCGGCATCGGGCTCGGCTCGTCGACGCGGACGCCGAGCAGCTTCCTGGCCCGCCCCCGCTCGGCCCTGCCGAGGAGGCGCGCGCCGAGCAGCCCCGTCGCGAGCAGCGGCAGACCGATCACCGTCACCGTCAGGCCGGCGCCCAGGGCCATCACGGTCACCGCGTAGACGAAGCCGACGATGCCGATCGGCAGGTTCACCAGGAGGTGCGCGATCTCCTTCCAGGTGTGCCGGTCGTACGCGAAACGCGCGGGTGGCGGCCGGTCGTCATGCGGAGGCGTGGTGCGTGCGGTCATACGCGCTAGGGTGCCCGGCCCGCCGCCGCGACGCCATGAGGGCCACCGCCGGGGCAGCCGGGGGGATAACCCCACCCCGGCCGGATCATCCGGATCATTGCGTGACGCTCTGCTTACTGAACCTTTAGCAGGCCCTAGACTCCCGTGCGTACAGATCGTCGAAAAGGGTCAGGGTCAGGGAGTGAAAGTCGGTCAGGGAGTGAGGGAGTGACGTGCACGTGACGAACGTCGCGGCAAGCTACTACCAGTCGTACTCCGTCGTCGGACTGCTCGCCGTCGTGGGCGTGCTGTTCGTCGCCGTGGCCTTCGGCGCGGGGCGGCTGCTGCGCCCGGTGGTGCCGACCCCGGAGAAACTCCTGACGTACGAGTGCGGCGTCGACCCCGTCGGCGAGGGCTGGGCCCACACCCAGGTCCGCTACTACGTCTACGCGTTCCTCTACGTGATCTTCGCCGTCGACTCGATCTTCCTCTTCCCCTGGGCGACGGTCTTCGCCGCGCCCGGCTACGGCGCGACGACACTCGTGGAGATGTTCATCTTCCTCGGCTTCCTGGCCGTGGGCCTGCTGTACGCATACAAGAAGGGCGTCCTGACGTGGACGTGACCCCGGAGACCGAAGGGCGGCCGCAGCCCGTGCTGCTCCCCGAGCCGAAGAGGCTGGGCGCGCTCGCCCGCCTCGCCCCCGAACCGATGAAGGTGGTCCTCAACTGGGGCCGCCGGTACTCCCTCTGGGTCTTCAACTTCGGCCTCGCCTGCTGCGCCATCGAGTTCATCGCCGCGTCCATGGCGCGCCACGACTTCATCCGGCTCGGCGTCATCCCCTTCGCGCCGGGCCCGCGCCAGGCCGACCTGATGGTCGTCTCCGGCACGGTCACGGACAAGATGGCACCCGCGGTGAAGCGCCTGTACGAGCAGATGCCCGAACCGAAGTACGTCATCTCCTTCGGCGCCTGCTCCAACTGCGGCGGACCCTACTGGGACTCGTACTCCGTGACGAAGGGCGTCGACCAGATCATCCCGGTCGACGTGTACGTCCCCGGCTGCCCGCCCCGCCCCGAGGCGCTCCTCCAGGGCATCCTCAAACTCCAGGAGAAGATCGCGAAGGAGTCGCTGGAGGAGCGGTACGGGAAGGGGCCCGGCACCGGTGCCCGCCCCTCGGCGGCCGCGCTCCGGAGCGGCCTGGTGAAGGCGCCCGCGCCGGGGGAGGGCCAGGCATGACCGGCTGGCTGCCGAGCCCCGTCGAGGAGCTCTTCGGCGCGGAGGCGACGGCCGAGGAGTCGTACGACGTACTCACCGTCGACGTCCCCCCGGCTTCGTGGACCACCGCCCTGGAGACGGCCCGCACCACACTTTCCTGCACCTACTTCGACTGGCTGAGCGCGGTCGACGAACCGGGCACCGGCTTCCGCGTGGCCGCCCACGTCGTCGCCCTCTCTCCCGTACGCCGCCTCCTTCTCCGTACGACCGTCGCGCACGACGCCCCCGTGCTCGCCTCCGCCGTCGGCGTCTACGCGGGCGCCGCCTGGCACGAGCGCGAGACGCACGAGATGTTCGGCGTGACCTTCGAGGGCCACCCCGGGCTGACCCCGCTGCTCCTGCCCGACAGCTTCGAGGGCCACCCCCTCCGCAAGGACTTCGTGCTCGCGGCCCGCGTCGCGAAGGCCTGGCCGGGCGCCAAGGAGCCGGGGGAGTCCGAGCACGGCGGCCCCAAGCGCCGCCAGATGCTGCCCCCCGGCGTGCCCGACCCGAACGAGTGGGGCCCTCTGAAGGGCCAGCTCCCCCCGGCCCCGGCACGCCCGGCGCGCGGGGCGGGGCGCGCCGGAGCCGCTGGGGCGGCTGCTGCCGGAGCGGCCGGCCGCGCCGCCGGCGAACGTCCCGCGCGGCGGACCCGGAGCGTGAGCGAGGGCTCCGCGAGCCAGGCCGCACCGACGCCCCCGGCGGAGAACACCCCGGCCACGCCCGCCGAACGGGAGGCGCCGGCCCGCCCCCCGAGGCGCGCCCGGAGCGCGAGCCAGGGCTCGGCATCGCAACGAGCGGCGACCCCGGCTCCGGCCCCCGCTCCGGAGGCCACACCCGAGGGGAAGCCCGACGCTCCCTGGCACCACGCCCGCCCGGCGTTCGACACCCCGGAGCAGCCCGAGCCCGAGTCCGCTCCCCAGCCCCAGCCCGAGCCCACGCCTGCGCCCGAGCCGGAGGACCCCCGTAACGGAGACACTGGAGGGAACGAGTGAACGACGTCCTCGACGTCGCCCTGCGCCTCGTCATCGTCTTCGCGGCGTTCCTGGTCCTGCCCCTCGTCGTCGGCCAGACCGAGCACAAGGTGATGGCACACATGCAGGGCCGCCTCGGCCCCATGCACGCGGGCGGTTTCCACGGCTGGGCCCAACTCGTCGCCGACGGCGTGAAGTTCGCCCAGAAGGAAGACATCGTCCCGGCGGCGGCCGACCGCCGTGTCTTCCAACTGGCCCCGGCGATCGCCCTCCTGCCCTACCTCCTCGTCCTGGTCGCCATCCCGGTCGGCCCCGGCGAGGGCGCGGTCGGCGAGGTCGTCGACGCGGGCATCTTCTTCGTGCTCGCGGTGATGGGCGTCGGCGTACTCGGCTCGCTCATGGCGGGCTGGGCCAGCGCCAACAAGTTCTCCCTCCTCGGCGGCCTCCGCACCGCCGCCCAGCTCCTCGCGTACGAACTGCCGATGCTGCTCGCCGCCGCCTCGGTCGCGATGGCCGCGGGCACGGTCTCGCTGCCCGGCATCGTCGACGCGTTCGAGTGGTGGTGGCTGCCCTGGCAGATCGTCGGCGCCCTCGTCTTCTTCGTCGCGGGCCTCGCCGAACTCCAGCGCCCGCCCTTCGACATGCCGGTCGCCGACTCCGAGATCATCTTCGGCGCCTATACCGAGTACACCGGTCTGCGCTTCGCCCTCTTCCTCCTCGCCGAGTACGCCGGAATCGTCGTCCTGTGCGGCCTGACCACCGTCCTGTTCCTGGGCGGCTGGCACGGCCCGTGGGGTGCCGACGGGCTCGGCTGGGTCTGGACCCTGCTGAAGACGGCGGTGCTCGCCTTCGTCGTCATCTGGCTGCGCGTCAGCTATCCCCGTCTCCGCGAGGACCAGCTCCAGAAGCTCGCCTGGACCCTCCTCGTCCCGCTCGCCCTCGCGCAGATCGCGCTCACCGGCATCGTGAAGGTGGCGATCAACTAATGGCACCTTTTCTCCCGCCCACCCGGCCCGGCATCCCCGGCAGCGGCCTCGCCAAGGGCCTCGCCGTCACCCTCCGCACGATGACGAAGAAGACCGTCACCGAGCAGTACCCCGAGCACCAGCCCGAACTGCCGCCCCGCACCCGCGGCGTCATCGGCCTGTTCGAGGAGAACTGCACGGTCTGCATGCTGTGCGCCCGCGAGTGCCCCGACTGGTGCATCTACATCGACTCCCACAAGGAGACGGTCCCGCCCGCCGCCCCCGGCGGCAGGGAGCGCAGCCGCAACGTCCTCGACCGCTTCGCCATCGACTTCGCCCTCTGCATGTACTGCGGCATCTGCATCGAGGTCTGCCCCTTCGACGCCCTCTTCTGGTCACCGGAGTTCGAGTACGCCGAGACCGACATCCACGAACTCACCCACGAGCGCGACAAGCTGCGCGAGTGGATGTGGACGGTCCCGGCCCCGCCCGCCCTGGACGCCGGCGCCGAGGAGCCGAAGGAACTCGCCGCCGCCCGCAAGACCGCGGAGAAACTGGCCGCCACCGAAGCCGCCGAGACCGTCGCAGCCGCCGAGACCGCCCCGTCGGCTGCACGGCCCGAGACGAAGGGCGAGGAGTCGTGAACCAGGTCGTGCACATCGCCGCCGGAACACACGGCTTCCTCTCCCCGACGGGCGTCGAGATCGCCTTCCTCCTGGTCGGCCTCGTCACGCTCGGCGCTGCGGTCATCACGGTCACGACCAAGCAACTGGTGCACGCCGCCCTGTGGCTCGTGGTCGCGCTCGGCGGGCTCGCCGTCGAGTACCTCCTGCTGACCGCCGAGTTCATCGCCTGGGTGCAGGTCCTCATCTATGTCGGTTCCGTGGTCGTCCTCCTCCTCTTCGGACTGATGCTCACCAGGGCACCCATCGGCCGCTCCCCGGACGCCGACTCGGGCAACCGCCCGGTCGCGCTCGCGGTGGCCCTCACCGCTGCCGCCGCCCTGGTCTGGGTCGTCGTGGACGCGTTCCGCACCACGGTGATCGACCTGGACGGCGCCGCCCAGGGCACCACCGACGTGACCGGCTCGGTCCTCTTCCGGCACTGGGTGCTCCCCTTCGAGGCGCTCTCGGTCCTCCTCCTCGCCGCCCTCGTCGGCGCGATCGTCCTGTCCCGCAGGAACACCGCGTCGAACGCTGTTTCGGATGCCGCGTCGGATGCCCGCGCCACGGACCGGGAGGAGAACAGCTGATGCACCTCCACCTCGCCTATCCCGCCGTCCTCGCCGTCCTCCTCTTCAGCGTCGGCCTGTACGGAGTGCTCGCCCGGCGCAACGCGATCCTGGTCCTGATGTCCGTCGAGCTGATGCTCAACGCCGTCAACCTCAACCTGGTCGCCTTCGACGTCTGGCTCCGCGACTCCCTCCACGCCGGCCAGGCCCTGACCCTCTTCGTCATCGCCATCGCCGCCGCCGAGATCGGCATCGGCCTCGCGATCGTCCTCGCGGTCTACCGCAACCGCGGCAGCTCCGCCGTCGACGAACTCCGCGACACCGCCGAGACCGCCGAGTCCGCCGAGGCCGCCGCCGAAGAGCCCGACCCCGCACAGCAGCCGCCGTCGGCGCAGACGTCGAAGAAGGCTGAGGCCACCGCGTGACCACGACCACCCTCGCCGTCCTCGTCCCCCTCCTTCCGTTCCTTGGCGCGGCCGCGGGCCTGCTCCTCGGCCGCCGCGTCCCCGGCCTCGTCCGGCCCCTCGCCGTACTGCCCACACTGACGGCCCTCGTGCTCGCCGTGCTCGTGGCGATCCGTCAGGGCGGCGGCACCGGCTCCGGCAAGGCCCCGGTCGACGCCGCGACCGAGCTCACCCCGACCGGCTCCGTCCCCATCGAGCTCGCCCTGCACATCGACGGCTTCGCCGCCCTCGTCGCCGTCCTGGTCGGCGTCGTCGCCTCCTGCGTGCAGATCTACTCGACGGGCTACCTCCGCGACGACCCGCGCTACCCCTCGTACGCCGCTCTCGTCTCCCTCTTCACCTCCGCGATGCTGCTCGTCGTCTACTCAGGCGACCTGATGGTGCTCCTGGTCGGCTGGGAGATCATGGGCATCTGCTCGTACTTCCTGGTGGGCCACTACTGGGAGACCCCCGAGGCGCGCGCCGCCTCGCTGAAGGCCTTCCTCGTCACCAAGCTCGGTGATGTCCCCTTCCTGATCGGTCTGTTCGCGCTCGCCGCCGACACGGGCTCCTTCCGCATCACGACGATCGTCGGGACGGTCACGGACGGCGGCCTGGACCACCCCACGCTCATCGCCCTGCTGCTCCTCGCGGGCGTGGCGGGCAAGTCGGCGCAGTTCCCGCTGCACACCTGGCTGCCCGACGCGATGGCGGGCCCCACGCCCGTCTCCGCGCTGATCCACGCCGCGACGATGGTCGCCGCCGGCGTCTACTTCGTGGCCCGGCTCCTCCCCGTCTTCGCCGCCTCCGACGCGGCCTTGGTCGTCCTCGCCGTCATGGCCGCCGTCACCATGGCCGGTTCGGCCCTCGCCGCGCTCGCCCAGGACGACATCAAGCGCGTCCTCGCGTACTCGACGATCGGCCAGCTCGGCTACATGACCGGCGCCCTCGCCGTCGGCGACCGCGGAGCCGCCGTCTTCCACCTCCTGTCCCACGGCGCCTTCAAGGCGCTGCTGTTCCTCACCGCGGGCGTGATCATCCACGCCGCCGGCACCAACTCGCTGGCCGCCATGTCCCGCATGACGGGCCTGCGCGACCGCGTCCCCGACGCCTACTGGACGATGACCGTGGCGCTTCTCGCGCTCGCCGCGATGCCGCCGTTCAGCGGCTTCTTCTCCAAGGAGGCCGTGCTCGGCGCCGCCGAGCACACGGCCACCGGCCACGCTGCTTCAGCGCCCACCGCGGCGGGCTGGATCGTCCTCGTCGCCGGCCTGCTCACCGCCCTCCTCACCGCCGCGTACGCGACGCGGCTCTGGCTGCTCGCCTTCAACGGCAGGGGAGCACAGGCCCCCGACCACGGGAAGCAGCCCGTCGCCATGACCGCCGTGCTCTGGGTGCTCGCGGTCCCCTCCCTCGTCTTCGGTCTGACCGCCGGCGTCCTGCCGGACTGGTTCGACGGCCACTCGCTCGCCCCGACGCTCACCACCTCCGTCCTGGGCACGGGTCTCGCACTCGTCGGCGGCCTGGTCACCTACGGCGCGTGGCGGCACACCACGGCGCTCGGCGCCCGCGTCCCGATGGGCGCGGTCGCCGCGAGCCCGGACGGCGACGGCGGCCTGGTGGAGGCGGAGGCCATCGCCAGCCACACCCCCGCGTACGGAGACGTGGCCTCGGCGCCGGACCCGGCCGACCCCGGCCGCCTGCTGCTCGGACCGCTGCACCGGCACGCCGCCGCCGGCTTCCACCTCGACGCCGTCTACACCGCCCTGTTCGTGCGCCCCGTCCGGGCCGCAGCGGGACTCGTCCGCTTCCTCGACCGCGAGGTCGTCGAGACGTACGTGCGCGGCGCGGGCGCCGCACCCCGCTGGCTCGGCGCGGCCGTCCGTCGCGCGCAGACCGGCAACGTGCAGACCTATCTGAGCGCGCTGCTCGCAGGCACGGTCGTCCTGGCCGTCGCCGCCGTCCTCGTCGCCACCGCCGGAGCGTGAGCAGCCGTGATCGGTATCAGTGAGTCCGTGATGCAGTTTCTTCTGGCGTTGATCGTCGTCGGCCCGCTCATCGGCGCCGTGGCCGCCCTCTTGCCGGCCCCGCCCGGGCTGAAGGGAAAGTCGCCCGACCAGGCCGTGCTGCGCCACGGCGTGACCGTGACCGGCGTGATCCTCGTCGCCGCGATCGTCCTCGCGCTCGGCTTCGACCACGACCAGCCGTCGAAGATGCAGGCCACGACCGATATCAGCTGGATCCCCGCACTCGACGTGCGCATCCACCTCGGCATCGACGGCATCTCGCTCCCCCTCCTGGTCCTGACCGCGCTGCTGACCTTCCTCTGCGCGCTCTACTCCTACTTCAAGCTGCCTGCGGGCCCGTCTCCCAAGGCATTCGTCGCGCTGATCCTCATGCTCGAATCCGGCACCCTCGCGACCTTCGCCGTCCTTGACCTGCTGCTGTTCTTCCTGGCGTTCGAGATGGTGCTCATCCCGATGTACTTCCTCATCGCCCGCTGGGGCGGTGAGCAGCGCACGCGGGCCGCCTGGAAGTTCATCCTGTACACCCTGCTCGGATCCGTCGTCATGCTGCTGGGCCTGCTCCTCATCGGGCTCAAGTCCGGCACATTCGACATGGTGGCACTCGCCACTGACAACGGCCGGGGCCTGACCACATCCGTGCAGGTCATCGCCGTTCTGGCGATCGGGATCGGGCTCGCGGTCAAGACGCCGATGTGGCCGTTGCACAGCTGGCTGCCCGACGCCCACACCGCCGCGCCGACCGTCGGCTCGGTCCTGTTGGCCGGCGTGCTGCTGAAGATGGGTACGTACGGGTTCGTCCGGATCGTCCTGCCCATCGCCCCCGACGGGATGCGGGAGTTCGCGCCGTACCTCGCGGCCTTCGCGGTCGTCGGGATCATCTACGGATCCCTGGCCTGCCTCGCGCTCGCCAAGCAGGGCGCGAAGGGCGACCTCAAGCGCCTCATCGCGTACTCGTCCGTCGGCCACATGGGCTTCGTCCTGCTCGGCATCTCCACCATGAGCCCGACCGGCGTGAACGGCGCCCTGTTCGCCAACATCGCCCACGGCCTCATCACCGGCCTGCTCTTCTTCCTCGTCGGCGCGCTGAAGGACCGCACCGGCACCACCGACCTCGACTCCCTCGCGCAGGAGTCCGGCGCCGCGCTCTACGGCAGGGCGCCCCGCCTCGGCGGCCTCCTCGCCTTCGGCGCCGTCGCCTCCCTCGGACTGCCGGGACTCGCCGGGTTCTGGGGCGAGATGCTCGCGCTGTTCGGCGCGTTCGAGCCCGCCGCCGACCTGAGCCGCCCCGCCTTCCTCACCTTCATGGCCATCGCCGCCTTCGGCACCCTGCTCACGGCCGCGTACATGCTCATCGTCGTACGCCGTGTCTGCATGGGCCCAATGCCGCGGACCGCCACGGCCGACGAGCCCGCCCCCAAGGCCCTCGCCGATGTCCACGGTTACGAATTCGCCGCCTGGACCCCGCTCGTCGCCCTCACCGTCCTCGCCGGACTCTGGCCCGCGGCTCTCCTCGGCCTGACCGACCCGGCCGTGCAGAAGCTCCTCACTGGAGGCAAGTCGTGACCGTGGCCGCCGAAAGCGCCGCCAGCCTCGTCCAGTCCGTCGACTGGCTCGCGATCGCGCCGCCGACCATCGCCGCGGTCGTCGGCCTCGTCGTGCTCGTGGCCGACCTCTTCGTGAAGGACGGCAAGAAGGCGCTCCTCGGCTGGATCTCCGTGGCGGGCCTGGCCGCGGCCGCGCTCTCCCTGCTGCCCCTCATGGACGACGACCGCTCCACCTTCTGCCTGACCGGCGGGGGCACGCACGCGTGCAGCTACACCGCCGACCGCTTCACCCTCGTCATCCAGCTCCTCGTCCTCGGCGGCGCCCTGCTCGCCGCCCTGCTCTCCATGAGCACCCTCAAGGACTCCGGCGACGAACTCCCCGCAGGGGAGTTCTGGTTCCTGCTGCTCTCCTCCGCGGCGGGCGCCGCCCTGCTGCCCGCATCGCGCGACCTCGCGACGCTCATCGTCGCCCTCGAAGTCGCGTCCCTGCCGGCATTCGCCCTCGTCGGCCTCCGGCACGGAGACAAGCGCTCCTCCGAAGCGGCCCTGAAGTTCTTCCTCTCCTCGGTCACCGCGACCGCGGTGAGCCTCATGGGCGTCAGCTTCGTGTACGCGACGACCGGCACCCTGCACCTCACGGAGGTCGCCACCAAGCTCCAAGAAGTCGACGGGCAGCTCCACACGCTCGCCCAGACCGGCGTCGCGCTCACCCTCGTCGGCTTCGCCTTCAAGGTGGCCGCCGTGCCCTTCCACTTCTGGGTACCGGACACCTACGTAGGCGCGCCCCTGCCCGTCGCCGCCTACCTCTCCGTCGTCGGAAAGGCCGTCGGCTTCACCGGCCTCATCCTCGTCACCGTCGTCGCCTTCCCGTCGTACGCGGACGTCTGGGGCCCCGCACTCGCCGTCCTCGCCGCGCTCACCATGACCGCCGGCAACGTGGCGGCCCTGCGCCAGCGGTCCACGCGCGCGTACAGCGCGGTCCGCCTCCTCGCCTGGTCCTCGGTCGGCCAGGCCGGATACCTCCTGGTCCCCATCGCCGCCGCCGGGTACGCCGACAACGAGGCCGCCGCCGAGAAGGCCATCGGCTCGACCGTCGCGTACGCCCTGATGTACGCCGCCGTGAACCTCGGCGCCTTCGCCGTGGCCGCCCTCGTCGGCCGTACGCAGCGCCTGAACCGCGTCAGCGACTACCGCGGCCTGTACGCGCGCAGCCCCCTCGCCGCCCTCGTCCTCGGCTTCTTCCTGCTCTGCCTGGCGGGACTGCCGCCGGGCATCATCGGCCTCTTCGCGAAGGTCACCGTCTTCTCGGCCGCCGTCGACGCGGGCCTCGGCTGGCTCGCCGTGGTCATGGCCGTGAACGTGGTGATCGCGCTCTTCTACTACCTTCAGTGGACGGCGCTCCTGTTCCGCGCCCCGGAGGGGGAGCCGGTCAAGCACCGCGTACCCGCCCCGCTCACCGCGGCCATCGCACTGACGGCGGTCCTCGGCATCGCGCTCTCCGGAGCGCCCCAGCTCGTCCTGAGGTTCTCCGACACCGGCCTCTTCTGACGCGGTCCCCGCGGGCCGTCACCCGCGCGGCCTACACCGCTCATGCGTGCACAAGGGAACTAGTGCTCCCCGCCTGGCGTTGACCAGTACGGGAGGGTCCACTGAACAGTGGAAGCACCAGTCAGCAGAGGGTTCCCCCACGCACCACCAGGAGGGCGTACCGTGCACCGCCGGCACAACGGGTTGAAGACCGCCGTACTCCTCGGGGGACTGTCCGCGCTCATCCTTGTCATCGGCAGTTTCTTCGGGCGTACGGGCCTGATCGTCGCGCTCTTCGTGGCGCTCGGCACCAACGCGTACGCGTACTGGAACAGCGACAAGCTCGCCCTGCGCGCCATGCGCGCCCGCCCGGTGAGCGAGTTCGAGGCCCCCGAGCTGTACCGCATGGTCCGCGAGCTCTCCACCCAGGCCCGCCAGCCCATGCCCCGCCTGTACATCTCGCCCACCGAGGCGCCGAACGCGTTCGCGACGGGCCGCAACCCCCGGAACGCCGCGGTGTGCTGCACCGACGGCATCCTCCGCCTCCTCGACGAGCGCGAACTGCGCGGCGTCATCGGCCACGAGCTCAGCCACGTCTACAACCGCGACATCCTCATCTCGTCGGTCGCGGGCGCCCTCGCCTCGGTGATCATGTTCCTGGTCAACTTCGCCTGGCTGATCCCCGTCGGCCGGTCGAACGACAACGAAGGCCCCGGCATCTTCGGCATGCTCCTGATCGTGCTGCTCGGCCCGCTGGCGGCCTCCGTCATCCAGCTCGCGATCAGCCGCTCCAGGGAGTACGAGGCGGACGCCTCCGGCGCCCAGCTCACCGGCGACCCCCTCGCCCTCGCGAGCGCACTCCGTAAACTCGACGCGGGGACGAAGCAGTTGCCCCTGCCTCCCGAGCCCCGCCTGGAGACGGCGAGTCACATGATGATCGCGAACCCCTTCCGCCCGGGGCAGGGCATGTCCAAGATGTTCTCCACACACCCGCCGATGGCGGAGCGCATCGCCCGACTAGAGCAGATGGCAGGTCGCCACCAGTGAAGACAATCCTGAACGTCATATGGCTCGTCCTCTGCGGCTTCTGGATGTTCCTGGCCTACTTGGTCGCGGGCGCGATCCTCTGCGTCACGATCATCGGCATCCCCTTCGGCCTGGCCAGCTTCCGCATCGGCCGCTATGCCCTGTGGCCCTTCGGCTACACCACGGTCGAGCGCCGCGACGCGGGCGCACCCTCCTGCGTGGGCAACGTGCTGTGGCTGCTCCTCGCGGGCTGGTGGCTCGCCCTCGGCCACATCTTCACCGGCATCCTCCTGTGCGTCACGATCATCGGCATCCCCCTGGGCGTCGCCAACTTCAAGCTGATCCCGGTCTCGTTGCTGCCGCTCGGCCGCGACATCGTCCGTACCGACCAGCCGTTCGCCGCGCGCTCCTGAAGCGGGTGCACTCCGGTGCGGCAGCCGAGGTACGCCCTCGCCGCGTACGACCCCGAAGCCCTTCCGTACGACGAGATCTGGGCGCTCTGCGCGGACGCGGAGCACCTCTTCGCCGATCAGCTGCCGGACGGGCCCAGCATCCCCGAAGGGCGTGAAGCCCCACCGGACGCGCTGGCGGAACCACCCGTACGACTGCTCGGCTGCGCACCGCGCGGTGCTCTGAAAGACGCGCTGGAGTCCGGCAAGGGCGAACTCGGCCACGGCAGGGTCCTGCGCCTCTGCCGACAGGGCCGGCCCCTCCAGCACGCCGTGGAGGGTGAGGTCGTCGCCTGGATCCCGTCCGCGCGCGGCCGGGGCCTGGTCGACCTCGCCCTGGACCCGTGGACCGTACGGCCGCCGCGCTCCGCCGGAGAAGTGTGGGACGCCTGGTGGGCCGGCCGCCCCGCACGGTCCAACCTCTGGGCAGCCCACGGCATCGACGCCGACGGCCGGTCCCACTGGCTGTCCGTCGCCCGCGAGCGCAAAGGACGGCGCGGCGGGCCGGACGCGGAGCCCGGCGCCACGTACCACCTCGACGGCCGCCACATCACCGACGAACCAGCCTTCTACTGCGCGCTCGGCGAGGCGGTGAACGGCCCCGGAGGATACGTCGGACGGAGCGCGGACACGCTCCACGACTGCCTCCGCGGGGACCTCGGGACGCCGCCGCCCCTCACCCTCGTCTGGCACGACCCGCACACCGCCCGGAGCTGCCTGGGCGTCACACCCCGCACACACGGCGCCCCGCCCTCCTTCGAGGAACTGCTCGCCCTCCTCACGCGGATGGACATCGAAGTCGTCCTGGCCTGAAGCCGTCCTGACCTCACGCCGTCCTGGCCCGAAGGCCTGGCACCCGAGGAGCGGGCCGGGCCCGATTGTCAGTGCCGTGGTCCACCATGAACTCATGAACAACAGCGAGCAGTTGCTGGCCCGTGTCGCCACCGAGGCGCGCGCCACCCGTCCCTGGGGCTGGGACTCCCTCCCCACCCCCGTGGACGCGGCGACCCTGGCCCGGGCGGAGGCCTCCCTGGGCTTCACCCTGCCGCCCCTGCTCGCCGCGCTCTACACCCGCATAGGCGACGGCGGTTGGGGCCCGGAGTACGGCTTGTTGCCCCTGCTCGAAGGCAAGTCGTCAGGAGGCGAGCCGGCCGTCGTCGAGGAGTACTTCACGATGCGCGACTCCGAGTGGGGCTGGCCCGAAGGCGTCCTGCCGATATCCCACTGGGGCTGCGCGATGTACGCGTGCGTGGACTGCCACACCGACGACGCGCAGGTCCTGCTCTTCGAGCCCAACGGCGGCGACCCGCGGCACGCCTGGTTCGTCGACTCCCCGGACCTCGCGACGTGGCTCACCGCCTGGCTCGACGGCACGGGATGGTACGAGGAGGACAACGACGACCTGGACCTGCCGGCCTGGCAGGACGCCCGCACGCACGCGTAGCAGGACGCCTGCACGCACACGTAGGGGACCCTTCCCACGGCACCCCGTCAGATGTCAGAGCGTCCGCCGCCCGCTCCGGCCCCTGCTCCCGCCACCGCCTCCGCCCCGCACTTGCCCCCGCAGTCCGTAGGCGACGACCCCCACCGCCAGCACCAGCATCCCGGCCGCCACCGAGGACACCGGCAGGGCGAACGCCAGCGTGACGCAGCCGATCCCGCCCACCAGCGGCACGACACGCGCTGTCGGTTCCGAACTCAGCGTCCAAGCCGACGCGTTGGCCACCCCGTAGTACACGAGCACTCCGAAGGAGGAGAAGCCGATCGCCCCACGCACATCCGCCGTCGCCGCCACCACCGCGACCACGGCCCCGACGGCGAGCTCCGCGCGGTGCGGCACCCGGAAGCGCGGGTGCACGGCCGCGAGGGCCCTCGGCAGGTGCCCGTCCCGCGCCATGGCCAGCGTGGTCCGCGACACGCCGAGGACCAGCGCGAGCAGCGAGCCGAGCGCCGCCACCGCCGCGCCCGCCCGCACCACCGGCACGAGCCCCGGCGCCCCCGCCGCACGCACCGCCTCCACCAGCGGCGCCGACGCACCGGCGAGCCCGTCGGAACCCAGTACGGTCAGCGCGGCCACCGCCACGGCCGCGTACACGCACAGCGTGATGCCCAGGGCCAGCGGGATCGCCCGCGGAATGGTCCGCGCGGGGTTCCGTACCTCCTCGCCGAGCGTCGCGATCCGCGCGTACCCGGCGAAGGCGAAGAACAGCAGCCCGGCTGCCTGCAGCACTCCGCCGAACCCGGCAGAGAGCCCCACGGCGAGGCGCCCCGCGTCGGACGCCCCCGATCCCGCGCAAGCGGCCACGACGGCCGCCAGCACGGCGAGCACCACAGCGACGATCCCGCGCGTGAGCCACGCCGACTTCTGCACACCCACATAGTTGACGGCGGTCAGCAGCACGACGGCTCCGACGGCCACCGCGTGCGCCTGCCCCGGCCAGAGGTACGCCCCCACGGTGAGCGCCATCGCCGCACACGACGCGGTCTTGCCGACGACGAACGCCCAGCCCGCCAAGTAGCCCCAGAACGCTCCGAGCCGCTCCCGCCCGTAGACGTAGGTCCCACCCGACGCGGGGTAGCGGGCGGCGAGCCGCGCCGACGACATGGCGTTGCAGTACGCCACCGCGCCGGCGATGCCGAGGCCGATCAGAAGCCCCGACCCGGCGGCTCCCGCCGCAGGCCCGAGGGCCGCGAAGATCCCTGCCCCGATCATCGACCCGAGGCCGATCACCACCGCGTCGAAGACGCCGAGCGTCCGCCGGAGCTCAGGCTGCTGTGTCATACGCCGCACCCTACGGATCACCGCAACCGCGACTCTCCGTAGAGACGTCCTTCAGGACAACAGCGCACAAAAGCTCACCGCGCGAGAAAGCACACCGCGTGAGAAAGGCCGGGTCACCGCATGGGCATCATCAGCTGGATCGTTCTGGGACTGCTGGCCGGAGCCGTCGCCAAACTGCTGCTGCCCGGTCGCGACCCGGGCGGCTTCATCGGCACGACCGTCATCGGCATCGCCGGCGCCTTCATCGGCGGCTGGATCTCCGCCCGCTACCTCGACCACCCCATCGCCGACGACTTCTACGACGGCGCCACCTGGGCGGCGGCCATCGGCGGCTCGCTGGTCCTGCTGGTCGCGTACCGCATCCTCTTCGGCCACTCACGGCGCTGAGACGCCGTCCCCCGAACTGCGGCCAGCAGCAAGGGCGGGCGCCCCACCCGGGGCGCCCGCCCTCCGTCGTTCATGCCGTCGCGCGTACGACAGCGGACCACCAGCAATAAGACCGGCAGTACTACCGACGTGACTACCGGTAGTTCACGAACTGCAGCGCGAAATCGAAGTCCTGCCCCTTGAGCAGCGCCTGCACGGCCTGCAGGTCGTCCCGGCTCTTCGAGCTGACCCGCAGCTCGTCGCCCTGGACCTGCGCCTTGACGCCCTTGGGGCCCTCGTCGCGGATGATCTTGGCGACCTTCTTCGCGTTCTCCTGGGAGATGCCTTCTTCGATGGAGGCGAAGATCTTGTACTCCTTGCCGGACAGCTGCGGCTCGCCCACCTCCAGCGCCTTCAGCGAGATGCCGCGCTTGACCAGCTTGGACTGGAAGACATCGAGGATCGCCTTGACCCGCTCCTCGCCGCTCGCCTCCATCAGGATCTTCTCGCCGGACCACGAGATCGAGGCGCCCGTGCCCTTGAAGTCGTAACGCTGCGAGATCTCCTTGGCGGCCTGGTTGAGGGCGTTGTCGACCTCTTGCCGCTCGACCTTCGAGACGATGTCGAAACTGGAGTCGGCCATGTCCTGTGGCTCCTTGTATCGGGGTATGCGTACTCAGCGGTTACACGGCCGACTGACGCTGGCCGCATCCGCAAAGCCTAGCCACCGCCCCCGCGCGGGGTGCCGCTCAATCGGGTGGCGAAGCACCCCTGTGCATCAGGTATCGTTTACGTCGTTGCCACGGAGCGACGCGAAAGCGGAGCTTGGCGACAAACCCGGCGGTGTGCCCGAGCGGCCAAAGGGAGCAGACTGTAAATCTGCCGGCTCAGCCTTCCCAGGTTCGAATCCTGGCGCCGCCACATGAAGGTAAACCCCCTCCGATCTGCGGAAACGCGGACCGGAGGGGGTTTCTTCGTGTGAGGTCGTGTGCGGTGGTGTGACCGTTCAGACCGTGCTGAGACGCCCCCGTACGACCTTCGTGGACTCCGGCAGCAGGCGGGCGCCGACCAGGGTGGTCTCCTCGGGGACACGCACGGTGAGCAGGGAACGCACCCTCTCCAGGGTGCTGAGGTCGATGCTCGGCTGGAGTGTCTCGATCGTGAGCTCGCACAGCTTGGGGAAGAGGCCCAGCCAGTCCCAGGCCGGCCCCATGTCCGCCTCGACCCACAGATGGGTGAGGCGCTGCCCCGGGCACGTGGCGACGAACTCGTCGACGGTGAACTCGCCCATGATCCTGACGCGGGAGCGGCCGCCGAAGCTGCGCAGCGCACGCAGTTCGTTCAGGTTCGACACGGGGAAGTAGAGGCCGTCCTCAGCGAGGTGCGCGACCACCTCCTGGCCGTACAGCTCGGTGTCGTACCGCCCCCACGCCTGGGCGAGTTCGTTGCGTACCCGCAGGTCGGGGTGGTTGCGGTACAGGGCGAGCACCTCGATCGCGGCATATGTGGCGATGGGTGTGGCGGTCAGCACGGTGAAGTACGCCTCGTCCGCCGCGGCTCGGTAGGCGGCTTCCGCCGCGGCGGCCGTCGCCTTCTGCTCTTCCGTGGCGAACGGGCCCGGGGCGTTCGGGCGCGTGGGCAGTTCTCGGGGGCCGGACAGCAGTTCGATGACTACGGGGCCGATGGCTGCCAGGGCGCGCGCCTGGTTCGGCGAGCGCGGTGGGATGAGGGCCGCGGCCCGCTCCTGCACCTCGGCCCGCACCGCAGGGGCGAGCTCGGTCGCGTGCTCCAGGCAGGCGGCCGCGAGGAGGTGGAGCCGGTCCATGCCCTGGCGCGAGGTGTCCCGGCGCCTGATGAGGCCGGTGAGGAGGTACGTCCGCTCGGTGGGCCGTGCATGGGCGACGGCCATGCGGATGACGTCCTCCCACTGGTCCAGGTGTGCGTTGGCGATGAGGAAGTCGAAGTCGAGCCCTTCGACCGCCGCCTTCGCCCCGAGATAGTCCTGGAAGGTCCGGTGCACGAAATCCATGGAGTCCGCACTCGGTTCCCGGAGCAGACCGCTGCGGACGAGCAGATGCCGGTAGACCTCCTCCGGAGTGCCCTGTTCGGCGACCTTCGGCATGGCCGGCAGGACGTGGCCCAGGAGCTCCACCGCGTCGGTGCGGTTCATCTCGGAGCGGCCGTTGCGGATCATCCAGTAGGCCAGTTTCTGGATGAGCTGGATGTGCTCGGCCTCGCTGATGTGGAGGGGCCCGGATTTGTGGACACCACGCTCACGGTCGCGCCGGAAGAGCAGCATGGACAGGGCCGCGTCGTAGATCTCCTTGCGGCCCTCGGGCAGGAAGCCGCGGCGGTCCTGGTGCAGAGCGCAGATCAGGCCGCACATCAGCGGATTGATCGCGAGCCTGCTCAGGTCCTCCTGGGCGCGGACCGCGCGCAGGAGCTCGGTGGCGTACTGATCGCTGATGCCGGCCGCCTTGTGCCACCGCTGGATGAACTCCGCGATGTTGGCCCGGTTCATGGGGGCCAGGTCGAGCTCGGCGAAGTCGTCGTCGGTCAGCCAGCGTTCCCGTACGGCCGAGGGCCGGGAGGTGACGAGCCAGCGGTTGTCGGGATAGGCGCTGAGGAGCTCCCGGAGCCAGCGACGGGCGTCGCTGCGGTCGTCCTCTGGTACCTCGTCGATGCCGTCGATCAGGATGAGCCCGCGGCCCGCCTGCAGCACCCGGTCGATCCATCCGTGCGGCTGGCTGCCGGCGATCGGGCAGTCCACCGCCGCCAGGAACCCGTCGGGAGCGGGCAGAGGGGCGCCACCGCGGGTCAGCGTGCGCAGGGGGAGGACGAACGGCACGACTCCGTAGAGATAGAGCAACTGCTCGTCCAGCGACTTCTTCGCCGTGGTCACCGCCAGCCACTGGATGAGAGTGGTCTTTCCGGAGCCGGCCACACCCCGTAGGAGTACGCGGTTGCGGCCCGCCAGGACGTGGTCGGCCGAGACCACACTGGGAGTGGCGCTGGACGCGTCGGCGGCCGCGTCCAGCCTGAGATACGCCACGTCGAGCCGCCAGCTCTCCGGAGCTCCGGACAGGTCGAGGCCGAAGATGCTCAGCTTGCCGTGCTTGGTCGCGATGTAGTGCGCGTACCGCTCCTCGAACGGGCCGTCCGCCGGGGAGGGCGACCGGGTGATCAGGGAGTCGATCTTGCGGGTCAACTCCTCGATGCCGCGGCTCTGTTCGAGCAGGGTGCGGGGCACGAAAGTGGACCGCTGGGTGAAGAAGTTCAGGATGTGCAGGCACGCCGTGTCCAGCACGCCGGCGTGCAGCGTGACCGCGTCGTGGGACAGGCCGAGCGTCGCCGTCCTGTTCTGGGCGCGCAGGTGCCGGGAGAGCTCCAGATGGCCGAGCCGCACGGCCTGCACATCGTCCATGTCGAGTGTGCCGAGGGTGCGCAGGGAGTCGGCTACGGCGTGGATGACGGCCTGTTTCTCGAAGGAGGGCAGCAGCTCTTCCACGCCGGTCGAGTGGGCGGCTCGCTTGACCAGCTCCTCGGCGATCTTGTGCAGATCCTTGTCGGAGAGCGTCCGCTTCTCGCCGCGGAACGAAACGATCCGCGACACCCGGACGGGTCTGTCGACCAGATCGGCGCCAGATCCTTCGGACACGAACAGCTTCCTGATCAGCGGGACCACGATGCTCGACGCGAGCCGCGCTCCGATCACGGCGGGTTCCATCAGCCCAGCCTCCGAGGCATTCCGCGCGGCCCGAACCGCCGATCGTCTTCGCGGCAGGATAGGGCCGAACCCAGGAGCAAACAGCCAACTTCCCGATTAGGTCCCCCAGTTGAGGTACTACCTCTTGACCTGCGGGAACGCCGAAGGGCGGGGCATCCGTACGTACTTTCGGTGCATCCGGACTTTCAGAGCGCCATGACTTTCGGGGCACCCAGGTGGGCCGGGCACACTGATCACATGTCGTCCCGTCGCAGAAACTGCCCGGAGTGCCGCCGCGAGATCGCTGTCGTCGGCGGCCGGTTCGCCCGTCACGATCCGCCGGGCCCGCGCGGCACCGGTGACCTGATCTCCTGTCCCGGCTCCCGCAGGCAGGCCCCGCTGGGGGCCGCACAGGCGGCTCTGGACGGCTATGTGGTCCCGGACCACCCCGGACAGCTCCCGCTGTTCTGAGCGGGCCTCAGAAGCCGTTCTCGGCCGGATGGTCGGACCGGGCGGGGACGGGCGGGACGCCCCCGCCCATGGACCTCAGTCGCCCATGGACCTCAGTCGCCCACGGACCTCAGTTGCCCGCGACCGACTTGACCGCCACCGACACCGGCACGGACCCGCCGACCAGCTCCAGCGTCAGCCCGGCCGTCGCCGGTGTCTCCAGGAGCTCCGCGAGCACCGCGGCGACGTCGTCCCGCGGCACCGGCCCGCGCCCGGTCGACGCCTCCAGGCGTACGAGACCGGTGCCCGCGTCGTCCGTCAGCATCCCGGGACGCAGGATCGTCCAGTCCAGGGCGGCACGCGCGCGTACGTTCGCGTCAGCCTCGCCCTTGGCCCGCAGATAGGCGTCGAAGACCTCGTCGCCCTGGTGCGCGGGATCGGCACCCATCGACGACACGACGATGTGGCGCCGCACCCCGGCCCGCTCCGCCGCGTCCGCGAAGAGCACGGCCGCGCCACGGTCCACGGTGTCCTTGCGGTCGACGCCGCTGCCCGGCCCCGCGCCCGCCGCGAAGACCGCCGCGTCCGCGCCGCGCAGCCGCTCGGCCACCTCGTCGACCGACGCCGACTCCAGGTCGCACAACACCGGTTCGGCACCCGCTGCGCGCAGATCCGCCTCGTGATCGGGGTTGCGGACGACCCCGGCGACTTCGTCACCACGCGCGGCGAGCAGACGCTCCAGCCGCAGCGCGATCTGACCATGACCCCCAGCGATGACAATGCGCATACTCCCGACCGTACGGCAGGGCGGACGCGAGCGCTCAACGCGCGCGTGGGGGTCCGGTAGTGCGGCGGTGAGGCCACGCGCGCGTGGAGGGCCGGGCAGCTCCTCACCCACACGTGTGGAGGCCGTCCAGCCCTCAGGAGGAGCCCTCAGGAGGACGGCTCGTCGCCCTTCGGGCGTCCGGGCGCCGCCCCCGTCGACCGCCCCTGCCGCGGCAGGTCCAGCGCCACCGCCACGGCGGAGTCGCAGTACTCGCGCACCGCACTCGTCCGCGCCACGACGCGTCCTCCGTGCACCACGATCCGGCTGTACGCGAGCGACAGCGCGCCCGCGAGCCGGTCGCCGCGCACGGCGAGCAGTTCGGCGGGGAAGCCCGCCTCCACCCGCACCTCGGGCAGCCCCATGGCCGCCCGCGCCGCCGCGCTCACCGCTCCGTAGGCGTCCTCGGGCCGCAATCTGAACCCCGTGGCCAGTAGGTACGCGGCCTCCAGCGGATCCCCGCGCCCCACCGGGTTCGACACGTCCCGCAGGGCCCCGCTGCCCGCGGCGACCCGCACCCCGGCCGCGCGCAACAGCCGCACGGGAGCCGCCCTGCGCCGTTCCGCGCTCCCGCACCCGCCCTGGGGCAGGCACACCACCGTCACCCCGGCCGCCGCGAGCTGCTCCGCGGTGCGCGAGGCCACGTCCGTCGGCAGCCGTCCGAGACCGCCGCACGGCCCGACCGTGACCCCGGCCCGCACCCCGGCCGCCATCGCCGCGAGCCGCCCGAGCCGGGCCGGATCGGCACCGTCCGTGTGCAGGTCGACGGGGCACCCGTGCTCCGCTGCGATCTCCAGGACCGCCTCCGTGTAACCCGTCGGGTCCGGGTCGAGATCAGGACAACCGCCCACTACGGAGGCGCCCATTTTCACCGCGTCCCGCAGCATCGCGAGCCCGTCGGCGCCGGCGACGCCGGTCAGCAGCCGCGGCACCGCGACGGTCGTCATGTCGACCAGACCCCGGAGCGAGCGCCGCGCCTGCAGCACCGCCTCCATCGGGCCGAGCCCCTGCACGTCACCGATCCGCACGTGCGAACGCACCGCCGTGGCGCCGTGCCCGAGCTGCAGCAGGGCCGCCTCGGTGGCCCTGCGCTGCACGTCGGGGACGTCGTACGAGACCGGTCCCACCGCGTCCGCCGACAGCGCCGTGTCGCCGTGCGCGTGCGGCTCGGCGGGCGCCGGCAGCAGGAGGTAGCCGTCGAGGTCCACGCGCGCGGCGTGCGAGGTCAGGCTGCCGGCCGTGCCGACCGCCTCGATGCGCCCGCCGCCGAGCCGGACGTCGACGGTCCGGCCGTCGGTGAGCCGGGCACCGCAGAGCAGCAGGGCCCCGGGATCGTCCGCGGGGCCGGAACCGGACGGTCCGGGGGCACCCGAGGAGTGGGGCTGCTGCGGCTGGCTGTCGGGCATCGCACTCCTGGGGCTCGGGGGGCGGCTGCAGTCGTTTTCGAAGCGTCAAGATCACGCAGCGCGCGTCGAGCCTAGGACGGCGAAAGGCTTGCTTCGAGGAGGAGCGGAATAGTCGTACCGGTGTGGTTCGAGGAGGCGGACGGGGCGTTCACAGACGCCTGAGACGGGCCCGCCGAGGTCCTGGGGCAGCCCCGGCGAAACGGATTTGGGCGATCGGCGACCAACCGTGTAATGTCTTCATCGCTCGCCCCAATAGCTCAGTCGGTAGAGCGTCTCCATGGTAAGGAGAAGGTCTGCGGTTCGATTCCGCATTGGGGCTCTGATGTCGAGTGATCCTCGCTTTCGGGCGAGGAGATCACGGCATCGCAGCGGTGTAGCTCAGTCGGTAGAGCAAGCGGCTCATAATCGCTGTGTCACCGGTTCAAGTCCGGTCACCGCTACTCCTGGTAGCCGATTGTGGGGTCGGTCCTTCGATCGGCTACTCTTGTATGCGTTCATCCGTCCATCCGTCCGTCAAGGAGCACTCACGTGGCTGCCACCGACGTCCGCCCGAAGATCACGCTGGCCTGCGTGGAGTGCAAGGAGCGGAACTACATCACCAAGAAGAACCGGCGTAACGACCCGGACCGTCTTGAGATGAAGAAGCACTGCCCGCGCTGCAACACGCACACTGCGCACCGCGAAACGCGCTAACACACAGGCTCGTACACGAGGCCGTCCCCGTTGTTCGGGGGCGGCCTCGCGTCGTTTACTAAACCAACCGCAGGAGGTGCCGAGCCCATGGCGCTCGACCAGTCCTTCGTGGGGCGGTCCTATCCCCCCACTGATCCTTATGAGGTCGGCCGGGAGAAGATCCGTGAGTTCGCCGAAGCGGTGGGAGACGCCAATCCCGCCTACACGGACACGGAGACAGCCAAAGCGCTCGGTCACCCCGATGTGATCGCTCCGCCCACTTTTGTGTTTGCGATCACTTTCAAGGCGGCGGGTCAGGTCATCGAGGACCCGCAGCTGGGTCTCGATTACAGCCGCGTGGTGCACGGCGATCAGAAGTTCGCCTACAGCCGCCCGGTGCGCGCGGGCGACCGGCTCACGGTCAGTTCGACCATCGAGGGCATCAAGTCGCTCGCGGGCAACGACATCCTGGACATCCGCGGCGAGGTCCACGACGAGGCGGGCGAGCATGTCGTGACCGCCTGGATCAAGCTCGTCGCGCGTGCGGCGGAGTCCCCGGCAGAGGAGGCGTGAGGCGATGACGGCGAAGATTTCCTACGACGACGTCGAGGTCGGCACGGAGCTGCCGGCCCAGTCCTTCCCGGTGACCCGCGCCACACTCGTGCGGTACGCGGGCGCCTCGGGCGACTTCAACCCGATCCACTGGAACGAGAAGTTCGCGGTCGAGGTCGGCCTCCCCGACGTCATCGCCCACGGCATGTTCACCATGGCCGAGGCGATCCGCGTCGTCACCGACTGGCTGGGCGACCCCGGGGCGGTCGTCGAGTACGGCGTCCGCTTCACCAAGCCCGTCGTCGTCCCGAACGACGACAAGGGGGCCACGATCGACGTCAGCGCGAAGGTCGCGGCCAAGCTGGACGACAACCGCGTGCGGGTCGACCTTCTCGCGAAGAGTGGCGACCAGAAGGTTCTCGGCATGTCACGAGCGGTCGTGCAGTTGGCCTGACGGCCGTTGAGGCTCTACGTAGACGTTCGTAAGGGGCGCCCTGCCATTGCGGGTACCCCTTACACGTACGCATGGAGCCATCCACACGGCCTTGACCGCTTAGTGATTGGCCACTAACTTACTCGCATGGTCAGGATGAGTGCAGAAGAGCGGCGCGAAAGCGTCGTCCGCGCGGCGATGGTCGAGTTCGCCCGCGGGGGTTACAACGGCACGTCCACCGAGGTGATCGCCAAGCGGGTGGGTGTGTCGCAGCCGTATCTCTTCCGGCTCTTTCCGGGGAAGCAGGCCATCTTTCTCGCCGCTTCCGGGCGCTGCTGCCAGGAGGTCACCGAGGTCTTCCGGAAGGCGTCCGAGGGGCTTGAGGGGGAGGAGGCCCTGCACGCCATGGGTGAGGCCTATCAGGCGCTCATCGCCGACGACCCGGACAAGCTCCTCATGCAGATGCAGATGTACGTCGCCGTGGCCTCCGCGGAGGCGTCCGGCGACCGCGAGTTCGGTGACGCGCTGCGGGCCGCCTGGATGGAGATGTACGACACGGTCCGCCTCGCGCTGGGCGCGGACGTCGACGAGGCGACGCAGTTCCTGGCGTACGGGATGCTGATCAACGTCCTAGTGTCGATGGGATTCACGCCCGATCACCGCGTGTGGGCCGGCTTCTACGACTCGGCGCAGCCCAAGGCGTGAGCCGGGGCGGGCCGAAGACGTGCACTTTTCTGTGACCATGAAAGTTAGTCATCAATAACTAACCGCAGGGGGAAAGCAATGTCACAGCAGACGACAGCGGAGCGCGGGGGAGCGGTCTGGGCCCTCGTCATCACCAGCGTCGCCGGATTCATGGCGGCACTCGACAATCTCGTCGTCACCACCGCTCTGCCGTCCATCCGCGAGGACCTCGGGGGAGCGCTGCACGACCTCGAATGGACGGTGAGCGCCTACACCCTCACCTTCGCCGTGCTGCTGATGTTCGGCGCGGCCCTGGGCGACCGGTTCGGCCGCCGCAGGCTCTTCATGGTCGGCCTCTCGGTCTTCACCGGTGCCTCCGCCGCCGCGGCGCTCGCGCCGGGTCTCGACGCGCTGATCGCCGCCCGCGCGGTGCAGGGCGTCGGCGCCGCGATCATGATGCCGCTCACGCTGACCCTGCTGACGGCGGCCGTACCGCCGGCCAAGCGCGGGATGGCGTACGGCATCTGGGGCGCCGTCAACGGCCTCGCGGTCGCCGGTGGCCCGCTGATCGGCGGCAGCCTCACCGAGCACGTCTCCTGGCAGTGGATCTTCTGGCTGAACGTCCCGCTCGGCCTGGTCCTGCTGCCCCTCGCCCGCCTCCGCCTCGCCGAGTCGTACGCCCGCGGCGCCCGTCTCGACATCGCGGGCACCCTGCTCGCCAGCGGTGGACTCTTCGGAATCGTGTACGCCCTGGTGCGCGGCCCCATCGACGGCTGGTCCAGTGCCACCGTCCTGGTCAGCCTCGGGGTGGGGATCGCGCTGCTCGGCGGCTTCGTCCACCACGGGATCAACAACAAGGCGCCGATGCTGCCGATGCGCCTCTTCCGTAGTCGTGCGTTCTCCGGGATCAACGCCGCGAGCCTGCTGATGTTTCTCGGGATGTTCGGCTCGATCTTCCTGCTCAGCCAGTACATGCAGAACGTCCTCGGCTACTCGCCGACCGAGGCCGGGCTGCGGATGCTGCCCTGGACCGGCATGCCGATGCTCGTCTCGCCGCTCGCCGGCTACCTCTCCGACCGGATGGGCGGCCGCCCGGTCGTCGCCGCCGGGCTCTTCCTCCAGGCCGTGGGACTGGCCTGGTACGCCACCGTGGTGGCGACCGACGCCACGTACAGTGCCCAGCTGCCGGCGCTGATCATCAGCGGCATCGGCATGTCCCTGTACTTCGCCCCGGCCTCCAACCTGGTCATGTCCAGCGTCCGCCCGCAGGAGCAGGGCATCGCCTCCGGGGCCAACAACGCGCTGCGCGAGGTCGGCGGCGCCCTCGGCATCGCCGTGATGTCCTCGATCTTCTCGGCACAGGGCGGCTACGGCTCCAGCCAGGACTTCGTGGACGGCCTGGAGCCCGCGCTCTGGGTCGGCGCCGCGGTGGTGGCCCTCGCGGCGGTGGCCGCGCTGTTCATCCCCTCCCGCGGGAGGACCGACACGTCCGCTCCGGAGACGTCGAAGGAGCCGAAGAAGGGCGACCTCGTCGTCGCCTGACGCTTCTCCTCCTGGCTTGCGAGAACGGCCCCGCCCTGACCGGCGGGGCCGTTCTCGTACTCTTGAGCACGTGCAGGAACTCCACGATGCCCCGCTCGCCCCGCTGACCACCTTCCGGCTCGGCGGTCCCGCGACCCGTCTGATCACCGCGACGACCGACGCCGAGGTGATCGCCGCCGTCCGGGAGGCCGACGACTCCGGAACGCCGCTGCTGCTGATCGGCGGCGGCTCGAACCTCGTCATCGGCGACAAGGGCTTCGACGGCACCGCCCTCCGCATCGCCACCCGGGGCTTCGCACTCGACGGTACGAAGCTGGAGCTGGCGGCAGGCGAGATCTGGACCGACGCCGTCGCGCGCACCGTCGAGGCCGGTCTCGCGGGCATCGAGTGCCTCGCAGGGATCCCCGGCTCCGCGGGCGCGACCCCGATCCAGAACGTGGGGGCGTACGGCCAGGAAGTCTCGTCCACCATCACCGAAGTGATCGCGTACGACCGGAAGACACAGGAAACGGTCGTGATGACGAACGCCGAGTGCGACTTCTCGTACCGTCACAGTCGTTTCAAGGCCGACTCCGACCGGTTCGTGGTGCTGCGGGTCCGCTTCGAGCTTGAGGACGCGCAGGGGATGAGCGCCCCCATCAAGTACCCGGAGACGGCGCGCACCCTCGGTGTCGAGGCGGGCGACCGGGTCCCCGCCGCGGTGGCCAGGGAGACCGTCCTGAAGCTCCGCGCGGGCAAGGGCATGGTTCTCGCCCCCGAGGACCACGACAGCTGGTCGGCAGGCTCCTTCTTCACCAACCCGATCCTCACCGAGGAGGAGTTCGCCGCCTTCCACGCGCGCGTGACGGAACGCCTCGGCCCGGACATCACCCCGCCCGCCTTCCCGACGGGCGACGGCCGCGTGAAGACCTCCGCCGCCTGGCTCATCGACAAGGCCGGCTTCACCAAGGGCTACGGAGAGGGCCGCGCCCGGATCTCCACCAAGCACACCCTCGCCCTCACCAACCGCGGCGGCGCGACCACCGAGGACCTCCTCGCCCTGGCCCGCGAAGTCGTCGCCGGGGTGCACGACGCCTTCGGGGTCACGCTGGTCAACGAACCGGTGACGGTGGGCGTCAGCCTGTAGGGGCGGTCAGCCAGTCGTCGATCCCGGCCAGCAGCTTGTCCTGTACGTCGGCGGGCGCGGCCGAGCCGCGGACCGACTGCCGTGCCAGCTCGGCCAGTTCGGCGTCGGAGAACCCGTGGTCCCGCCGCGCGATCTCGTACTGCGCGGCCAGCCGTGACCCGAAGAGCAGCGGGTCGTCGGCGCCGAGCGCTATCGGCACCCCGGCCTCGAACAGCGTGCGCAGAGGAACGTCCTCCGGCTTCTCGTAGACCCCCAGGGCCACATTGGACGCCGGGCACACCTCGCACGTCACGCCCCGGTCCGCGAGCCGCTTCAGGAGCCGCGGGTCCTCGGCGGCCCGCACCCCGTGCCCGATCCGCGTCGCGTCCAGGTCGTCCAGGCAGTCCCGCACCGACGCCGGCCCCGTCAGCTCACCGCCGTGCGGCGCCGCCAGGAGACCGCCGTCCCGCGCGATCGCGAAGGCCCTGTCGAAGTCCCGCGCCATGCCCCGCCGCTCGTCGTTGGAGAGCCCGAAGCCGACGATGCCCCGGTCCGCGTACCGCACGGCGAGCCGCGCCAGCGTGCGGGCGTCCAGCGGGTGCTTCATGCGGTTCGCGGCGACCAGGACGCGCATGCCGAGGCCCGTCTCCCGAGAGGCGCTCTCGACCGCGTCCAGAATGATTTCCAGGGCCGGGATCAGACCACCGAGCCGCGGCGCGTACGACGTCGGGTCGACCTGGATCTCCAGCCACCCCGACCCGTCCCGCAGATCCTCCTCCGCGGCCTCGCGCACCAGGCGCCGGATGTCCTCCGGCTCGCGCAGACAGGAACGCGCGGCGTCATAGAGCCGCTGGAAGCGGAACCACCCGCGCTCGTCCGTGGCGCGCAGCTTCGGCGGCTCGGCGCCGGTCAGCGCCTCCGGGAGCCGCACGCCGTACTTGTCGGCGAGCTCCAGCAGGGTGGCGGGCCGCATCGACCCGGTGAAGTGCAGGTGCAGATGGGCCTTGGGAAGCTCTCTTACGTCTCGTACACGCTCCATTGGAGGATCTTGCCGTACGCCCCTGGCGTCCCGGTAGCGGCTTTCCCCCTTCGGGCCCTCTCCCGAACGAAGAAACGGGCCGTCTCCCCGAAGAGGGGAGACGGCCCGTACGCGCGCGTGGAGCGCGAAAACTTACCGGGACGTCAGTCGCGGGCCTCGGCGAGCAGCTTCTGGATCCGCGAGACGCCCTCGACGAGGTCCTCGTCGCCGAGCGCGTACGAAAGACGCAGGTAACCCGGCGTCCCGAAGGCCTCGCCCGGCACGACCGCGACCTCGGCCTCCTCCAGGATGAGCGCGGCCAGCTCCACGGAGTCCTGCGGGCGCTTGCCGCGGATCTCCTTGCCGATGAGGCCCTTCACCGACGGGTAGGCGTAGAAGGCGCCCTCGGGCTCGGGGCAGACGACGCCCTGGATGTCGTTGAGCATCCGCACGATGGTCCTGCGGCGCCGGTCGAAGGCCTCGCGCATCTTCTCGACGGCGACCAGGTCACCGGAGACGGCCGCGAGGGCGGCGGCCTGCGCGACGTTCGACACGTTGGACGTGGCGTGCGACTGCAGGTTCGTCGCGGCCTTCACGACGTCCTTCGGGCCGATGATCCAGCCCACTCGCCAGCCGGTCATCGCGTACGTCTTGGCGACGCCGTTGACCACGATGCACTTGTCGCGCAGCTCGGGGAGGATCGCGGGGAGCGAGGTGAACTTCGCGTCTCCGTAGACGAGGTGTTCGTAGATCTCGTCGGTCATGACCCACAGGCCGTGCTCGACGGCCCAGCGGCCGATCGCCTCGGCGTCGGCCTCGCTGTAGACGGCACCCGTGGGGTTCGACGGCGACACGAAGAGGACGACCTTCGTGCGCTCCGTGCGCGCGGCCTCCAGCTGCTCCACGGAGACGCGGTAGCCGGTGGTCTCGTCGGCGACGACCGGGACCGGCACACCGCCGGCGAGACGGATCGACTCCGGGTACGTCGTCCAGTAGGGCGCAGGGACGATGACCTCGTCGCCCGGGTCGAGGATCGCGGCGAACGCCTCGTAGATGGCCTGCTTGCCGCCGTTGGTCACCAGGATCTGCGAAGCGTCGACCTCGTACCCCGAATCGCGCAGGGTCTTCGTCGCGATCGCGGCCTTGAGCTCGGGGAGGCCCCCGGCCGGCGTGTAGCGGTGGAACTTCGGGTTCTTGCAGGCCTCGACGGCGGCTTCGACGATGTAGTCCGGCGTCGGGAAGTCGGGCTCGCCGGCACCGAAGCCGATCACTGGACGGCCCGCGGCCTTGAGGGCCTTGGCCTTGGCGTCGACAGCGAGGGTGGCGGACTCGGAGATCGCGCCGATGCGCGCGGACACCCGGCGCTCGGTCGGAGAAGTTGCAGCGCTCATCACCCCATCGTTCCAGACCCCGAACGGGCCCGGCGCGCGGGTTTCCAAGAGCACCGGATCCCATTCTGTTCGACGGGGCGCCGCTGAGCACGTACACTCACTGCTCGTTGGCCCTCACCGGCCGCTGCCTCTCGACGCACTCCGTGCACTTGGGCGGATGCGGTAGGTTGGGGGAAATCAAAGGGTCGTAGCTCAATTGGTAGAGCACTGGTCTCCAAAACCAGCGGTTGGGGGTTCAAGTCCCTCCGGCCCTGCTACACACTCCTTCGCCAGGATGTGTGCGCATGTACGTACTGCATTGCACCGCCGTGCGGCTCAACCGGGCGCGGCACGGCCACGACCCGGAATCAGGTGAGGACGAGTGACGGACGCCGTGGGCTCCATCGACATGCCTGATGCCCAGGACGAGGCGCCGGAGTCGAGTAAGAAGTCCCGCAAGGGCGGCAAGCGCGGCAAGAAGGGCCCCTTCGGGCGTCTCGCGCTCTTCTACCGCCAGATCGTCGCGGAGCTCCGCAAGGTCGTCTGGCCGACTCGCAGTCAGCTCACGACCTACACCACAGTGGTGATTGTCTTCGTCGTCATCATGATCGGCCTTGTGACCGTGATTGACTATGGCTTCAGCCACGCTGTCAAGTACATCTTCGGCTGAGCCGAGAGCGAAGGGCGCTGTTCGTGGCGCCCATTTCGCGCGTTCCACCCCTCTGTATCCAGGAAGAAGCAGCCACCGTGTCTGACCCGAACCTGAACGATGCCGTTGAGCCTCGCGGAGAGAACGCGGAGTCCGTGGAGGACCAGCTCGACATCGTCGAGGCGGCGGACGCCGAGGACCCGGACCAGGCCGACGCTGCCGACGCCGCCGCGGGCGAGCCCGCCGAAGAGGCCGCCATCCACCTGGAGGGCGACGCCGAGGCCGTAGCCGAGTCCGACGAGGACGAAGCCGCTGCCGCCGACGCCGAGATCGACGAGGACGAGGCGCCCGAGGAGGAGGCCGAGCCGGTCGACCCGATCGTCGCCCTCCGCGAGGAGCTCCGCACCCTCCCCGGCGAGTGGTACGTCATCCACACGTACGCCGGTTACGAGAACCGCGTGAAGACCAACCTCGAACAGCGCGCCGTCTCGCTCAACGTCGAGGACTTCATCTTCCAGGCCGAGGTGCCGCAGGAAGAGGTCGCCCAGATCAAGAACGGCGAGCGCAAGACGATCCGCCAGAACAAGCTCCCCGGCTACGTGCTGGTGCGCATGGACCTGACGAACGAGTCGTGGGGCGTCGTCCGCAACACCCCCGGTGTCACCGGCTTCGTGGGCAACGCCTACGACCCGTACCCGCTGACCCTGGACGAGATCGTCAAGATGCTCGCCCCGGAGGCCGAGGAGAAGGCCGCCCGCGAGGCCGCCGAGGCCGAGGGCAAGCCGGCTCCGGCCCGCAAGGTCGAGGTCCAGGTCCTGGACTTCGAGGTGGGCGACTCGGTCACCGTCACCGACGGCCCGTTCGCGACGCTGCAGGCCACGATCAACGAGATCAACGCCGACTCGAAGAAGGTCAAGGGCCTCGTCGAGATCTTCGGCCGCGAGACTCCGGTCGAGCTCAGCTTCGACCAGATCCAGAAGAACTAGCCTTCGCGGCTTCCTGAGCTTCCTCTGGAACACACACCTCCGACCAGGTCAGACGGGCTGCCAAAGCCGGTCTGACCTGCTCGGTTTTTAGCCGCGCGACTATACCCGTTATCGTTGTGCGGTATGCCTCCATCCGGATGACCGGATGGCCGGCTGAAAACTCTCACTAGGACCCGGAGAGAGCTATGCCTCCCAAGAAGAAGAAGGTCACGGGGCTTATCAAGCTCCAGATCCAGGCTGGTGCCGCCAACCCGGCCCCGCCGGTCGGCCCCGCGCTGGGCCAGCACGGCGTCAACATCATGGAGTTCTGCAAGGCCTACAACGCCGCGACCGAGTCGCAGCGTGGCTGGGTGATCCCGGTGGAGATCACGGTCTACGAAGACCGCTCCTTCACCTTCATCACCAAGACGCCGCCGGCTGCCAAGATGATCCTCAAGGCCGCTGGTGTCGAGAAGGGCTCCGGCGAGCCCCACAAGACCAAGGTCGCCAAGGTCACCGAGGCGCAGATCCGTGAGATCGCGCAGACCAAGATGGAAGACCTCAACGCCAACGACCTGGACGCCGCGTCGAAGATCATCGCCGGCACCGCCCGTTCCATGGGCATCACGGTCGAGGGCTGAGACTCCTCCCCCCGTCTGACCTTTCTCCAGTGGTAGGGCCAAGCGCTGGCCCGCACCACGACTCCATACCTGAACACACCAGGAGCAGAAGTGAAGCGCAGCAAGACTCTCCGCGCTGCGGACGCCAAGATCGACCGGGAGAAGCTGTACGCCCCGCTCGAGGCCGTCCGTCTCGCCAAGGAGACCTCCGCGACCAAGTTCGACGGCACCGTCGAGGTCGCCATGCGTCTGGGCGTCGACCCGCGCAAGGCCGACCAGATGGTCCGTGGCACCGTGAACCTCCCGCACGGCACCGGCAAGACCGCCCGGGTCCTGGTCTTCGCGACCGGTGACCGTGCTGCGGCCGCGGAAGCCGCTGGGGCCGACATCGTCGGCTCCGACGAGCTGATCGACGAGGTCGCGAAGGGCCGCCTGGACTTCGACGCCGTCGTCGCCACCCCGGACCTCATGGGCAAGGTCGGCCGCCTCGGCCGCGTGCTCGGTCCGCGTGGTCTGATGCCGAACCCGAAGACCGGCACCGTGACCCCCGACGTCGTGAAGGCTGTCAACGACATCAAGGGCGGCAAGATCGAGTTCCGCGTCGACAAGCACTCGAACCTGCACTTCATCATCGGCAAGGTGTCCTTCGACGACACCAAGCTGGTGGAGAACTACGCCGCGGCCCTGGAGGAGATCCTCCGTCTGAAGCCGTCGGCCGCCAAGGGTCGCTACATCAAGAAGGCCGCCATCACCACCACGATGGGCCCCGGCATTCCGCTCGACTCGAACCGCACCCGCAACCTCCTCACCGAGGAGGACCCGGCCGCCGTCTGAAACTGACGGCAGCCGCGTCGCGTACGCGTTCTGTGGACGGGCCCCGCAACCTTTCGAGGTGCGGGGCCCGTCCTGTTTGTGTACGGGCCTTTCGGATACGTCTGTCAGAGGCCTGCGTTAGCGTGCACACCATGAACGCCAAGGGGTGGGACAACATGAACAGCACGATCATGCGCCGGACCGGTCTGTCGATCGCGGTGGTCGCCGCGCTGACGGGTCTCTCGGCCTGCGGCTCGGGGGACTCCTCGGACAAGGCCGACGGCGGCGACAAGGGCGGCATCAATCTGAGCCCGATAGCCGCCCTGCGCACGGTCGAGAAGTCGACCGACAAGGCGGACACCGCCCGGATCGACGGCTCGACCACCATGGGCACGCTCACGTCCATGGACATGAAGGGCGTCATGGGCTGGTCCGACGGGATCACGGGCAATGTGACGGTGACCTTCACGGGCGGCTCGCAGGCCCAGCAGATGCGGCAGCTGGGCCAGACGAAGCTCGACTACCGCTATCTGAAGAACGGCTTCTACGCGAACATGGGCGACAAGTTCGCGGCCCAGGCGGGCGGCGGCAAGCACTGGCTGGAGTACGACTACGACACGCTCGCCGAGATGAGCGGCGCCGCCGGCCAGGCCTTCCAGGACCAGATGCAGAACAGCACGCCGAACCAGTCGGTGAAGATGCTGCTGGCCTCCGGTGACGTGAAGCGCGTCGGCGAGGAGAAGGTCCGCGGCACGCAGACGACCCACTACTCCGGCAAGGTCGACATGGCGGACTTCACCGCCAGGAGCGCGGACCTGGACAAGGACCAGCTGTCCGAGCTGGAGAAGCAGTTCGAGCAGGCCGGCATCAGCACCGAGACTATCGACATCTGGGTCAACGAGGACGACCTGCTGGTCAAGAAGGTCGAGAAGGCCGACACGAAGAACGGCCCCTTCGAGCAGACGGCCTACTACAGCGACTACGGCACCCCGCTCTCCGTCGAGAAGCCCCCCGCCTCGGACACCATGAGCTTCAAGGACCTGCTGAACAGGCAGCCCGCGGCATAACCCGTGAGCTCCGGCCCCCACCCCTCGGGTACTCTCTGCAATCAGCGCATAAGTCGATCATGTGTTCCTAGGGGTGGGGTCATGAGTATTTCCGTACGTATGGGTCGCAAGAGAACCGCGGGTGCCGCGCTGGCGGCCGTGCTGCTCGCCGGCGGCGCGGTCGGCTGCGGGTCGGAGAAGTCCGACAAGGCGGGGGAGGACATGGCGCCCGCGGCGGCCGTGAAGAAGGCCGCGGACAAGACCGAGGACCTCACCTCGTTCACGTTCCGGATGAAGGGCACCGTCCCGGGCGACGGGCGGGTCCAGGCCGACGCGGCGATGAGCACCAAGCCGCTCGCCATGCAGATGAAGATGTCGGCGCCCGACCAGGGCCCGGAGAAGATGGAACTGCGCTACGTCGACGGCGGGATCTACCTCGGCGGCGGCAAGGCGGCCGCGAAGGAGATGGACGGCAAGAGCTGGATCAAGTTCGACGCCAAGGCCATGGAGAAGGCGGGCGGCAAGTCCGCCGCCACCTCCGCCTCGGCGCAGGCCGACAACAACCCGGCCGACCAGTCCACGCTCCTGACCGGCTCCAAGGACCTGAAGAAGGTCGGCAGCGAGTCCGTCGGCGGCGTGGAGACGACCCACTACACGGGCACGGTCACGCTGGACCAGATGCGCAAGCTCGTCGCGGACGAGGACGCGGCCACCAAGAAGCGCCGCGAGAAGAGCATCAAGCAGTACGAGGACATGGGCGTCGAGAAGCTCACGATGGACATGTGGGTCGACGGCGAGGACCACACCAAGCAGTTCCGCGCCCGCGGCAAGGGTGACAAGGGCCGCCTCGACATGACCATCACCTTCCTCGACTACAACAAGCCGGTGAACGTCGAGGCCCCGCCGAAGGCGCAGGTCATGGACCTCTCCAAGGAGATGAAGGGCCTCCAGGGCTGACGGCTGCCGCCGGATTTGCCTGACGCGGACCCGTTCGCGTACTCTTCCACAGAAGCCAAAGACCGCTGGTCGTTGCCGTGTTCTCGCAAGAGGGTGCGGCGGCCGAAGGATCCGCTGAAACGGCGGACGACCCGCGCAGGTGACTGTGGATGTGCTCCTGGATCGTATGTGATCCGGTCGAGCTCACGCCCCGTGCGCCTGCGCCGGGGCGTTTCGTTTTGTCGGCCCCTTCTGAGCGGTCCTCATCACCCGGAAGGAGGCCGACGCTCTATGCCGACGCCCGACAAGGCTGCCGCGGTAGCCGAGCTCACGGACAAGTTCCGCAGCTCGAACGCCGCCGTGCTGACCGAGTACCGGGGTCTCACCGTGGCCCAGCTCAAGCAGCTGCGCCGTTCTCTCGGTGAAAACTCCGAGTACGCCGTGGTGAAGAACACGCTGACCAAGATCGCGGCCAACGAGGCCGGGATCAACACGCTCGACGACCTGTTCACGGGTCCGACGGCGGTTGCCTTCGTCACCGGTGACCCGGTGGAGTCGGCGAAGGGTCTTCGTGACTTCGCCAAGGACAACCCGAACCTCGTCATCAAGGGCGGTGTCCTTGATGGCAAGGCGCTGTCCGCCGATGAGTTCAAGAAGCTCGCGGACCTCGAGTCCCGCGAGGTTCTGCTCGCCAAGCTGGCGGGCGCCATGAAGGGCAAGCAGTCCCAGGCTGCCGCGCTCTTCCAGGCGCTTCCCTCGAAGTTCGTCCGCACCGCGGAGGCGCTTCGTGCCAAGAAGGCCGAGCAGGGCGGTGCCGAGTAATTCGGCTCGCACACTGACCGCCGCCTGAGGCGACGGTCACAGCGGGCCCAACGTACGCCCGCCTCCATGTACACACGGCACCAGCCGAATTAGTGGAAGGACGCCATCATGGCGAAGCTGTCCCAGGACGACCTGCTTGAGCAGTTCGAAGGCATGACCCTCATCGAGCTCTCCGAGTTCGTGAAGGCCTTCGAGGAGAAGTTCGACGTCACCGCCGCCGCTCCGGCCGCCGTTGCCGTCCAGGGTGGCGCTGCCGCTCCGGCCGAGGCCGAGGCCGAGCAGGACGAGTTCGACGTCATCCTCACCGGCGCCGGCGAGAAGAAGATCCAGGTCATCAAGGTCGTGCGTGAGCTGACCTCGCTGGGTCTCAAGGAGGCCAAGGACCTCGTCGACGGCACCCCGAAGCCGGTCCTCGAGAAGGTCGCCAAGGACGCCGCTGAGAAGGCCGCCGAGGCCCTCAAGGGCGCCGGCGCCTCCGTCGAGGTCAAGTGACCTCACGAGTCGTCTGACTCTCTTCACCGCACGTACGGCGGAAACGCTGTAACGCGCGGGACGCCTAAGGCGATCACCCATGTGGGTGGTCGCCTTTCGGCGTTCCCGGGCACGCGTGTGAGGGCGCCTTGCGATGTCGGTCCCGGCGAGTATGGTGATCTTCGTTGTGCCTCGGGACAGCCCGTGACGGTGAGTGTCCCAGGGCGACGTCTGGGCAGGGGGGCCTTGACGAACCGCACGCAGCGCGCAATTCTCAGGACGCGTCGTCACAACGATCCGGATCCGAGGCATGGATCGGCGGCAAAGAGGGCAGTATCGATGTGCATCGAGGGCGTGGCTTGCAGCAGGGGTTGAGAACAACGAGGGTCTCCCAGAACCCGCACTGGACATCAGTGGGCCAACTGGCTACACTGACCCTTTGCGCTGCCTGTTAGCTGCCTCCTGCCCGTCACCAGGGGCATGCCCATGCTTGAGCACCGTGGATTGAATCTTCTCTGACCTGGCCAAACAGCCAGATCAGGAAGGTCTGTCTCTGTGTCCAGCCTGGGACCGGTACGCGCGTAGTGAGTCCGAGCCCTCGGAAGGACCCCCTCTTGGCCGCCTCGCGCACTGCCTCGACCGCGAATACGAACAACGGCGCCAGCACCGCCCCGCTGCGCATCTCCTTTGCAAAGATCAAGGAGCCCCTCGAGGTTCCGAACCTTCTTGCGCTGCAGACCGAGAGCTTTGACTGGCTGCTCGGCAATGACGCGTGGAAGGCTCGTGTCGAGGCGGCTCTGGAAAGCGGACAGGACGTCCCCACCAAGTCCGGTCTGGAGGAGATCTTCGAGGAGATCTCCCCGATCGAGGACTTCTCCGGGTCGATGTCCCTGACGTTCCGCGACCACCGCTTCGAGCCCCCCAAGAACTCGATCGACGAGTGCAAGGAGCGCGACTTCACGTTCGCCGCCCCGCTCTTCGTCACGGCCGAGTTCACCAACAACGAGACCGGCGAGATCAAGTCCCAGACGGTCTTCATGGGCGACTTCCCGCTCATGACCAACAAGGGCACCTTCGTCATCAACGGCACCGAGCGTGTCGTCGTGTCGCAGCTGGTCCGTTCGCCGGGTGTCTACTTCGATTCCTCGATCGACAAGACGTCCGACAAGGACATCTTCTCCGCCAAGATCATCCCGTCCCGGGGTGCCTGGCTGGAGATGGAGATCGACAAGCGCGACATGGTCGGTGTGCGCATCGACCGCAAGCGCAAGCAGTCGGTCACCGTTCTGCTCAAGGCTCTCGGTTGGACGACCGAGCAGATCCTTGAGGAGTTCGGCGAGTACGAGTCCATGCGCGCCACCCTGGAGAAGGACCACACCCAGGGCCAGGACGACGCGCTGCTCGACATCTACCGCAAGCTCCGTCCGGGCGAGCCGCCGACCCGTGAGGCCGCTCAGACCCTGCTTGAGAACCTCTACTTCAACCCCAAGCGCTACGACCTCGCGAAGGTCGGCCGCTACAAGGTCAACAAGAAGCTGGGTGCGGACGCTCCGCTCGACGCGGGCATCCTCACGGTCGAGGACATCATCGCCTCGATCAAGTACCTGGTGAAGCTGCACGCCGGTGAGACCGAGACCGTTGGCGACAGCGGCACGTCGATCGTCGTCGAGACCGACGACATCGACCACTTCGGCAACCGTCGTCTGCGCAACGTCGGCGAGCTCATCCAGAACCAGGTCCGCACGGGTCTGGCTCGTATGGAGCGCGTCGTCCGCGAGCGCATGACGACCCAGGACGTCGAGGCGATCACGCCGCAGACCCTGATCAACATCCGCCCGGTCGTGGCGTCGATCAAGGAATTCTTCGGCACCTCGCAGCTGTCGCAGTTCATGGACCAGAACAACCCGCTGTCGGGTCTCACCCACAAGCGCCGTCTGTCGGCGCTCGGCCCGGGTGGTCTCTCCCGTGAGCGGGCCGGCTTCGAGGTCCGTGACGTGCACCCGTCTCACTACGGCCGCATGTGCCCCATTGAGACGCCTGAGGGTCCCAACATTGGTCTGATCGGTTCGCTGGCCTCCTACGGCCGTGTGAACGCGTTCGGCTTCGTCGAGACGCCGTACCGCAAGGTCGTCGAGGGCCAGGTCACCGACGACGTCGACTACCTCACGGCCGACGAGGAGGACCGCTTCGTCATCGCGCAGGCCAACGCGCCGCTGACGGACGACCTCCACTTCGCCGAGGCCCGCGTCCTGATCCGCCGCCGTGGCGGAGAGATCGACTACGTGCCCGGCACGGACGTCGACTACATGGACGTCTCGCCGCGCCAGATGGTGTCGGTCGCGACCGCGATGATCCCGTTCCTTGAGCACGACGACGCCAACCGTGCCCTCATGGGCGCGAACATGATGCGTCAGGCCGTGCCGCTGATCACCGCCGAGGCCCCCCTCGTCGGCACCGGCATGGAGTACCGCTGCGCGGTCGACGCCGGTGACGTGATCAAGGCCGAGAAGGCGGGTGTGGTCCAGGAGGTCTCCGCGGACTACGTCACGGTCACCAACGACGACGGCACGTACACCACGTACCGCATCGCCAAGTTCTCCCGGTCGAACCAGGGCACCTCCGTCAACCAGAAGGTTGTCGTCGACGAGGGCGCCCGCGTGATCGAGGGCCAGGTCCTGGCCGACGGCCCCGCGACCGAAGAGGGCGAGATGGCCCTCGGCAAGAACCTGCTCGTCGCGTTCATGCCGTGGGAGGGTCACAACTACGAGGACGCGATCATCCTGTCGCAGCGCCTCGTGCAGGACGACGTCCTCTCCTCGATCCACATCGAGGAGCACGAGGTCGACGCCCGTGACACCAAGCTCGGCCCGGAGGAGATCACCCGGGACATCCCGAACGTCTCCGAGGAGGTCCTCGCCGACCTCGACGAGCGCGGCATCATCCGTATCGGTGCCGAGGTCGTCGCCGGCGACATCCTCGTCGGCAAGGTCACGCCCAAGGGTGAGACCGAGCTGACGCCCGAGGAGCGCCTGCTCCGCGCGATCTTCGGTGAGAAGGCGCGCGAGGTCCGTGACACCTCCCTGAAGGTGCCGCACGGCGAGATCGGCAAGGTCATCGGCGTCCGCGTCTTCGACCGTGAAGAGGGCGACGAGCTGCCGCCGGGCGTGAACCAGCTGGTTCGTGTCTACGTGGCGCAGAAGCGCAAGATCACGGACGGTGACAAGCTCGCAGGCCGCCACGGCAACAAGGGCGTCATCTCGAAGATCCTGCCGATCGAGGACATGCCGTTCCTGGAGGACGGCACCCCGGTCGACATCATCCTCAACCCGCTGGGTGTGCCGTCCCGAATGAACCCGGGACAGGTCCTGGAGATCCACCTCGGCTGGCTCGCCAGCCGCGGCTGGGACGTCTCCGGTCTCGCGGACGAGTGGGCGCAGCGCCTGCAGGCCATCGGCGCCGACAAGGTCGAGCCCGGTACGAACGTCGCCACCCCCGTCTTCGACGGTGCGCGTGAGGACGAGCTCGCCGGTCTGCTGCAGCACACCATCCCGAACCGCGACGGCGAGCGCATGGTGCTCCCGTCCGGCAAGGCGCAGCTGTTCGACGGCCGCTCCGGTGAGCCGTTCCCGGACCCGATCTCGGTCGGGTACATGTACATCCTCAAGCTGCACCACCTGGTCGACGACAAGCTGCACGCGCGTTCGACCGGCCCGTACTCGATGATCACCCAGCAGCCGCTGGGTGGTAAGGCTCAGTTCGGTGGCCAGCGCTTCGGTGAGATGGAGGTGTGGGCGCTGGAGGCATACGGCGCCGCTTACGCCCTCCAGGAGCTGCTGACGATCAAGTCCGACGACGTGACCGGCCGCGTGAAGGTCTACGAGGCCATCGTCAAGGGCGAGAACATCCCCGAGCCCGGCATTCCCGAGTCCTTCAAGGTGCTCATCAAGGAAATGCAGTCGCTCTGCCTCAACGTGGAGGTGCTGTCCTCGGACGGCATGTCCATCGAGATGCGCGACACCGACGAGGACGTCTTCCGCGCGGCGGAGGAGCTCGGCATCGACCTGTCCCGGCGCGAGCCGAGCAGCGTCGAAGAGGTCTGACGGGTCTGGCCGGGGCCTCCTCGTGAGGCCCCGGCCCTGCCCCGGACCCGTACAGACCATGATTGAGACTCGACCCCGAAAGAGGGATTGACGACAAAGTGCTCGACGTCAACTTCTTCGACGAGCTGCGGATCGGCCTTGCCACCGCGGACGACATCCGACAGTGGTCCCACGGCGAGGTCAAGAAGCCGGAGACCATCAACTACCGCACCCTCAAGCCCGAGAAGGACGGACTCTTCTGCGAGAAGATCTTCGGTCCGACCCGGGACTGGGAGTGCTACTGCGGTAAGTACAAGCGTGTCCGCTTCAAGGGCATCATCTGTGAGCGCTGCGGCGTCGAGGTCACTCGCGCCAAGGTGCGCCGTGAGCGGATGGGCCACATTGAGCTGGCCGCGCCCGTCACGCACATCTGGTACTTCAAGGGCGTCCCGTCGCGCCTGGGCTACCTCCTCGACCTCGCCCCGAAGGACCTTGAGAAGGTCATCTACTTCGCGGCGTACATGATCACGTTCGTGGACGAGGAGCGCCGTACGCGCGACCTGCCGTCCCTGGAGGCGCACGTCTCCGTAGAGCGTCAGCAGATCGAGAACCGTCGCGACTCCGACCTGGAGGCCCGCGCCAAGAAGCTTGAGACCGACCTGGCCGAGCTTGAGGCCGAGGGTGCCAAGGCCGACGTGCGCCGCAAGGTGCGCGAGGGCGCCGAGCGTGAGATGAAGCAGCTGCGCGACCGTGCGCAGCGCGAGATCGACCGTCTCGACGAGGTGTGGAACCGGTTCAAGAACCTCAAGGTCCAGGACCTGGAGGGCGACGAACTGCTCTACCGCGAGCTGCGTGACCGCTTCGGCACGTACTTCGACGGCTCCATGGGTGCCGCTGCCCTGCAGAAGCGCCTGGAGTCCTTCGACCTCGACGAGGAGGCCGAGCGCCTCCGCGAGATCATCCGTACCGGCAAGGGCCAGAAGAAGACCCGTGCGCTCAAGCGCCTCAAGGTCGTCTCCGCGTTCCTGCAGACCAGCAACAGCCCCAAGGGCATGGTGCTCGACTGCGTGCCGGTCATCCCGCCGGACCTGCGTCCGATGGTGCAGCTGGACGGTGGCCGCTTCGCGACCTCCGACCTGAACGACCTGTACCGCCGCGTGATCAACCGCAACAACCGCCTGAAGCGCCTTCTCGATCTCGGTGCGCCCGAGATCATCGTGAACAACGAGAAGCGCATGCTCCAGGAGGCGGTCGACGCCCTCTTCGACAACGGCCGTCGTGGTCGCCCGGTGACGGGCCCCGGCAACCGTCCGCTGAAGTCCCTCAGCGACATGCTGAAGGGCAAGCAGGGTCGATTCCGTCAGAACCTGCTCGGCAAGCGTGTGGACTACTCCGCGCGTTCCGTGATCGTCGTCGGTCCGCAGCTGAAGCTGCACCAGTGTGGTCTGCCCAAGGCCATGGCGCTGGAGCTCTTCAAGCCGTTCGTGATGAAGCGCCTGGTCGACCTGAACCACGCGCAGAACATCAAGAGCGCCAAGCGGATGGTCGAGCGCGGCCGCACGGTCGTGTACGACGTCCTCGAAGAGGTCATCGCCGAGCACCCGGTTCTGCTGAACCGTGCGCCCACGCTGCACCGCCTCGGCATCCAGGCCTTCGAGCCGCAGCTGGTCGAGGGCAAGGCCATCCAGATCCACCCGCTCGTCTGCACCGCGTTCAACGCGGACTTCGACGGTGACCAGATGGCCGTCCACCTGCCGCTCTCCGCGGAGGCGCAGGCCGAGGCCCGCATCCTGATGCTGTCCTCGAACAACATCCTGAAGCCGGCCGACGGTCGTCCCGTCACCATGCCGACCCAGGACATGGTGCTCGGTCTGTTCTTCCTGACCACCGACGGTGAGCTGCGTGACACCAAGGGCGAGGGCCGCGCGTTCGGCTCCACGGCCGAGGCGATCATGGCGTTCGACGCCGGTGAGCTCGCGCTGCAGTCGACCGTCGACATCCGCTTCCCGGTGGGCACCATCCCGCCGCGCGGCTGGACCCCGCCGGTCAGCGCCGAGGGTGAGGACTTCGAGGGCGAGCGTGCCTACCAGCAGGGCGACAGCTTCCGGCTGCGTACGTCCCTGGGCCGCGCACTCTTCAACGAGCTGCTGCCCGAGGACTACCCCTTCGTCGACTACTCCGTCGGCAAGAAGCAGCTCTCCGAGATCGTCAACGACCTCGCCGAGCGCTACCCCAAGGTCATCGTGGCGGCGACGCTCGACAACCTGAAGGCAGCGGGCTTCTACTGGGCGACTCGTTCCGGCGTCACCGTGGCCATCTCCGACGTCGTGGTCCCCGCGGCCAAGAAGGAGATCGTCGCGGGCTACGAGGCGCAGGACGAGAAGGTCCAGAAGCAGTACGAGCGCGGTCTGATCACCAAGGACGAGCGCACGCAGGAGCTCATCGCGATCTGGACCAAGGCGACCAACGAGGTTGCCGAGGCGATGAACGCGAACTTCCCGAAGACGAACCCCATCTTCATGATGGTTGACTCGGGTGCCCGAGGAAACATGATGCAGATGCGTCAGATCGCCGGTATGCGTGGTCTGGTGTCGAACGCGAAGAACGAGACGATCCCGCGTCCGATCAAGGCCTCGTTCCGTGAGGGCCTGACCGTTCTTGAGTACTTCATCTCCACCCACGGTGCCCGTAAGGGTCTGGCGGACACGGCTCTCCGTACCGCCGACTCCGGTTACCTCACCCGTCGTCTGGTCGACGTCTCGCAGGACGTCATCATTCGCGAGGAGGACTGTGGCACCGAGCGCGGTCTGAAGCTGAAGATCGCGGTCAAGGGCGAGGACGGTGTGCTCCGCAAGACGGAGAACGTCGAGACCTCGGTGTACGCCCGCATGCTGGCCGAGGACGTCGTCATCGACGGCAAGGTCATCGCGCCGGCCAACGTCGACCTCGGTGACGTCCTCATCGACGCCCTGGTCGCCAACGGCGTCGAGGAGGTCAAGACCCGCTCGGTCCTGACCTGTGAGTCGGCGGTCGGCACCTGTGCCTTCTGCTACGGCCGTTCGCTCGCCACCGGCAAGCTGGTCGACATCGGTGAGGCGGTCGGCATCATCGCCGCCCAGTCCATCGGTGAGCCGGGTACGCAGCTCACCATGCGTACCTTCCACACCGGTGGTGTGGCCGGTGACGACATCACCCAGGGTCTGCCCCGTGTCGTCGAGCTCTTCGAGGCTCGTACGCCGAAGGGTGTCGCCCCGATCTCCGAGGCCGCGGGCCGTGTCCGCATCGAGGAGACCGAGAAGACGAAGAAGATCGTCGTCACCCCGGACGACGGCAGCGACGAGACGGCGTTCCCGATCTCGAAGCGCGCCAAGGTCCTGGTCCGCGAGGGTGACCACGTCGAGGTGGGCCAGAAGCTCACCTTCGGTGCCACCAACCCGCACGACGTGCTGCGGATCCTCGGTCAGCGCGCGGTCCAGGTCCACCTGGTCGGCGAAGTCCAGAAGGTCTACAACAGCCAGGGCGTGTCGATCCACGACAAGCACATCGAGATCATCATCCGGCAGATGCTGCGCCGCGTGACGATCATCGAGTCCGGCGACGCGGAGCTGCTGCCGGGCGAGCTCGTCGAGCGCTCGAAGTTCGAGACCGAGAACCGTCGTGTGGTCACCGAGGGCGGTCACCCCGCCTCCGGCCGTCCGCAGCTGATGGGTATCACCAAGGCCTCGCTGGCGACGGAATCCTGGCTGTCGGCCGCCTCCTTCCAGGAGACGACCCGAGTCCTGACGGACGCGGCGATCAACGCCAAGTCCGACAGCCTCATCGGCCTCAAGGAGAACGTCATCATCGGTAAGCTCATCCCGGCCGGTACGGGTCTTTCCCGCTACCGCAACATCCGGGTCGAGCCCACCGAAGAGGCCAAGGCCGCGATGTACTCGGCCGTCGGCTACGACGACATCGACTACTCGCCCTTCGGGACGGGTTCGGGCCAGGCCGTGCCGCTGGAGGACTACGACTACGGGCCGTACAACCAGTAAGGCCTACGTCTGTTGAAGGGCGGCCACTCCGTTTCGTACGGGGTGGCCGCCCTTCGGCGTTCAGCGGCGCGCGTCCAGAGTGGCCTGGAGGTGGTAGAGCCGGGTGTGCAGATCGGGATGCGAGGCGAGCAGCCGGGTCGCCAGGCTTGGTGCCTGGAGCGGTGAGCCCAGTGCCGCCGCTGCGGCACGCTCGGACTCCTGGCTGTCGTGCTCTTTGCGAAGCACCGTCATGAGCTGCTGAGCGAAGCCGAGCGCGGCGGCGTGCCGATCGGCGCGGAGCTCTGCCCGGCGGGCGACGGCCGCCAACAAGTAGGGAGTGGCGAGAGGGAGGAACACCAGACCGTAGGTGGCGGTTGCGGCGGCGAGCACGATGGCACACAGCAGAGCGACCACTATCGCCTTGGCCATGGTGGAGAGCCGGTCGGCATGGGAGAACAGCAGGCGCAGCAGCCACCAGGCGAGTCGTGCGGGCAGGGCGTACCAGTAGGTGAGCAGCGAGGCCCACGCGTGCCCGCGCGTGTGGTGCCCGAGTTCATGAGCCAGTACGCTCCCGAGCTGTCCCGAGGGCAGTGTCCTCAGCGAGTGGCTGGTGACTCCGACTATGTGCCCTGCGGCTGCCATGGCGTTGATGTCGTCGCTCTCCTCGACCCACAACTGGTAGGCGTCGCCGTTCACCCCGGCCCGAGCCGTCACCTCACGCCAGATCGGTGACAGCTGCCGCTGCTCCTCCGGAGTGGGATGGCGGAGACCGAAGAACCAGCGGGCCATGGCGCGCTCGCTCGGGCGGTGGAAGACCAGGGCTCCGCTCAGTCCCCAGCAGGAGAGAGGGAGCCACCAGGGGACGCGGATGAGGGCGTCGAGGACGTACGACAGAGTGAAGATCAAAGCTGTGCTGATGAGCACCTCGGGGAGGTGGAGGAGCACCCTGCCCACAGCGAAGGCGTCCGCGTGACGCTGGCGGGCCGCGATGTGTATTCGCCCCTTTCGGAACGCCAACTCGTCCGGGTCGGGCCTCTCGGGTTCGTGGGGTGGGGACATGAGCGCTCCTTCCAGGGGCGAAGATCAGTTGACGAGAAGAGCTCCGGGCAGGAGCAGCGAGGCACAACCGAAGGCGATGAGGCCCGCACGTATCCACAGGTGCTTGTGGACCACGATGCGGCTGGTCTCGGCCAGGGCGGTGAGCAGGCCGTCGGCGGTGGCCTGCCCGGTGTCGGTGAGGGCCGTGCCAAGTCGGCCGGACCGAGAGGCGCGGTGTATGTCGCCGAAGTAGGTCAGGGGTACGCCGGGCCGCCACCGGCTCCTGCGGTAGCGGGGCATCACGGCGAGCAGCAACGCGAGCTGCGCGATGGCATGGGCGAGCAGCCCCGTCCACCACAAGGCTCCCGCGTGGCCGGTGAGGACGGTGGGGTTCCACCGGCTGCTTGTCAGCAGCCCGCCCAGTAACCCGGCCGACATGCTCAGGACACCGGCGAGCACGGTCGCTTTGGTGTCCGCGCGGGTGATCTCGTTGCGGAGGTCGGCCAAGAGCTGAGCGCCCGCACTGAAGTCAGGACCTTGTACGGCCGCAGCCGCCGTGGTCATGTCGGCTGCTCCGGCAGTTCCGGGCGCTCCGACAGTTGCGGCGTCGACGAGGGGGCGCCGCGCTGCGGGGTGTCGGTCGGCTCCAGGATGGCTGCCATGCGCTGCGCGATCAGTTGGTGCGGTACCTCCAGCTCGTAGCTTTCCAGCTCCTTGCTCTCCAGTACCTGTTTGATCAACTGGAGTTGGCTCTGTGCCAGCTCCGACTGGTCGGCACGGAGGTGCTCAAGGACGAGGCGGGTGTCGTCGCGGTGCTCGGCCAGGTGCAGCGCCAGGGCAGCGGTTCCCCCCTTGGCCAGGAGCTCGGTGTAGAACGTGACCTGGTCGGCCATGAGCCGCCGATTGTGCTGATCGCGTGCTGCGGCTGCCTCGTACTCCGGCCGGGCGGCCATCACCTCGTGGCGCGCGGTCCGCAGCCGCTCCTGCAGCACCCGTTCGGCGGCGTCACGTCGTACGCGTACGGAACAGGAGACCTGCAGGCCCTCGGCCTCACCGATGGCTCCAGCCGCGTCCACCGCCTGTTGTACGGCCGACTCGGCGTCCGCACTCGCGTTGATGGTGTGATCACGTCCCGCCGCACGCAACAGCGGCAACAGCCTTCGGGTGAGGAGGGCCGGCACGTCACGCTCCTGGCTGGCCACGAAGCTGTCCGGGCGGGTGACGCGCCACGTGACATCGACGGCTGCCTCGAACTCGAAGCTGTCCACCGTGCTGGGCAGTTCGAGCCGCAGGGCGAAGGAATGCGGGTCCGTGTCCACTTCGTACAGCGCCACGTACCTTCTGGTGCTGACCGGGCGCTTCGGAGGCATGAAGGTCTCGTACTTGCCCTTCCGGGTCACGAACACCAGCGCGTGGTCGATGCGTCCTGAGAAGCGCCGTCCGCCGAGTTGGAAGCGGGGCAGTTGCCACACCCTGAGCACGGGGTCGGGGGTCTGGCCCCGAGCCGTCGGCGACGGGGATTGTTCGATCCAGTCCGGCTCGTCGGAGCGGGGCTGCTCGGGCCGTTCGGGCTCGTCGGGGTGTGGTCGGGTGTCTTCCATGACCGGCTTCCTTACTCGCTGATCTGTGGGTGTGTGGAGACCGCTGCCAGCAGCCGCTCGGCCACCTGCGGCACGCTGCCGTCGGCGTTGTGCACCGTGCGCAGCAGATGGCTGATGCGCCGACGGTCGGTGGCGGTGGTCGCGAGGGCGGGGAGGAGTGCGGCCAGTGCGCTCTCCGACGACGGGTCCGTGTCGGCCTCGCACACCCAGGAGCGCAGGACGTCCAGTGCCTGGGAGGTGCGTGCACGCTCGTTGAGCGCGGTGCGCCACAACGTGGCGAGATGCTCGTCCTCCTTGGAGCCGTCCGTCGTGGCCCTCGCGTACCAGTCGAGGACCAGTGGTCGTCCGGTGTCGTCGTCCCATTGCTCACAGGCGTGCACGAACGCGAGCAACGCGTGTGCGCGCACCGCGTGACCGTCGACGGTCCGCTGGGCCAAGGCGTCGAGTACTGGGCCTTGTACGGCGAGGAGCAGCAACTCCAGGGCGTCGGCGAGCTGTGCCTCCTCCTCGTCCTCCTGTTCCTCGTCGGCCCAGCTCTGCTGTGCCGCGTCGAGCAGCGCCCGCAGCGCCTCCTGGTGGTGGACGGGGCCCAGCAGGCCGTAGGCCCTGAGAGCTGTCCAGCGACGGCTCGCCTGGTCGCCGGTGCACCAGCCGTGCAGGATCGCCGGCACGGTGGGTACGTGCAGCAGGACCGAAAGGGTGAGGGCGTTGGCCGCCGTCAGCCAGGCGTTGGAGTTCTTTGCGTCGGCCCAGGGCTCGATGAGCAGGGCCAAGGCCGAGGGCAGGTCCGCGGTGGCCAGCAGCGCGGTGGCAGCGGCGGCGCGGGTGCGTACGAGGGGGCGGCCGTCCTTGGCCAGTTCCTTGATCCAGCCGACCAGCGCGGGGCGGGCCGAGGGATGCAGGGTCCATACCTCGCGGAGCAGGACGCGTGCGGTGCTGTCGTCCTTGAAGGCGGCGACGAACTGAGTGACAGCACCCCACTCGGTGACTTCGGTGTCCATGTAACCGTTGGCGCGAGCGAGCAGCAGGCGGTCGCTTCGCGAGCTGCCGAAGACGGGGACGCAGGGGAGCTGATTGGGTTCCTGGATCTTCTGCAACAAGGCGAAGAGCTTGTCCCCGAGCTCGGCGGTGACCGCGTACGGGGCTCCGTCGAAGGCAGCCAGCGAGATGAGGAACGCCTTGTCAAGGAGGTCCGGCTTCTCCTCGGTGAGCCAACGGTTGACCTGTGCGACGACCGCGGCCTCCCCGTAGGCGGCGAGCTCGTCCTCGCTGATTTCGCCGCGATCCAGGGCCGCGAGCCGCTGCGAGAACTGGGCGGTCTCGCCCGGCTGGCGCTCCCGGGCGAGGAATTCGTTGACGGGGGCGAGGGCCTGCAGCCGCGCCCAGGCGTCGGCGCCGGCGAGTCGTGTGACGTGTGAGCGCAGCATGGATTTCGTGGAAGGGGGCTCCCAGCGCACGGAGGGCACGTCGCCGAGAGCGGCCGACGGCTCGACGGTGATCACCAGGTGCCCACCGGTGCGCTCGAGGTGTTCGCGCAGACTCAGCAGATGGAGTCTGCGCAGAGGCCTGCTACGGCTGGTCACCAGGTCACACATGACGTAGCCGACCGCGCCGTCGAGCTGGAGATGCAGCGAGGCGGGGGAGGTGCGGGGCTCCAGGTGGCGCAGTCGACCGATGCCCAGCCGCGAGAGCAGCATCATGGCGGCGCACCGGCGGCCCGATGCGTGTCCTCCGGAGAGGACGATGACGCGTTCCGCCCGCAGTCGGGTGAGTGCCTCCTCGAAACTCGCACAGCCCTGGAAGACGGCTTCCAGTTCGTCGACCTCGGCCTGGGGGATGGGCCCGGAGGCGGTTCCGTCGGTGCTGCCGCCCGTCACCCCGAACTGGTAGACGACATTGCCCTGCACATGACCGCCGCTGACCCCGTACTGGTCCCGCCCCACCAGGCTGGAGGCGAAGGAAGGGCTGTGTTCGATGAGGTCCCGTCGAGCGGCCCACGCGTTCTGACGTTGTTCCTGTGCGTCGGGCGTCTCCTCCTGGCCCCGATTCTGCTCGCCATCGTCGGCGGCCGCATGGTCCGTGGTGACGGGGCCGGGCGCTTCCTCACGGCTCATCGGTCGTCCCCCGGGCTGAAGCGGTAGTGGATGTCGCCCTGCACATGGCCGCCGCTGACCCCGTACTGATCACGTCCGACGTTCGTGGTGCCGTACCGCGCCTCCTGAGAGGACCCGTTCACGGCTGCTTCCTCGGATGGGGGAGGCGACGCCGGGGCCGCCCCGGTCTCACCGTGCAGCCAGGCGACCGTGGGCCCTTCCTTCGCCTCGACCGTGATCCGGTGGAACTCCTCGGGCCGCACTCCCAGGGGCCCGTGCCGCACCACTCCCTGGTACACGCCGTCGGACACGCACAGCACGCTGTGGTCCTTGCGCCCCCGCAGAGCCTCACGGAGCGGGGCCGCGTCCAGCAGCCGGCAGGCGTGGTTGAGGTCCGAGCCGACCCAGCCGTTGAGGTCGTCCACGGCGACGTACCCGGTGGACAGCACGATGCGCAGGCGCATCTGGGCACTGTTCGAGATCAGCCGGTTCTTGTTGTGCAGCAGTGCCGGGGTCTCGGCCAGCAGCGTCTTCAGTACCGCCGAGACAGGGACACGGGCGTCGATGAGCTCCATCACGGAGTCACCCCGGTCCGCACGGAGCCGCGCCGTCTCACTGACGCCTGCCGCCACGAGGGTCTGGTCCGCGACGTCGTACAGCAGGCGTCGCAGGAAGGCCTGCTCCACGTCGTCGCGTTTGCCGAACTGCTCGATGTCGAAGAGCAGGATGGTGCGGTTCACGGGCTCGTTCATGTCTGCCTCTCGCCGGATCGGTTCCGTCGAGCAGCACGATGGCGCGCCAGGGGCGGGACAACGGAGGGCCGATGACGCATCCGTTCTGTGACCGCGTGCACAGATCGACCGTCCGCTACGTGACGCTCACTCGGCGCTGCGGCAGTCGCTACCGACGATGCGGCGCAGGATGTCGGGACGGACGACGATGATGCGGCGACGGCTCGTGATGACGACGTGGCGGTCGCGCAACTCCCTCAGCAGGCGGGCGACTGCCTCACGCGAGGCCCCGACCGAGCCGGCAAACTCCTGCTGGCTGAGGGGCACGGTGAGTTCGATTCCCTCCTCCGTCCGGATGCCGTGAGTACGTACGAGGTCGAGCAGCAGGACGGCGAGCCGCTCGCGCACCGAGAGAGCCGCCCACTCCAGTCGGCGGCGGTCGGTCGAGCGCTGCCTGTCCGTGGCCAGGCCCAGCAGCTTGAGGGCCACCTGTGGGCTCCCCGCGAGGAACCCGGTGAAGCGGCCCTGCTCGATGGCGACCGCTTCGACCTGCTCCAGCGCGGTCACGGTGGCCGAGCGGCCGCGGCCGCTCAGGGCGGCACCCTCACCGATGATGTCGCCGGGGCCTCGCAGGGCGAGGAGGGCCTCGTAGCCGTTGGCCGCGGTGGCGGTGACCTTGGTCCAGCCCTGGAGGAGCAGCAGCACGTGGGTGGAGGGCTCGTCCTGGCGCATGATGACCGCACGGGCGGGATAGTGGAGAGGGCGGCCAATGGCCAGCAGCGCGGTGCGGTCGTCCCTCTCCAGCCGTGCGAGGAAGGGCACCCGATCATCGAGGCCGTCGTCGCTCCACGCGTGCCCCAGCCCGCCGGTCATCCCGCTGCCCCCGTGTTCACGTGCGTCGATGCCATCGGTTTCGCAACCAGTCAACGTACTTGAGGTGGCCGATCGGGGAACCGGCGACAACCAGCCGCACTGGCCGGGAGCAGTCGCGCACGAATCGAAAAGCCCGGCGTGTCGCCCCCCATCGCATTTGTTTTGACCAGACTCGATGAGGTAGGTACGCTCAGACCTTGTGCCTGGGGTGTGCCTGGGCTCGTGCGCGTGTCTTCAACCGCATCGCGAGTCCGTCAACAAGGCCACCGTAATCTGCGCCCCTTTCCGCCTTGCGGCGGAAGTCTGCAGGATTCGACACACCCGACCGCGTGGGTCGGCGACGTTCCGGGTTAGCTTTACTATTCGGCACACAGAAACCGGAGAAGTAGTGCCTACGATCCAGCAGCTGGTCCGTAAGGGCCGGCAGGACAAGGTCGAGAAGAACAAGACGCCCGCACTTGAGGGTTCGCCCCAGCGCCGTGGCGTCTGCACGCGTGTGTTCACGACCACCCCGAAGAAGCCGAACTCGGCCCTCCGTAAGGTCGCGCGTGTGCGTCTGACCTCCGGGATCGAGGTTACGGCCTACATTCCGGGTGAGGGACACAACCTGCAGGAGCACTCCATCGTGCTCGTGCGTGGTGGCCGTGTGAAGGACCTGCCTGGTGTTCGCTACAAGATCATCCGCGGTTCCCTCGACACCCAGGGTGTCAAGAACCGCAAGCAGGCCCGCAGCCGCTACGGCGCCAAGAAGGAGAAGTAAGAATGCCTCGTAAGGGCCCCGCCCCGAAGCGCCCGGTCATCATCGACCCGGTCTACGGTTCTCCTCTGGTGACCTCCCTCATCAACAAGGTGCTGCTGAACGGCAAGCGCTCCACCGCCGAGCGCATCGTGTACGGCGCCATGGAGGGCCTGCGCGAGAAGACCGGCAACGACCCGGTCATCACGCTGAAGCGCGCGCTCGAGAACATCAAGCCGACCCTTGAGGTCAAGTCCCGCCGTGTCGGTGGCGCGACCTACCAGGTCCCGATCGAGGTCAAGCCGGGCCGTGCGAACACGCTCGCCCTGCGCTGGCTCGTCGGTTACTCCCGCGCCCGTCGCGAGAAGACCATGACCGAGCGTCTGCTCAACGAGCTCCTCGACGCCTCCAACGGCCTCGGTGCCGCTGTGAAGAAGCGCGAGGACACCCACAAGATGGCCGAGTCCAACAAGGCCTTCGCGCACTACCGCTGGTAGTCGCTACCCACATCGAGACCGAGAGAAGACTGAGCCGACATGGCTACCACTTCACTTGACCTGGCCAAGGTGCGCAACATCGGCATCATGGCTCACATCGACGCGGGCAAGACGACGACCACCGAGCGGATCCTGTTCTACACCGGTGTCTCGTACAAGATCGGTGAGGTCCACGACGGCGCCGCGACGATGGACTGGATGGAGCAGGAGCAGGAGCGTGGCATCACGATCACCTCTGCTGCCACCACCTGTCACTGGCCGCTGAACGACGTCGATCACACCATCAACATCATCGACACCCCGGGCCACGTCGACTTCACCGTCGAGGTGGAGCGTTCGCTCCGCGTGCTCGACGGTGCCGTGACGGTGTTCGACGGCGTCGCCGGCGTTGAGCCCCAGTCCGAGACCGTGTGGCGTCAGGCGGACCGCTACGGCGTCCCGCGTATCTGCTTCGTCAACAAGCTCGACCGCACGGGTGCCGAGTTCCACCGCTGCGTCGACATGATCGTCGACCGCCTCGGTGCGACCCCGCTGGTCATGCAGCTGCCCATCGGTGCAGAGGCTGACTTCAAGGGCGTCGTCGACCTCGTCACCATGAAGGCCTTCGTCTGGTCCGCCGAGACCAAGATGGGCGAGGCCTACGACATCGTCGACATCCCCGACACGCACACCGAGGCTGCCGAGGAGTACCGCGGCAAGCTGCTTGAGGCCGTCGCGGAGAACGACGAAGAGATGATGGAGCTGTACCTCGAAGGCCAGGAGCCTTCGGTGGACCAGCTGTACGCGGCGATCCGTCGCATCACCATCGCCTCCGGCAAGGGCGGCGACACCACCGTCACCCCCGTCTTCTGCGGTACCGCGTTCAAGAACAAGGGCGTCCAGCCCCTGCTCGACGCGGTCGTGCGCTACCTGCCGTCCCCCCTGGACGTCGAGGCCATCGAGGGCCACGACGTCAAGGACCCTGAGCAGGTCATCAAGCGCAAGCCGTCCGACGACGAGCCGCTGTCGGCCCTCGCGTTCAAGATCGCGAGCGACCCGCACCTCGGCAAGCTCACCTTCGTCCGGATCTACTCCGGTCGCCTGGACTCCGGCACCGCGGTGCTGAACTCCGTCAAGGGCAAGAAGGAGCGCATCGGCAAGATCTACCGCATGCACGCGAACAAGCGTGAGGAGATCGAGTCGGTGGGCGCCGGTGACATCGTCGCCGTCATGGGCCTGAAGCAGACCACCACGGGTGAGACGCTCTCCGACGACAAGCAGCCGGTGATCCTGGAGTCCATGGACTTCCCGGCGCCGGTCATCGAGGTCGCCATCGAGCCGAAGTCCAAGGGTGACCAGGAGAAGCTGGGTGTCGCCATCCAGCGTCTCTCGGAGGAGGACCCCTCCTTCCGCGTTCACTCGGACGAGGAGACCGGCCAGACCATCATCGGTGGTATGGGCGAGCTTCACCTTGAGGTGCTCGTCGACCGCATGAAGCGCGAATTCCGCGTCGAGGCGAACGTCGGCAAGCCGCAGGTGGCGTACCGCGAGACGATCCGCAAGGCCGTCGAGCGCGTCGACTTCACCCACAAGAAGCAGACCGGTGGTACCGGTCAGTTCGCGAAGGTGCAGATCGCGATCGAGCCCATCGAGGGCGGCGACGCGTCGTACGAGTTCGTGAACAAGGTCACGGGTGGCCGCATCCCCAAGGAGTACATCCCTTCGGTGGACGCGGGTGCTCAGGAGGCCATGCAGTTCGGCATCCTGGCGGGCTACGAGATGACGGGCGTTCGCGTCACGCTCATCGACGGCGCCTACCACGAGGTCGACTCCTCCGAGCTCGCCTTCAAGATCGCCGGTTCGCAGGCCTTCAAGGAGGCCGCGCGCAAGGCCAGCCCCGTGCTGCTCGAGCCGATGATGGCCGTCGAGGTCACCACGCCCGAGGACTACATGGGCGATGTCATCGGTGACATCAACTCCCGCCGTGGCCAGATCCAGGCCATGGAGGAGCGCAGCGGCGCTCGCGTCGTGAAGGGCCTCGTGCCCCTCTCGGAGATGTTCGGCTACGTCGGAGACCTCCGCAGCAAGACGTCGGGTCGCGCAAGCTACTCAATGCAGTTCGACTCCTACGCCGAGGTTCCGCGGAACGTCGCCGAGGAGATCATCGCGAAGGCCAAGGGCGAGTAACTCACCCGAGTTAACGCTTTAGGCTTGACACCATCCGCCGGGGTTCGACCCCGAAGGGCGAGAACCCCGGCGGCTGGCTTCCCAGCAAAGATCACCTGGCGCCGATGAAGCAAGGCGTACAGAACCACTCCCAGGAGGACCCAGTGGCGAAGGCGAAGTTCGAGCGGACTAAGCCGCACGTCAACATCGGCACCATCGGTCACATTGACCACGGTAAGACGACCCTCACGGCCGCCATTACCAAGGTGCTGCACGACGCGTACCCCGACCTGAACGAGGCCTCGGCCTTCGACCAGATCGACAAGGCTCCCGAGGAGCGCCAGCGCGGTATCACGATCTCGATCGCGCACGTCGAGTACCAGACCGAGGCGCGTCACTACGCCCACGTCGACTGCCCCGGTCACGCGGACTACATCAAGAACATGATCACGGGTGCCGCGCAGATGGACGGCGCCATCCTCGTGGTCGCCGCCACCGACGGCCCGATGCCGCAGACCAAGGAGCACGTGCTCCTGGCCCGCCAGGTCGGCGTTCCGTACATCGTTGTCGCCCTGAACAAGGCCGACATGGTGGACGACGAGGAGATCCTGGAGCTCGTCGAGCTTGAGGTCCGTGAGCTCCTCTCCGAGTACGAGTTCCCGGGCGACGACCTGCCGGTCGTCAAGGTCTCCGCTCTGAAGGCCCTTGAGGGCGACAAGGAGTGGGGCCAGACCGTCCTCGACCTGATGAAGGCCGTCGACGAGTCGATCCCGGAGCCCGAGCGCGACGTCGACAAGCCGTTCCTGATGCCGATCGAGGACGTCTTCACGATCACCGGTCGTGGCACCGTCGTCACCGGCCGCATCGAGCGTGGTGTCCTCAAGGTCAACGAGACCGTCGACATCATCGGCATCAAGACCGAGAAGACCACCACCACGGTCACCGGCATCGAGATGTTCCGCAAGCTGCTCGACGAGGGCCAGGCCGGTGAGAACGTCGGTCTGCTCCTCCGTGGCATCAAGCGCGAGGACGTCGAGCGCGGCCAGGTCATCATCAAGCCCGGTTCGGTCACGCCGCACACCGAGTTCGAGGCCCAGGCCTACATCCTGTCGAAGGACGAGGGTGGCCGTCACACCCCGTTCTTCAACAACTACCGCCCGCAGTTCTACTTCCGCACGACGGACGTGACCGGCGTTGTGACCCTCCCCGAGGGCACCGAGATGGTCATGCCGGGTGACAACACCGAGATGTCGGTGGAGCTCATCCAGCCCGTCGCCATGGAAGAGGGCCTGAAGTTCGCCATCCGTGAGGGTGGCCGGACCGTCGGCGCCGGCCAGGTCACCAAGATCAACAAGTAAGCTTTCCGCTTGCGCGTTGATCGGGGAGACCCGGTTGCTCTGAACTGAGCGCATCGCAGTACACGCAGTAACGGAAGGGCCCGTACGACTTCGGTCGTACGGGCCCTTTCGCGTGCGCGCGGCTTACTGGTAGCGAGGCAGGGACTCGGTCGGGATCGTCCACTCGGCGATGGTGACGTCCTCGCCGTAGACGAAGTCCTTGCGCGTGGCGTAGCGCGGGCCCTGTGGGGTGGCGTGGATGTCGGTGCGTGCGGGTGGGGCTCAGCCGGGGAGGCCTGGGCAGAGGCGCGCGGCTGCGGCGGCGGGGCGTGCCGCCGGGGCGCGCTCGGCTGGTTGCAGGAAGTCGTGCGGGTGACGATGCGGCCCGCGGGGGTGCGTTCGCGGTCGCGGCGCAGGTAGCCGTGGGTCTCCAGCTCGCGCAGGGCGGCGGCGATACGGGTCGAGCCCTCGGGGAAGCGGGCCGCCAGCGATTTGATGTCGACGCGGGCCCCTGCGGGCAGCGACTGGATGTGGCAGGCCAGGCCGATCTCCAGGAGGGAGAGCTCCTGGTGCTGCGTGAGGTGGTTGCCGATCACCGTGAAGCGGGAGGTGTGGCGGGTGTTCTCGTGGGCGATACCGGAGGCCTGCGGCCGGGGAGCGGTGGGGTGTGCTCGGCCCCGGGGGAGGGCGGTCGCCCTTGAGGGGGGTTTGTCGCCGCCAATGGCGGACCTGGCGCGCGAGGGCGCGCTAGGGTTTTGGGTGTCCATCGGGAAGTGCCTCTTCCTCGGTGGTCAGGCCCTCGCCTCGGGATTGCCGTCCCGGCGGGGGCCGTCGCATGTCTGGAGTTGTTCTCGTCTGCTGGGCTGAGAGTAGGGCCATTGGGGGGCCGGAAAGCCAGCTGAGCCGGTGATGTTCACCCGGGGGAGTGAGCGAGGCGGGGCGGGACCCTGCGGGGTGGGCACCGGGGCCTGGCGCCGGGGCCTGTGGGGCTCGGTGGGGCTTGGTGGGGTTCTTTCTCTCCCCGGTTCCTTGGGGAGGCGCCTGTGTCACCGGAGCACGGGGGAGCGGGTTCCGGTGGTCGGCGGCACGGCGCGCCGACCCCCGCCCCGGGTTTGATCTCCGTCACTCACCGGGTACGCTCTTCGGCTCGATTGGCACCAGGCGTGCCCCGTATGGCAGACTGTCCTGGTTGCTCGGTTGAGTGCCGATGCTGCGCGCCTCCCGCCGGGAGGACCGGAAGCGAGTCCCACAGTACTCGTCGCCCTCATCTGTCGAGGGGCCCGAAAGGGCCTGTAGGCAGCGCTGGGGCGGACGTACGGGAATCTTTCGGGAAGTGCAGCGCGGTGGTTCGGCCAGGCGCCCGGTGGGTTTCTTCCCCCGGACCCGCGGTCATCAGGGCCGCAGCCCCTAGCAGGGATTCTCCTTCGGGAGAACTGTGTGAGCGGGACTGCGACACGCCCGACCGCGTGGGTCGGAGGAAGTAGAAAAAAGGGCCTATCGGGAGCCAGAGCGTTCGAGACAAAGGACTACTAAGTAGCCATGGCGGGACAGAAGATCCGCATCCGGCTCAAGGCCTACGACCACGAGGTCATCGACTCTTCGGCGAAGAAGATCGTCGAGACGGTGACTCGCACTGGTGCGTCGGTCGCGGGCCCGGTGCCGCTGCCCACTGAGAAGAACGTGTACTGCGTCATCAAGTCGCCGCACAAGTACAAGGACTCGCGCGAGCACTTCGAGATGCGCACGCACAAGCGCCTGATCGACATCCTCGACCCGACCCCCAAGACCGTTGACTCGCTGATGCGCCTGGACCTTCCGGCCGGCGTTGACATCGAGATCAAGCTCTGAAGGGCGCGAAGAAGATGACCAAGCAGATCAAGGGCATCCTGGGCGAGAAGCTCGGCATGACCCAGGTCTGGGACGAGAACAACCGTGTCGTCCCGGTGACCGTGGTCAAGGCCGGGCCCTGCGTCGTTACCCAGGTCCGTACGAATGACAGCGACGGCTACGAGTCGGTCCAGATCGCCTTCGGCGAGATCGACCCGCGCAAGGTGAACAAGCCCCTCAAGGGCCACTTCGCCAAGGCCGACGTGACCCCCCGTCGCCACCTCGTCGAGATCCGTACCGCTGGTGCCAGCGAGTACACCCTCGGCCAGGAGCTGACTGCCGAGACGTTCGAGGCCGGTATCAAGGTCGACGTCACCGGCAAGAGCAAGGGCAAGGGCTTCGCCGGTGTGATGAAGCGTCACAACTTCCACGGCGGCAAGGCCTCCCACGGTGCCCACCGCGTGCACCGCAAGCCCGGTTCCATCGGTGGCTGTGCCACCCCCGGCCGTGTCTTCAAGGGCATGCGCATGGCGGGTCGCATGGGCAACGAGCGGGTCACCACCCAGAACCTGACCGTCCACGCCGTTGACGCGGAGAAGGGTCTGCTGCTCATCAAGGGCGCGGTCCCCGGTCCGAACGGCGGCCTCGTCCTGGTCCGTACCGCGGCCAAGGGGGCCTGAGGTAACCCATGAGCACCATTGACATCCTTTCGCCGGCAGGCGACAAGACCGGGACGGTCGAGCTCCCCGCGGAGATCTTCGACGTCGAGAAGATCAGCATTCCGCTGATCCACCAGGTCGTCGTCGCGCAGCTGGCCGCGGCCCGTCAGGGCACGCACAAGACCAAGACCCGCGGTGAAGTCCGTGGTGGTGGCAAGAAGCCTTACCGCCAGAAGGGCACCGGCCGCGCGCGCCAGGGTTCGACCCGTGCGCCGCAGTTCGCCGGCGGTGGCGTCGTCCACGGCCCCGTGCCGCGTGACTACTCCCAGCGCACCCCCAAGAAGATGAAGGCTGCCGCCCTGCGTCACGCCCTCACCGACCGGGCGCGCAACTCCCGCATCCACGTCGTCTCCGGCGTGGTCGAGGGCGAGATCTCGACGAAGGCCGCGAAGAGCCTGCTCGGCAAGGTCAGCGAGCGCAAGAACGTGCTGCTGGTCATCGAGCGCTCGGACGAGCTGTCGCTGCTCTCCGCCCGCAACCTGCCCCAGGTCCACATCCTGGAGCCGGGCCAGCTGAACACGTACGACGTGCTCGTCTCGGACGACGTGGTCTTCACCAAGGCCGCGTTCGAGTCCTTCGTGTCCGGCCCGAAGGCCACTGACACCGAAGGGAGCGAAGCCTGATGGCCATCCGTCACCAGAGCATCGCGTCCAAGGCCGCGAAGGCCGCCAAGGCCGCGCGCGTCGCCAAGGCGAAGCGCATCGCGACCGAGGGCAAGATCGCCGTTGAGCCCACCCCGCTGAGCAAGTCCTTCTCGGACCCGCGCGACGTCCTCGTCAAGCCGGTCGTCTCCGAGAAGTCGTACGCGCTGCTCGACGAGGGCAAGTACACGTTCATCGTGGCTCCGGGCGCCAACAAGACCCAGATCAAGCAGGCCGTCGAGGCGGTCTTCTCGGTCAAGGTCACCGGCGTCAACACGATCAACCGTCAGGGCAAGCGGAAGCGTACGCGCACCGGTTTCGGCAAGCGTGCCGACACCAAGCGCGCCATCGTGACCCTTGCTGAGGGCGACCGTATCGACATCTTCGGCCAGGCCTCCTAACGGAGCGCCCTGGTCCGAATATCGGACGAGGACTGAGAAATGGGAATCCGCAAGTACAAGCCGACTACGCCGGGCCGCCGTGGCTCCTCCGTAGCCGACTTCGTCGAGGTAACGCGGTCCACGCCGGAGAAGTCGCTGGTTCGCCCGCTGCACAGCAAGGGTGGCCGTAACAATTCCGGTCGTGTGACCGTTCGCCACCAGGGTGGTGGCCACAAGCGCGCCTACCGCGTGATCGACTTCCGTCGCCACGACAAGGACGGCGTGCCGGCCAAGGTCGCGCACATCGAGTACGACCCCAACCGCACCGCGCGCATCGCGCTGCTGCACTACGCGGACGGCGAGAAGCGCTACATCCTCGCCCCGCGCGGCACGCAGCAGGGTGACCGGATCGAGAGTGGCGCCGGCGCCGACATCAAGCCCGGCAACAACATGGCGCTGCGCAACATCCCGGTCGGTACGACCATCCACGCCATCGAGCTGCGGCCCGGCGGCGGCGCGAAGTTCGCCCGCTCCGCGGGTGCCTCCGTGCAGCTGCTCGCGAAGGAAGGCGCCATGGCGCACCTTCGCATGCCGTCCGGTGAGATCCGTCTGGTCGACGTCCGCTGCCGCGCCACCATCGGCGAGGTCGGCAACGCCGAGCAGTCGAACATCAACTGGGGCAAGGCCGGCCGCATGCGCTGGAAGGGCGTCCGCCCGACCGTGCGTGGTGTCGTGATGAACCCGGTCGACCACCCGCACGGTGGTGGTGAAGGCAAGACCTCCGGTGGTCGTCACCCGGTCTCGCCGTGGGGCAAGAAGGAGGGTCGTACTCGTGATCGCAACAAGGCGAGCAACAAGTACATCGTCCGCCGCCGCAAGTCGAACAAGAAGCGCTAGGAGCGGGTTTAGATGCCGCGCAGTCTCAAGAAGGGGCCCTTCGTCGACGACCACCTCGTAAAGAAGGTGGACGCCCAGAACGAAGCCGGCACCAAGAACGTCATCAAGACCTGGTCCCGTCGCTCGATGATCATTCCCAGCATGCTGGGTCACACGATCGCGGTGCACAACGGCAAGACCCACATCCCGGTGTTCGTCACCGAGTCGATGGTCGGCCACAAGCTCGGCGAGTTCTCGCCGACTCGCACCTTCCGCGGCCACGTCAAGGACGACCGGAAGTCGAAGCGCCGCTAACGCGGGGTGGAACGACTATGACTAACACCGAAGGGACAACCATGGAAGCCAGGGCCCAGGCGCGGTACATCCGCGTCACGCCCATGAAGGCCCGCCGCGTGGTGGACCTCATCCGTGGCATGGATGCCACGGAGGCTCAGGCGGTCCTGCGTTTCGCCCCGCAGGCCGCGAGCGTGCCGGTCGGCAAGGTGCTGGACAGCGCCATTGCCAACGCCGCGCACAACTACGACCACACCGACGCCTCTTCGCTGGTCATCAGCGAGGCGTACGTGGATGAGGGCCCGACCCTGAAGCGGTTCCGTCCGCGTGCTCAGGGCCGTGCCTACCGGATCCGTAAGCGGACCAGCCACATCACCGTGGTCGTCAGCAGCAAGGAAGGAACCCGGTAATGGGCCAGAAGGTAAACCCGCACGGGTTCCGGCTCGGTGTCACGACCGACTTCAAGTCGCGTTGGTACGCCGACAAGCTGTACAAGGACTACGTCAAGGAAGACGTCGCCATCCGTCGGATGATGACGTCCGGCATGGAGCGCGCCGGCATCTCGAAGGTGGAGATCGAGCGCACCCGTGACCGCGTGCGTGTGGACATCCACACCGCCCGTCCCGGCATCGTCATCGGCCGCCGTGGCGCCGAGGCCGACCGCATCCGCGGTGACCTCGAGAAGCTCACGGGCAAGCAGGTCCAGCTGAACATCCTTGAGGTCAAGAACCCCGAGGTCGACGCTCAGCTCGTGGCCCAGGCCGTGGCGGAGCAGCTGTCCTCCCGCGTCTCCTTCCGTCGCGCCATGCGTAAGAGCATGCAGTCGGCGATGAAGGCGGGCGCCAAGGGCATCAAGATCCAGTGTGGTGGCCGTCTCGGCGGCGCCGAGATGTCGCGCTCGGAGTTCTACCGCGAGGGCCGCGTGCCCCTGCACACGCTCCGCGCCAACGTCGACTACGGCTTCTTCGAGGCCAAGACGACCTTCGGCCGTATCGGCGTGAAGGTCTGGATCTACAAGGGCGACGTCAAGAACATCGCCGAGGTCCGCGCCGAGAACGCAGCTGCCCGCGCCGGCAACCGCCCGGCCCGTGGTGGCAACGACCGCCCGGCCCGTGGTGGCCGTGGTGGCGAGCGTGGCGGCCGCGGTCGCAAGCCGCAGCAGTCGGCTCCGGCCGCCGAGGCCCCCAAGGCCGAGGCGCCCGCCGCTGCTCCGGCTGCTGAGAGCACCGGAACGGAGGCCTGACCGAAATGCTGATCCCCCGTAGGGTCAAGCACCGCAAGCAGCACCACCCGAAGCGCAGCGGTATGTCCAAGGGTGGCACGCAGGTTGCGTTCGGCGAGTACGGCATCCAGGCGCTGACCCCGGCGTACGTGACGAACCGTCAGATCGAGGCAGCTCGTATCGCGATGACGCGTCACATCAAGCGTGGCGGCAAGGTCTGGATCAACATCTACCCGGACCGCCCCCTCACCAAGAAGCCTGCCGAGACCCGCATGGGTTCCGGTAAGGGTTCCCCGGAGTGGTGGGTCGCCAACGTCAAGCCCGGACGCGTCATGTTCGAGCTGTCGTACCCCAACGAGAAGATTGCTCGTGAGGCGCTCACCCGCGCTGCTCACAAGCTTCCGATGAAGTGCCGCATCGTCCGGCGCGAGGCAGGTGAGTCGTGATGTCGGCCGGTACCAAGGCGTCCGAGCTGCGCGAGCTGGGCGACGAGGAGCTTGTCAACAAGCTTCGCGAAGCCAAGGAAGAGCTGTTCAACCTCCGCTTCCAGGCGGCGACGGGTCAGCTCGAGAACCACGGTCGGCTCAAGGCCGTCCGTAAGGACATCGCGCGGATCTACACCCTGATGCGTGAGCGCGAGCTGGGCATCGAGACGGTGGAGAGCGCCTGATGAGCGAGAGCAACGTGACTGAAGAGACGAAGGCCGCGCGCGGCTTCCGCAAGACCCGTGAGGGCCTTGTCGTCAGCGACAAGATGGACAAGACCGTCGTCGTCGCCGTCGAGGACCGCGTCAAGCACGCGCTGTACGGCAAGGTCATCCGCCGTACCAACAAGCTCAAGGCGCACGACGAGCAGAACGCTGCCGGCGTCGGCGACCGCGTCCTCCTGATGGAGACGCGTCCGCTGTCCGCCACCAAGCGCTGGCGCATCGTCGAGATCCTCGAGAAGGCCAAGTAATCCCTCTGAGGGGCACCCCCCTCGGAGTTCGTTCCGCCAGGCTCCCGGGGCAGTTCGCTGAACTGCCCCGGGGGAACCGGCAGACAATCAGGAGATAGACGTGATCCAGCAGGAGTCGCGACTGCGCGTCGCCGACAACACGGGTGCGAAGGAAATTCTCACCATCCGTGTTCTCGGTGGCTCGGGTCGCCGCTACGCGGGCATCGGTGACGTCATCGTCGCCACCGTCAAGGACGCGATCCCCGGTGGCAACGTGAAGAAGGGTGACGTCGTCAAGGCGGTCATCGTTCGCACCGTCAAGGAGCGCCGCCGTCCGGACGGCTCGTACATCCGCTTCGACGAGAACGCCGCCGTCATTCTGAAGAACGACGGCGACCCTCGCGGCACCCGTATCTTCGGCCCTGTCGGCCGTGAGCTGCGCGAGAAGAAGTTCATGAAGATCATCTCGCTCGCGCCGGAGGTGCTGTAAGCATGAAGATCAAGAAGGGCGACCTGGTCCAGGTCATCACCGGTAAGGACAAGGGCAAGCAGGGCAAGGTCATTGCCGCTTACCCGCGCGACGAGCGCGTCCTGGTCGAGGGTGTCAACCGGGTCAAGAAGCACACGAAGGCCGGCCCGACCGCCAGCGGCTCGCAGGCCGGCGGCATCGTGACCACCGAGGCCCCCGTCCACGTCTCCAACGTCCAGCTGGTCGTGGAGAAGGACGGCAACAAGGTCGTCACGCGCGTCGGTTACCGCTTCGACGACGAGGGCAACAAGATCCGCGTTGCCAAGCGGACGGGTGAGGACATCTGATGACGACCACCACCACTCCGCGTCTCAAGACGAAGTACCGCGACGAGATCAAGGACAAGCTGCGTGAGGAGTTCTCTTACGAGAACGTCATGCAGATCCCCGGCCTGGTCAAGATCGTGGTCAACATGGGTGTCGGCGACGCCGCCCGTGATTCGAAGCTGATCGACGGCGCCATCCGCGACCTCACCACGATCACCGGCCAGAAGCCGGCCGTGACGAAGGCCCGGAAGTCCATCGCGCAGTTCAAGCTGCGCGAGGGCCAGCCGATCGGCTGCCACGTCACGCTCCGTGGCGACCGCATGTGGGAGTTCCTGGACCGCACCCTGTCGCTCGCGCTGCCGCGCATCCGCGACTTCCGTGGTCTGTCCCCCAAGCAGTTCGACGGCCGTGGCAACTACACCTTCGGTCTCACGGAGCAGGTCATGTTCCACGAGATCGACCAGGACAAGATCGACCGCGTCCGGGGTATGGACATCACCGTGGTGACCACGGCGACCAACGACGCTGAGGGCCGCGCGCTCCTTCGTCACCTCGGCTTCCCGTTCAAGGAGGCGTAAGCGAGATGGCGAAGAAGGCTCTGATTGCCAAGGCTGCTCGTAAGCCCAAGTTCGGTGTGCGTGCGTACACCCGCTGCCAGCGCTGCGGCCGTCCGCACTCCGTCTACCGCAAGTTCGGCCTCTGCCGCGTGTGCCTTCGTGAGATGGCTCACCGTGGCGAGCTGCCGGGCGTGACCAAGAGCTCCTGGTAGTCCCCCCTTTTTCAAGGGTTAAAGGACTCCTGGATCTCTCGGTAAGTAAAGGGTTGGCAGCCGCCCTCCTCCGTATGGCTTAGGCTAGGAGGGTTGGGCGTCTGCCGCCCTGACCGACTTACTACGCCGTAGGTCCCCGCACCGCACCCGTCCTGCCACTGAGTGGGGAGAGGGATGGCGCAGATAGGAAACCCCGGCGAGAGAGGCCGAAGGCCAATTCATGACCATGACTGATCCGATCGCGGACATGCTGACTCGTCTGCGTAACGCGAACTCGGCGTACCACGACACCGTGGCGATGCCGCACAGCAAGATCAAGTCTCACATCGCGGAGATCCTCCAGCAGGAGGGCTTCATCACGGGCTGGAAGGTCGAGGACGCCGAGGTTGGCAAGAACCTCGTTCTTGAGCTGAAGTTCGGCCCGAACCGTGAGCGCTCCATCGCGGGCATCAAGCGGATCTCCAAGCCCGGTCTCCGGGTTTACGCGAAGTCCACCAACCTGCCGAAGGTCCTCGGCGGCCTCGGCGTGGCGATCATCTCCACGTCGCACGGTCTCCTGACCGGACAGCAGGCAGGCAAGAAGGGCGTAGGTGGGGAAGTCCTCGCCTACGTCTGGTAGTCGGGAACGGAGGAATAGCTAATGTCGCGTATTGGCAAGCTCCCCATCACGGTTCCCGCCGGCGTGGACGTCACCATCGACGGCCAGACGGTCGCGGTCAAGGGTCCCAAGGGCACCCTGAGCCACACCATCGTCGCGCCGATCGAGATCGCTAAGGGTGAGGACGGCGTCCTGAACGTCACCCGCCCGAACGACGAGCGTCAGAACAAGGCCCTCCACGGCCTGTCCCGCACGCTGGTGGCGAACATGATCACCGGCGTGACCCAGGGTTACGTGAAGAAGCTCGAAATCAGCGGTGTCGGTTACCGCGTCCTGGCGAAGGGCTCCAACCTGGAGTTCTCGCTCGGCTACAGCCACCCGATCCTGATCGAGGCGCCCGAGGGCATCTCCTTCAAGGTCGAATCGGCGACCAAGTTCTCGGTCGAGGGCATCGACAAGCAGAAGGTCGGCGAGGTTGCGGCCAACATCCGCAAGCTGCGCAAGCCCGACCCGTACAAGGCCAAGGGCGTCAAGTACGAAGGCGAAGTCATCCGCCGCAAGGTCGGAAAGGCGGGTAAGTAAGCCATGGCATACGGTGTCAAGATTGCTAAGGGCGACGCTTACAAGCGTGCTGCCATCAAGCGTCGTCACATCCGCATCCGTAAGCACATCTCGGGTACGGCTGAGCGTCCGCGCCTGGTCGTGACGCGCTCCAACCGCCACATCGTGGCCCAGGTCATCGACGACATCAAGGGTCACACCCTGGCGTCGGCGTCGACCCTGGACACCACGATCCGCGGCGGCGAGGGCGACAAGTCCGCGCAGGCCAAGTCGGTCGGCGCCCTGGTCGCCGAGCGCGCCAAGGCCGCCGGTGTCGAGACTGTCGTGTTCGACCGTGGTGGTAACCAGTACGCCGGGCGCATCGCCGCCCTGGCGGACGCCGCCCGCGAAGCCGGACTCAAGTTCTGAGTCCTGCCCGTTCGCGCAGTGACTTTTGATGCTGCGTAGCTAGCGGAAACAGAGAGAGGTAATTCCAATGGCTGGACCCCAGCGCCGCGGTGGCGGTGCCGGTGGCGGCGAGCGGCGGGACCGGAAGGGTCGCGACGGTGGCAACGCCGCCGCCGAGAAGACCGCGTACGTTGAGCGCGTCGTCGCGATCAACCGCGTCGCCAAGGTTGTGAAGGGTGGTCGTCGCTTCAGCTTCACTGCGCTCGTCGTAGTGGGCGACGGTGACGGCACCGTGGGTGTCGGTTACGGCAAGGCCAAGGAGGTGCCGGCCGCCATCGCCAAGGGTGTTGAGGAGGCCAAGAAGCACTTCTTCAAGGTCCCCCGTATCCAGGGCACCATCCCGCACCCGATCACGGGCGAGAAGGCCGCGGGCGTCGTCCTGCTCAAGCCTGCTTCCCCCGGTACCGGTGTTATCGCCGGTGGCCCGGTGCGTGCCGTGCTTGAGTGCGCCGGCGTTCACGACATCCTGTCGAAGTCGCTCGGTTCGTCGAACGCGATCAACATCGTGCACGCGACCGTGGCGGCCCTCAAGGGTCTGCAGCGTCCCGAGGAGATCGCGGCTCGCCGTGGTCTGCCCCTTGAGGACGTCGCTCCCGCGGCTCTGCTGCGGGCGCGTGCCGGGGCTGGTGCTGCGTAATGGCACAGCTCAAGATCACGCAGACGAAGTCGTACATCGGCAGCAAGCAGAACCACCGCGACACCCTGCGTTCCCTTGGTCTCAAGGGCATCAACACGCAGGTCGTCAAGGAGGACCGCCCCGAGTTCCGCGGCATGGTGCACACCGTCCGCCACCTCGTGACGGTTGAGGAGGTCGACTGACATGGCGGAGCAGAACCCGCTGAAGGTCCACAACCTCCGGCCCGCCCCGGGCGCCAAGACCGCCAAGACCCGTGTGGGTCGTGGTGAGGCGTCCAAGGGTAAGACCGCTGGTCGTGGTACCAAGGGCACCAAGGCCCGTTACCAGGTTCCGGAGCGCTTCGAGGGTGGCCAGATGCCCCTCCACATGCGTCTCCCGAAGCTCAAGGGCTTCAAGAACCCGTTCAAGACCGAGTTCCAGGTCGTGAACCTCGACAAGCTGAGCGCGCTGTACCCGGAGGGTGGCGAGGTCACCGTCGAGGGTCTCGTCGCCAAGGGTGCCGTTCGCAAGAACAGCCTCGTCAAGGTGCTCGGCCAGGGTGAGCTCACCGTGGCGCTGCAGGTGACGGTCGACGCCGTCTCCGGCTCCGCCAAGGAGAAGATCACCGCCGCGGGCGGTACCGTCACCGAGCTCGTCTGATTCATTCGGACGTGTCGATGACATGAGCGATTCCCAGCCGGGGATGCCCCACAAAAGGGGCATCCCCGGTTGGTCGTTCCAAGGGGGGCACGGTCGCCGGTAAGGTGGCGTGCACTGTCTAAGCTCCGTGCGGTCTGCCCGCACGGTTTTCTTGACTGATATGTATTCGTCGATCCTCAGACCACCACCTCTGGCGCACGCGCGCGGGGGTCGCAGGAGGCACCGTGCTCACCGCGTTCGCCCGGGCGTTCAAGACGCCCGACCTGCGCAAGAAGCTGCTCTTCACGCTCGGCATCATCGTGATCTACCGGGTGGGTACACATGTGCCGATCCCCGGTGTCAACTACAAGAACGTCCAGGCCTGCATCGACAACGCCAATGCGAATCAGGGCCTGTTCGGTCTCGTGAACATGATGAGCGGTGGCGCGCTGCTGCAGATCACGATCTTTGCGCTCGGCATCATGCCGTACATCACGGCGAGCATCATTCTGCAGCTGCTGACCGTGGTGATCCCGCGCCTTGAGGCCCTCAAGAAGGAGGGCCAGGCCGGCACGGCGAAGATCACGCAGTACACGCGCTATCTGACCATCGCGCTCGCGATCCTTCAGGGCACGGGCCTGGTGGCCACCGCCCGCACCGGCTCCCTCTTCCAGGGCTGCCCGGTCGCCACCGAGATCGTCCCCGACCAGTCGATCTTCGTCACGATCACGATGGTCATCACGATGACCGCCGGTACGGCCTGTGTGATGTGGCTCGGTGAGCTCATCACCGACCGCGGCATCGGCAACGGCATGTCGATCCTGATGTTCATCTCGATCGCCGCGACCTTCCCGGCCGCCCTGTGGGCCATCAAGGAGCAGGGCTCGCTCGCCGACGGCTGGATCGAGTTCGGCATCGTCATCGCGGTGGGTCTCGTCATGGTCGGCCTGGTGGTCTTCGTCGAGCAGGCGCAGCGGCGCATCCCCGTCCAGTACGCGAAGCGCATGATCGGCCGCAGGTCCTACGGCGGTACGTCGACGTACATCCCGCTGAAGGTCAACCAGGCGGGCATCATCCCTGTGATCTTCGCCTCGTCGCTGCTCTACATTCCGGCGCTGGTCGCCCAGTTCGCGGGCGGCAACTCGGGATGGAAGCAGTGGATCGACGCGAACCTGACCAAGGGTGACCATCCGATTTACATCGCCACGTACTTCATCCTGATCGTCTTCTTCGCCTTCTTCTACGTCGCGATCTCCTTCAACCCCGAGGAAGTCGCCGACAACATGAAGAAGTATGGTGGCTTCATCCCGGGCATCCGGGCTGGCCGTCCGACCGCTGAGTATCTGAGCTACGTACTCAACCGGATCACCTGGCCGGGTTCGCTGTATCTGGGTCTGATCGCTCTTGTGCCGACGATGGCGTTGGTGGGCTTCAACGCGAACCAGAACTTCCCGTTCGGCGGGACGAGCATCCTCATCATCGTGGGTGTGGGTCTGGAAACCGTGAAGCAGATCGAGAGCCAGCTCCAGCAGCGCAATTACGAAGGGTTCCTCCGCTGATGCGTATCGTCCTCGTCGGGCCGCCCGGTGCGGGCAAGGGAACGCAGGCCGCGTTCCTCGCCAAGAACCTGTCGATCCCGCACATCTCCACGGGCGACCTCTTCCGTGCCAACATCAGCCAGGGCACGGATCTGGGCAAGCAGGCGAAGGCGTACATGGACGCCGGAAACCTCGTGCCCGACGAGGTGACCATCGGCATGGCGAAGGACCGGATGGCGCAGCCGGACGCCGAGAACGGCTTCCTGCTCGACGGGTTCCCGCGCAACGTGTCGCAGGCGGAGGCGCTGGACGTGGCGCTCAAGGCCGATGACGTGAAGCTCGACGCCGTCCTGGACCTGGAGGTCCCGGAGGACGAGGTCGTCAAGCGGATCGCGGGCCGGCGCATCTGCCGCAAGGACTCCAGCCACGTCTTCCACGTGACGTACAGCAAGCCGAAGCAGGAGGGCGTCTGCGACGTCTGCGGCGGCGAGCTCTACCAGCGCGAGGACGACAGCGAGGACACCGTCCGCAAGCGCCTTGAGGTCTACCACACGCAGACCGAGCCGATCATCGACTACTACCGGACCCAGGGTCTGGTCGTGACGATCTCGGCGCTCGGCAAGGTGGACGAGGTCACCGAGCGGGCCATGGACGCGCTCAAGGGCGACAAGTAGCCAGTGGACCAGTAGTAACCAGTACGCTGTTTCGGCCGCGGTGCCCCTCGGGGGACCGCGGCCGTACTGTTGTGTACGTAGTCGGTTCGTACGTAGCCGGTTGTTGGACGGATGACGGAGAGCGGAAGCCCCATGGTGCAGATCAAGACCCCCGAGCAGATCGCGAAGATGCGTGAGGCGGGCCTTGTCGTCGCCGCGATCCACGCCGCGACCCGTGAGGCCGCGGTGCCCGGCGCGACCACGAAGGACCTGGACGACGTCGCCCGCAAGGTCATCGCGGAGCACGGGGCGAAGTCGAACTTCCTCGGGTACGGCGGCTTCCCCGCCACGATCTGCACGTCCGTGAACGAGGTCGTCGTGCACGGCATCCCGGACGACAAGACCGTCCTGAAGGACGGCGACATCATCTCCATCGACGCCGGCGCGATCATCGACGGCTGGCACGGTGACGCGGCGTACACCGCCTTCGTCGGCTCCGGTCACGCTCCGGAGCTGGTGGAGCTCTCCCGGGTGACCGAGGAGTCGATGTGGGCCGGTATCGCGGCCATGAAGCAGGGGAACCGGCTCGTCGACGTCTCGCGTGCCATCGAGACGTACATCCGCCGGCAGCCGAAGCCGGGCGGCGGGAAGTACGGGATCGTCGAGGACTACGGCGGGCACGGTATCGGCACCGAGATGCACATGGACCCCCACCTCCTGAACTACGTCGAGCGCCGCCGCGGCAAGGGCCCCAAGCTGGTCCCCGGCTTCTGCCTGGCCATCGAGCCCATGGTCTCCCTCGGCACGCCCCGCACGGAGGTCCTGGAGGACGACTGGACCGTCATCACGACGGACGGCACATGGTCGTCCCACTGGGAGCACTCGGTGGCCCTCACGGAGGCGGGCCCGCTGGTCCTGACGGCCCCGGACTGCGGCAAGGCGAAGCTGGCGGAGTACGGGATCGTGGCGGCGCCGGATCCGCTGGGCTGAGGTCGGCTGCGCCGGGGCGGACGCCTCCCGCGTCGGGGCCCGGCACCGTGGGCTGTGCCCACCCGTGCCGCCTTGCGGCACGCCTGCCCACAGCGGGGCGGCACGCCTGCCCACAGCGGGGCGGCGCGGCTGCCCACGGCGGGGCGGCGTGGCTGCCCACGGCGGGGGAGCGTGCGTGTGCCGCCTGCCGGTGGCAGGGCGGACGGATCGCTGGGGTGGGGGTCTCCTCGTTGCTTAAGGATCTACGGTGTGGGGCAGACTTTCTCGATTCGTCTTTCCGAGTGCACTGACGTAGACTGACGCGTCGGCTCTCGTGCATCCGTGTGTCTGCATACGGAGCATGTAGTCGATCAAGGTAGTCGATTCGAAGGGCGAAGCGTGGCCAAGAAGCAAGGTGCCATCGAGATCGAAGGCACTGTCGTCGAGTCTCTTCCGAACGCCATGTTCAAGGTGGAGCTCCAGAACGGCCACCAGGTCCTGGCACACATCAGCGGCAAGATGCGCATGCACTACATCCGCATCCTCCCTGACGACCGGGTCGTGGTGGAGCTGTCTCCGTACGACCTGACGCGTGGCCGGATCGTCTACCGGTACAAGTAGATCTTGCCCGCATCCCGCTCGCGCGGGGTGGTGGCACTGACCCGGAGAACCTCACCCAATGAAGGTCAAGCCGAGCGTCAAGAAGATCTGCGACAAGTGCAGGGTGATCCGCCGTCACGGCCGGGTCATGATCATCTGCGACAACCCGCGCCACAAGCAGCGCCAGGGCTGACGCACGACTGCAGTTCGCAGATTTTCGCGCGACGCAAGTAAGTAGATACGCAGGACCCGTCCCTCTTCAGTTCCATTCAGGTAATGGAGGGCGACACCCCCGGTCGGAGGCCGGGGACCCAGTAGGTACCTCATACGGCCGCTGGGAGTGGTTCTGCTGAAGACCTCCGAAGAATCAACAGGAGCCATGAATGGCACGCGTTGAAGGCGTTGACCTCCCGCGCGAAAAGCGCATCGAGGTCGCCCTCACCTACGTGTTCGGCATCGGCCGCACGCTGGCCCAGCAGACGCTGGACGCCACCGAGGTGGACCGCAACACCCGCGTTCGCGACCTGACCGAGGAAGACCTCGTCAAGATCCGCGAGTACGTGGACGCCAACATCAAGACCGAGGGTGACCTGCGTCGCGAGATCCAGGCCGACATCCGTCGCAAGGTCGAGATCGGCTGCTACCAGGGTCTGCGCCACCGTCGTGGCCTGCCCGTCCGCGGTCAGCGCACCAGCACGAACGCCCGCACCCGCAAGGGCCCGCGTCGCGCCATCGCCGGTAAGAAGAAGCCGGGCAAGAAGTAGTCCTCGCTCAGCGGTCTATCGACAGCTGACGCTGCAGGACCGACCACCTCCCGTAGGAGTTATAGATGCCCCCCAAGGGTCGTCAGGGCGCTGCCAAGAAGGTGCGCCGCAAGGAAAAGAAGAACGTTGCCCACGGGCACGCTCACATCAAGAGCACGTTCAACAACACGATCGTGTCCATCACGGACCCGACCGGCAATGTGATCTCGTGGGCCTCCGCCGGCCACGTCGGTTTCAAGGGCTCGCGCAAGTCCACGCCGTTCGCCGCGCAGATGGCCGCCGAGTCGGCTGCCCGTCGCGCGCAGGAGCACGGCATGCGCAAGGTCGACGTCTTCGTCAAGGGCCCGGGTTCCGGTCGCGAGACCGCCATCCGTTCGCTCCAGGCGACCGGCCTTGAGGTCGGCTCGATCCAGGACGTGACGCCCACGCCGCACAACGGCTGCCGTCCGCCCAAGCGCCGCCGCGTCTGACGCAGGCTGCTGCTTGATCTGAGGGTTCGGGCGGTACGGCTCTTCGGAGGCGTATCGCCCGTACCCTTGTCATGAATCAGGGCATCAAATAGTGGGTGCCCCTGACTGAAGGATTCCTTCATGCTTATTGCACAGCGCCCGTCGCTGACCGAAGAGGTCGTCGACGAGTTCCGCTCGCGGTTCGTCATCGAGCCGCTGGAGCCGGGCTTCGGTTACACCCTCGGCAACTCGCTTCGCCGGACCCTTCTCTCCTCGATCCCGGGTGCGGCGGTCACGTCGATCCGTATCGACGGTGTCCTGCACGAGTTCACCACCGTGCCGGGTGTCAAGGAAGACGTCACCGACCTCATCCTCAACATCAAGCAGCTGGTCGTCTCCTCGGAGCACGACGAGCCCGTCGTGATGTACCTGCGCAAGCAGGGTCCGGGTCTGGTCACCGCCGCCGACATCGCGCCCCCGGCCGGTGTCGAGGTGCACAACCCCGACCTCGTCCTCGCCACGCTCAACGGCAAGGGCAAGCTGGAGATGGAGCTGACCGTCGAGCGCGGTCGCGGCTATGTCTCCGCCGTCCAGAACAAGCAGGTGGGCCAGGAGATCGGTCGTATCCCGGTCGACTCCATCTACTCGCCGGTTCTCAAGGTCACGTACAAGGTCGAGGCCACGCGTGTCGAGCAGCGCACCGACTTCGACAAGCTGATCGTCGACGTCGAGACCAAGCAGGCCATGCGCCCGCGTGACGCCATGGCTTCCGCCGGTAAGACGCTCGTTGAGCTCTTCGGGCTTGCCCGTGAGCTGAACATCGACGCCGAGGGCATCGACATGGGTCCGTCCCCGACGGACGCCGCCCTGGCCGCCGACCTGGCGCTGCCGATCGAGGAGCTTGAGCTCACCGTTCGGTCGTACAACTGCCTCAAGCGCGAGGGCATCCACTCCGTGGGCGAGCTCGTGGCCCGCTCCGAGGCGGACCTGCTCGACATCCGCAACTTCGGTGCGAAGTCGATCGACGAGGTCAAGATGAAGCTCAACGGCATGGGCCTCGCGCTCAAGGACTCGCCTCCCGGCTTCGACCCGACCGCCGCCGCCGACGCCTTCGGCGCGGACGACGACGCCGACGCCGGCTTCGTCGAGACCGAGCAGTACTGATGAACTGCCCGAGGGCGTCCGCCCTCGGGGTCCTGACCCCGGTACCTGATACGGCCGGGGCAGATCACTAGGAGAAACACCATGCCGAAGCCCACCAAGGGTGCCCGTCTGGGCGGCAGCGCCGCGCACGAGAAGCTTCTGCTGGCGAACCTCGCCAAGCAGCTCTTCGAGCACGGCCGGATCACGACGACCGAGGCCAAGGCCCGTCGTCTGCGTCCGTACGCGGAGCGTCTGGTCACCAAGGCGAAGAAGGGCGACCTTCACAACCGCCGCCAGGTGCTGTCCGTCATCACCGACAAGAGCATCGTGCACACGCTCTTCACGGAGATCGGCCCGCGCTACGAGAACCGCCCGGGTGGCTACACCCGTATCACCAAGATCGGTAACCGTCGTGGCGACAACGCTCCCATGGCGATCATCGAGCTGGTGGAGGCCCTGACCGTGGCCCAGGAGGCCACCGGTGAGGCCGAGGCGGCCACCAAGCGTGCCGCCAAGGACGCCGAGACCACCGACGCCAAGGTCGACACGGTCAAGTCCGACGAGGCTGCCGAGGCTCCGGCCGAGGAGTCGAAGGACGCGTAAGCGTTCTGCCCCTTCAGGGCGTCGCGGGCCCGCCCCTTGCCGGGGTGGGCCCGCTTTTGTGTTGCCTGAGAGGAACCACGAGTGAGTGACGAAGTACAGCCCGGTTTCGTGCGGGTGCGTCTCGACCTTTCGTACGACGGGAAGGACTTCTCCGGCTGGGCCAAGCAGCGGCAGGGGCAGCGGACCGTCCAGGGGGAGATCGAGGCGGCGCTGCGGACCGTGACGCGGTCCCAGGAGACGTACGAGCTGACCGTGGCCGGCCGGACCGACAGCGGGGTGCACGCGCGGGGGCAGGTCGCCCACGTCGACCTGCCCGAGGCGGTGTGGGCCGAGCACAGCGACAAACTCCTGCGCAGGCTCGCCGGGCGGCTGCCGCACGACGTGCGGGTGTGGAAGGTCGCCGAGGCGCCCGCCGGATTCAACGCGCGGTTCTCCGCGGTGTGGCGGCGCTACGCCTACCGCGTGACCGACCACCCCGGCGGCGTCGACCCGCTGCTGCGCGCCCATGTGCTGTGGCACGACTGGGAGTTGGACCTCGACGCCATGAACGCCGCGGCCGAGCGGCTGATCGGTGAGCACGACTTCGCCGCCTACTGCAAGCGGCGTGAGGGCGCCACGACCATTCGGACGCTGCAGGAGCTGCGGTGGGAGCGGCGGGCCGACGGGATCCTCGAAGCGACCGTGCGGGCCGACGCGTTCTGCCACAACATGGTGCGGTCCCTCGTCGGCGCCATGCTGTTCGTGGGGGACGGGCACCGGCCCGTGGAGTGGCCGGGGAAGGTCCTCGCGGCGGGGGTGCGGGACTCCGCCGTGCACGTGGTGCGGCCGCACGGGCTCACCCTGGAGGAGGTCGGCTATCCCGCCGACGAGCTGCTCGCCGCGCGCAGCAAGGAAGCGCGCAACAAGCGGACGCTGCCCGGGGCCGGGTGCTGCTGAGCCCCGGCCGGGCTCCCGGCCGCCGTCCTACTGCGGGGCGTTGGCCGCGGCCGACGCCTGGGCCTCGCCCCGCTGGTTGATGCGGTGGAAGGCGAAGCGGGCCAGGTCGTCGCCGACGCCGTAGGCCTTGCGGTCCGACGTCGTCACGTTCTTGCCGCTGGTGTAGCCCGTGGTGGTGAAGTAGGCGTAGCGGCCGTAGGCGTTGTAGGTGCCGCGGCACACGCCCGTGCGGCAGAAGGAGGGCACGCCCTTGCCGGAGAGGGAGGTGACGAGGCCCTTCTTCACCTGGTCCTTGACCTTCGCCGCGTCGGATGCGGTGTCGAAGACGGCGACGCCGACCGTGACCGCGATGCCGTTCCTGACGTAGCTGGCGCGGATCATGCGCGTGCAGTCGTGCTTGGTGAGGAGGGCGCCGAGGGCGGGCTGGGTGACGGACGCGCACGTGTCGGTGCTGTCGGTCGGGCCCTTCTTGTAGACGCGCTCGCCCGCCCGCAGGGACTTGCCGGGGAAGAGGCCCTCCGGGGTGAGCGGTGCCTTGTCCTTCTTGGCGCTGGAGATGAAGTCCTTGGGGTTCGGCGGGGGCGGCGGGGTCGTCGCCTCGAACGACGGCTCGGGGTCCTTGCTCGCGCCGGGGATGTCCGCGGCCGTCGGCAGTTCGCTCGCGGGTTTGTTCGAGGCAGTGGTGTCGTCGCTGTTCGCGGAGACGACCGTGATGGCCACGGCGGCCGCGATGCCGACCGTGGCGAGCGCGCCGCCGCCGATCATCAGCCACTTCCGGCGGCGGGTGCGCGCCTCGGCGGCCTCGGCGAGCGCCGCCCAGTCGGGCGCGGGTCCGCCGCCGGGTCCACCCGTTCCGCCCGGACCCCACTGAGGTCCCCCTTGCCCAAAGCTCATGGGGCGCATCTTAGACGTGCCGCAGGGGATGTTGAGCGGGGGTTGCGTGGGCTTCGCGGCCTAGCCTGAGGCGTATGAATACGGGCAATACGGCGGTTAGTGGGTGGTTGTTGCGGTCGGCCGGGTGGCACGTCCGGTGCGTGCTCGGGGTCGTGCTGGCCGCCGCGGTGATCCGGGTGGGACTGCGGGTCCCGGACGGCGGCATGGACAACGACATCGTGGTGCGGGCCGCCGAGGCGTGGCTGGACGGCCGGTCGCCCTACGCCGACCGGCACTTCCTCTACCTCCCCGGCGCCGTGCTCGCGGCGGTGCCGCAGGCCGTGCTGCCCGTGGACGTCGTGCGGTTCCTCGTGCCCGCGGGCGTGACCGCGGGGCTCGTCATCGGGTGGGCGTGCGCCCTGCGGATCCACGGGGTGCCGTGGCGCAGCCGCTTCGCGGCGTACGGCCTGCTCGGGCTCGCGCTCGGCTTCGCGCCCTTCGGGCACCTCGTGCAGCTCGGCAACTGGACGGTGGGCTCCGCCGCCGCGCTGCCGCTCGCCCTGCTGCTCGTGTGCCGCGGCCGGTGGGTCGCGGCCGGGCTCGTCGTCGGCGCCGCCGTCGCCGTGAAGCCGCTGCTCGCGCCCGTCGTGCTGCTCTTCGTCCTGGCGCGCAGGTGGCGGGCGCTGGGGGTCGCGGTGGGCGTGCCCGCCCTGGTGTCGGCGGCCGCGGCGCTCGTCATGCCGGACCCCGCCGGGTTCTTCACGCGGACGCTGCCCTTCCTGCTGCGGGGGGAGGACACCTTCGTACGTCTCTATGAGGCGTCGCCGTCCGCGGTGCTCGCGCGGGTCGGGGTGCCACAGACGGGCGCCACGCTGGTCGCCGTATGTGCGGCGGCGGCCGGGGTGTGGTGTGCCCGGCAGCGGTGGCGGCGGGGGGACGAGGGGCCTGCGAGGACGGTGGAATGCGCCGTGATGCTGATGCTCTCGGCCTTCCTCGTCTCCCGTCCGTCGTACGATCACTATCTGCTCGTCGTGCTTCCGCTGCTGCTCGCGGGGGCGCTGGCGCCGGGGGCGGCGGCGCGGGGGCCGTGGTTCTGGGTGGCGCTGGTGCCGCAGGTGCCGGGCTTCGCGTGGCCGTGGCTGGAGCCGGGGACGCGGCGGGCCTTCAAGGACGCGGTGACGTTGTGCCTGCTCGCGGGCGCGGTCGGGTGGGCGTGCGTGCGGGGTGCGCGCGCCGGTGAGCTCGGGGAGCACCGGGAGCCCGCGCTGCCGGGCGGTCCGTGGGCCGTGGCGGGGGAGGCGGCGCGGAGCAGGTGAGGCGGGCTGCGGTCGGTCTCCGGAGCCGCGTTTTGACCGGTACGGGGCAGCCCGGGTACTCTCGGGGATTGATACGTATTGGTGTCCTCGATCTCACGCGAAAGGGCCCTTACGTAGGTTCCCTGGAGCAGTTACCAGTGGCTCGCATACGGGCAGCGTCCCCGGCATTGTGAGCCCCAGCTGCATGATCGCTTCCTGGGTGCCGTGTGTCTGGACCCCATCCACTGAAGAAGCGAAGGCTACTAAGTGCGTACGTACAGCCCCAAGCCCGGCGATGTGACCCGCCAGTGGCACGTCATCGACGCCCGGGACATCGTCCTCGGTCGTCTGGCGACCACCGCTGCCACCCTCCTGCGTGGCAAGCACAAGCCGATCTACGCCCCCCACGTTGACACCGGTGACTTCGTCATCATCATCAACGCGGAGAAGGTGCACCTCTCCGGCAACAAGAAGACCCAGAAGATGGCGTACCGCCACTCCGGCTACCCGGGTGGTCTGCGTTCCGTCCGTTACGACGAGCTGCTCGAAAAGAGCCCCGAGAAGGCTGTCGAGAAGGCCGTCAAGGGCATGCTCCCCAAGAACACCCTCGGCCGTCAGATGCTCTCGAAGCTGAAGGTCTACGCGGGCGACCAGCACCCGCACGGCGCTCAGCAGCCGGTCCCGTTCGAGATCACCCAGGTCGCGCAGTAGTTCCGGCCACCCCCTAAGACGAAAAGAAATCTGAGGAGAATCGTGGCCGAGACCACCGTTGAGCAGCCGGTCGAAGAGACCGAGGGTGTCGACGTAGAGCAGTACACCACCGAGTCCGAGGCGCCCGTCGAGGGCGAGTACACCTCGGAGTCGAACGCCGCGCGCTTCGGCGACCCGCAGCCGGCCGCCGGCCTGGGCCGTCGCAAGAACGCCATCGCCCGCGTCCGGATCGTCCCGGGCACCGGCAAGTGGAAGGTCAACGGGCGCACGCTTGAGGACTACTTCCCGAACAAGGTCCACCAGCAGGAAGTCAACGAGCCCTTCAAGGTGCTCGAACTCGACGGCCGCTACGACGTCATCGCCCGCATCTCGGGTGGCGGCGTCTCCGGTCAGGCCGGTGCGCTCCGTCTCGGTGTCGCCCGCGCGCTGAACGAGGCCGACGTCGACAACAACCGTGGCGCCCTCAAGAAGGCCGGTTACCTGAAGCGTGACGACCGTGCGGTCGAGCGCAAGAAGGCCGGTCTCAAGAAGGCCCGCAAGGCTCCGCAGTACAGCAAGCGCTAATCGCTGCCTGCTCGTACTTCTCGTTCGCCCCGGCGGCACTCACCGTGCTGCCGGGGCGTTCGTCTATTCAGGAACCCTTGGGGTTTGGGGGCCCTCTTGACTCTGGGACTCTCTGATCCGGGACACCCTTGCCAGGGGTTCGCGGTTTTTCTTGAACGTTCGGAGGACAGCAGTGGGACGACTCTTCGGCACGGACGGCGTGCGCGGTGTCGCCAACGCGGATCTGACGGCCGAGCTCGCGCTCGGACTCTCCGTGGCGGCGGCGCACGTACTGGCCGAGGCGGGCACCTTTGAAGGCCATCGCCCGGTGGCGGTGGTCGGGCGTGACCCGCGCGCGTCCGGGGAGTTCCTGGAGGCCGCGGTGGTCGCGGGCCTCGCGAGCGCGGGTGTGGACGTCCTGCGCGTCGGTGTGCTGCCCACCCCCGCGGTGGCGCATCTCACCGGTGCGCTGGGCGCCGACCTCGGCGTGATGCTCTCCGCCAGCCACAACGCCATGCCCGACAACGGCATCAAGTTCTTCGCCCGCGGCGGCCACAAGCTCGCCGACGAGCTGGAGGACCGCATCGAGGCCGAGTACGACCAGCAGTTCGTGAGCCGCACCGGCACCCCCCGGCAGCGGCCCACCGGCGCGGCCGTCGGCCGCGTGAAGGCGTACGACCAGGGACTCGACCAGTACGTCGCCCACCTCATCGGCGTCCTCCCCAACCGCCTCGACGGACTGAAGATCGTCCTCGACGAGGCGCACGGCGCCGCCGCCCGCGTCTCGCCCGAGGCCTTCGCCCGCGCCGGTGCCGAGGTCATCACGATCGGCGCCCAGCCCGACGGCCTGAACATCAACGACGGGTGCGGATCCACCCACCTCGACCTGCTCAAGGCCGCCGTCGTCGAGCACAAGGCCGACTTCGGCGTCGCGCACGACGGGGACGCCGACCGGTGCCTCGCCGTGGACCACACGGGTGCCGAGGTCGACGGCGACCAGATCCTCGCCGTGCTCGCCCTCGCCATGCGGGAGCACGGCACGCTGCGCCACGACACCGTTGTCGCCACGGTCATGTCCAACCTCGGCTTCAAGCTCGCCATGGAGGGCCAGGGGCTCTCCCTCGTCCAGACCGCCGTCGGCGACCGGTACGTCCTTGAGGCGATGAAGGAGCACGGCTTCGCCCTCGGCGGCGAGCAGTCCGGGCACGTCATCGTCCTGGACCACGCCACGACCGGCGACGGCACGCTGACCGGGCTGCTGCTCGCCGCCCGGGTCGCCGAGACGGGACGGTCCCTCGCGGACCTCGCGAGCGTCATGGAGCGGCTCCCGCAGGTCCTGATCAACGTGCCCGACGTCGACAAGTCGCGCGTGCAGACCTCCGCGGAGCTCTCCGCCGCCGTCACCGAGGCCGAGCGTGAGCTGGGCTCCACGGGACGCGTGCTGCTGCGCCCCTCCGGGACCGAGCCGCTGGTGCGGGTCATGGTCGAGGCCGCCGACATCGAGCAGGCCCGGTCCGTGGCCGGCCGGCTCGCCGATGTGGTGAAGTCGGCGCTGGGCTAGGAGCGGGACGCGTTCTTGGTGCGCTCGCGCTGTGTGGTGCGCTCGCGCTGTGTGGACCAGAGGAGTTTCTGGATCAGCAGCGTGAGCGTGCCGGCGAGGACGATGCCGAGCAGGTTCAGGAGGAGCTGCTCGGTGGAGCCCCAGGCCTGCTTGTACTCCGAGTAGCTGAAGGCGACCGCCGCGTTCGCCGCCGCGGGGACCGTCGTCACGGAGATCGCCACGCCGACCAGGGCGCCCGACTTCGCCGAGGTGAGCGAGAGCATGCCCGCCGAGCCCGCGAGGACCGCCACCACGAACGAGAACCAGTCGGGGCGGTAGATGAAGTTCGTGTTCGGGCGCTCCGACTCCAGTGCGTCGTGCGTGAACAGGTCCATCGCGTCCATGAAGTAGCTGAACCCGACCGTCACCACCATCGCCGCCGCGAAGCCCACCAGCAGGGCGACCAGTGAGCGCAGGGCGAGGCGGGGCGTGCGCTGGGCCACGGCCGTGCAGACACCGGCCAAGGGACCGAACTCCGGGCCCACCGCCATCGCGCCCACGATCAGGATCGCGTTGTCCAGGACCACGCCGCAGGCCGCGATCATCGTGGCGAGCGTGATGAACGTGACGTACGTGGCCGAGAGCGTCGACTCCTCGTGGGTCGCGTCGGCCAGCTGCTCCCAGAGAACCGCGTCGGCCGCCTCGCCCGGCGCGTCGTCCTCCGCCCTGTCCGCGCGCCGGGAGAGCGACAGGTCGATGTTCTCCACGGCGATCGACCCCGACTCGTCGATGCCGAGCGCGCGCAGGCCGCCGATCAGCTCGTCGCCCGCCTCGCGGGCCACGTCGCACATGACGACGTCACCCGCCGGATTGCGGGCGGCGCCCGTGAGCACCGCGAGGTGGGTGGTGCCGACCGTTCGCTCGATCAGGTGGACCACGGCGTCGGTGCTGTCGGGCGGGGTGATCAGGCGCAGGTGCAGCATGTGCGCAGGTTAGCGGGGGATCGCTGTCGGGGGCCCGGCTGTTCAGAGTTTGCGCAGGCTCAGGCGCTGGACCTTGTGGTCAGGGCCCTTGCGGACGACGAGCGTGGCGCGGCTGCGGGTCGGGGCGACGTTCTCGACGAGGTTGAGCTTGTTGATCGTGCGCCAGGTCGTGCGGGCGTATTCGAGCGCCTCCTCCTCCGACACCTGGGTGTACTTGCGGAAGTACGAGGACGGGTCCTGGAACGCCGTCTGGCGCAGCTTCTTGAAGCGGTTCAGGTACCAGCGCTCGATGTCGTCGGCGCGGGCGTCGACGTACACGCTGAAGTCGAAATAGTCCGCGAGGCCCACGCGGGTGCGGCCGTCCTTGCCGGGGAGCGCGGGCTGCAGGACGTTCAGGCCCTCGACGATGAGGATGTCCGGGCGGCGGACCGTGAGACGCCGGTCCGGCACGATGTCGTAGATCAGGTGCGAGTAGACGGGGGCCGTCACCTCGTCCTTGCCTGCCTTGATGTCCGCGACGAAACGGGTGAGCGCGCGGCGGTCGTACGACTCCGGGAAGCCCTTGCGGGACATCAGGCCGCGGGCCTCCAGCTCCTTGGTGGGCAGCAGGAAGCCGTCGGTCGTGACCCGCTCCACGCGGGGGTGTTCCGGCCAGCGGGAGAGCAGGGCCTGGAGGAGGCGGGCGACGGTCGACTTGCCGACCGCGACGGAGCCGGCGACTCCTATGACGAAGGGGGTGCCTGACTGGGACCCCTTCTCGCCCAGGAACGTGTTGAGGGCGCCGCGCAGGCCGTCCGTCGCGCCCACATAGAGGTTCAGGAGGCGGGAGAGCGGGAGGTAGATGTCGCGGACCTCGTCCAGGTCGATGACGTCGCCGAGGCCGCGGAGCCGTTCCACCTCCTCCGCGGTGAGGGGGAGAGGCGTCTTCTCGCGAAGCGCGCTCCACTCCGTGCGGGTCAGGTCGAGGTAGGGAGTCGCCTCCGGCTTGGGCCGGTGGGCGCTCCGCGGTGCCGTCGGGGGCACAGAGACCGAAGAGATCACGGTCCATTGTTACGGCTGGTTGAACGGGATGGGGCGGCGGGTGCGGGGTGGGGTGCGTCACCCTGCGGGGCTCGGGCGGCTTCCGTAGGGTGCTCTCGTGATTATTGGGGTTGGGATCGACGTGGCCGAGATCGAGCGGTTCGGGGCGGCGCTGGAGCGGACGCCCGGGATGGCGGACCGGCTGTTCTTGGAGAGTGAGTTGCTGCTGCCGGGCGGCGAGCGGCGGGGGATCGCTTCGCTGGCGGCGCGGTTCGCGGCGAAGGAGGCGCTGGCCAAGGCGCTGGGGGCGCCGGCGGGGCTTCGGTGGACGGATGCGGAGGTGTACGTGGAGGAGAGTGGGCAGCCGCGGGTGCGGGTGCGGGGGACGGTGGCTGAGCGGGCTTCTGCGCTGGGGGTTCGGGCTTGGCATGTGTCGCTGAGCCATGATGCGGGGGTTGCTTCTGCGGTGGTGGTGGCTGAGGGGTAGGAGGGCTGGCGGGGGCGCCTTGGGCGGGGGGTCGCCTGGGGGCGCTGTGGGCTGGGGTCTGTACGTGCGGGGTGTCGTGGGCTGGGGTCTGTGCGTGCGGGGCGCTGTGGGCGGGGGTCTGCGCCTGCCGGGTGTCGTGGGCTGGGGTTTGCGTCTGCGGGGTGTCGTGGGCGGGGGTCTGTGCGTGCGGGGCGCTGTGGGCGGGGGTCTGCGCCTGCCGGTTGTCGTGGGCTGGGGTTTGCGTCTGCGGGTCGTCGTTGGTCGGGGTCTGCGCCTGGGGTTCGTCTGTGGGGCGGGGCCGCGGGGGTATGTGCGTACTCGCTATCCCTGCGTCGCGCCTCAAGTCCAAAGGCGCCATGGTGTGCTCGGTGCTCCGTTCGCACATACCCCCACGTCCCCTCCGGCGCGCTTGCGGCTGCGGCCCGGCGGGGCGCGCGGTGCGCGAGCCCGGCAGTACGTCGCAGGGGCAGACCCTGTCCGCCCCTTCCTTGCTCCTGCGGGGCGGAGCCCGTCCGTCCCTCCCTTGCTCCTGCGGGGCGTCGCGGGCCAGACCCCACCCGCCCGCTCGTCCTGCTCCCGCAGGGCGTCGCAGGAGCACCCCCACCCGCCCTGCCCTTACTCCCGCGGGACGCAGGGGGCACCCCCCACCCGCCCCGCCGCTACCCCGCGGGCGTCGTAGGGGCGGCGCACCCGCCCACCCCTACCTCCGCGGGGCGTCGCGGGCAGACCCCCCGCCTCTACCCCCCCGCGGGGCGCCGGGGGGTGACCCCACCCCCCCGGCCCCTACCCCCACAGGACGGTGCGGGGCGAACGGGTGGGTGGGTGGGAGGTATCCGTCGCGAAGCGGTGGGGGTGGTGGCCTGCCCCCCGGTGGGGGGACGGTAAAGGTGAGGAGGGGGTGGGGGCGGGGGAGACTGGGGGGATGCGTAGTGCGTATGGCGTGGAGAGGGTTCGGGCGGGTGAGCGTGCCGTGATGGCGCGGGGGCCCGAAGGTGTGCTGATGCAGCGCGCGGCGGCGGGGCTCGCCGCCGAGTGCGCGCAGCTGCTCGGCAGGGTGTACGGGTCGAGAATCACGCTGCTGGTGGGCAGCGGGGACAACGGGGGCGATGCCCTGTACGCCGGGGCCCGGCTGGCGCGGCGAGGGGCCGGGGTCAGTGCCGTGCTGCTCGCCCCGGAGCGGGCTCACGCCGGTGGGCTCGCCGCTCTGCGGAGGGCCGGTGGCTCCGTTGTAGGGGCTGATGATCCTCGGGCCGAGGGGCTGGTGAGGGGGGCGAAGATCGTGGTCGATGGGGTCGTGGGGATCGGGGGGCGGGGAGGGCTCCGGGAGCGTGCCGCGGCGCTCGTCGCGGCGGCCCGGGACGCGCTGGTCGTCGCCGTCGACCTGCCCAGTGGGGTCGATGCCGATACCGGCGAGGTGCGCGGGGACGCGGTGCGGGCCGATGTGACGGTGACCTTCGGGGCGTACAAGCCGGGGCTGTTGGTCGATCCCGGGCGGGAGTACGCCGGTGCCGTGCGGCTCGTGGACATCGGGCTCGGGCTGGGGGCGGACGAGGCGGAGTTGGAGGCTCTGCAGTTCGCGGACGTCGCCCGGCTGCTGCCTGTGCCCGGTGGGGAGAGCGACAAGTACCGGCGGGGAGTCGTGGGGGTCGTCGCCGGGTCCGCCCGGTATCCGGGCGCCGCGGTGCTCGCCGTGGCGGGGGCCTTGCGCGGGGGCGCGGGCGCCGTGCGGTACGTGGGGCCGGCTGCCGACGCCGTCCTCGCGCGGTTCCCCGAGACCCTGGTGTCCGCCGGGCCGCCGTCGAAGGCCGGGCGCGTGCAGGCGTGGGTCGTGGGGCCCGGGCTCGGGGACGACGGGGAGCGGCTGGGCGAGGTGCTCGCCGCCGATGTGCCCGTGCTGATCGACGCCGACGGGCTGCGGCTCGCCGGGGAGCGGGAGGTGCGGGAGCGCCGTGCTCCCACGCTGCTCACCCCGCACGCGGGGGAGGCCGCCGCCCTGCTCGGTGTCGCCCGCGAGGAGGTCGAGGCGGGGCGGCTCTCCGCCGTACGGGAGCTGGCGCGGCGGTACGGGGCGACGGTGTTGTTGAAGGGGTCCACGACCCTGGTGGCCTCGGAGACCGGGGCCGTGCGCGTCAATCCGACCGGGACGGCCTGGCTCGCCACCGCGGGCAGCGGCGATGTGCTGTCCGGGCTCGCCGGGTCCCTGCTGGCGGCCGGCCTTGAGGCGCGGGACGCGGGGTCCGTCGGCGCGTATCTGCACGGGCTCGCCGGGCGGCACGCGGCGGACGGCGCTCCCGTGGCCGCGCAGGACGTGGCCGAGGCGATCCCCGCCGTGTGGCGGGAGGTCGGGAGGGCGTAGCCGCGTCGGGTCCCGGGTGGGAGCCGCGTCGGTCCAGGGCGGAAGGGCGCGCTGCTTGTGGGGCGTTCCGAACCGGTGGGAGCGGGGGCTGTCCGCGGGCTCTGAGACACTTGTCCGCGATGAACGAGACAGCCCCTTTCCGCGTCCGCGCCGAGATCGACCTCGCCGCCCTCCGCGCCAATGTGCGCGCGCTGCGCGCCCACGCGCCGGGCGCCGCGTTCATGGCCGTGGTGAAGGCCGACGCGTACGGCCACGGAATGGTGCCCTGTGCCAAGGCCGCCCGCCAGGCCGGCGCCACCTGGATAGGCACCGCGACACCCGAGGAGGCCCTGGCGCTGCGCGCCGCGGGCGTGCCGGGGCGGATCATGTGCTGGCTGTGGACGCCGGGCGGGCCCTGGCGCGAGGGCGTCGAAGCCGATCTGGACATGTCGGTGAGCGCCCTGTGGGCGCTGGACGAGGTGACGGCCGCCGCCCGCGCGGCGGGCCGGACCGCGCGTATCCAGCTGAAGGCCGACACCGGCCTCGGGCGGAACGGCTGCATGCCGGCCGACTGGCCCGAGCTCGTCGGCCGGGCCCTGCGCGCCGAGGCCGAGGGGCTGGTGAAGGTCACCGGGCTGTGGTCGCACTTCGCGTGCGCCGACGAGCCGGGGCACCCGTCGATCGCCGGCCAGCTCACGGTCTTCCGCGACATGGTGGCGCAGGCCGAGGACATGGGCGTACGGCCCGAGGTGCGGCACATCGCCAACTCGCCGGGCATGCTGACGCTTCCGGAGTCGCACTTCGATCTCGTACGGCCCGGCATCGCGACGTACGGCGTCTCGCCGAGCCCCGAGGTCGGCGCCCCCGAGGACTTCGGGCTGCGGCCCGTCATGACGCTCACCGCCTCGCTCGCCCATGTGAAGCACGCCCCGGCCGGCCACGGCGTGAGCTACGGCCATCACTACGTCACCCCCGGCGAGACGACCCTCGGCCTCGTCCCCGCGGGGTACGGCGACGGGATCCCGCGGCACGCGTCCGGCACGGGCCCGGTGCTCGTCGACGGCAAGCTGCGGACGGCCGCGGGCCGGATCGCGATGGACCAGTTCGTGGTGGACCTCGGCGGGGACGAGCCCGAAGTGGGCGCGGAAGCGGTGCTGTTCGGGCCCGGCGACCGGGGCGAGCCGACCGCCGAGGACTGGGCGCAGGCCGCGGGCACCATCGCGTACGAGATCGTCACCCGCATCGGATCGCGCGTCCCGCGCGTCCACCTGAACGAGCGGCCTGACGACACCGGGAACTGACGAGGAGCGGCACGTGAGCGAGAGCAGCACGGGGGCGGCCGCGGCGGAAGCGGTGACGGAGGTCGCCGCCGCGGCCGGTAACTGGCGCCGGGCCGGGGTGGCGGGCGCCGCGATAGGCGTGATCGCCGCGGGTGCGGCCGCCGGTGTCGCCATAGAGCGGCTGACCGTCGGCCGCGGCATGCGCAAGAAGGCACGCCTCGCGCTCGACGCGGCGGGGCCGTACGGCTCGCTGCGCGGCATGCCCGGCACGGCGTACGCGGACGACGGCACGGAGCTCTCGTACGAGGTCGAGGAGGTCGAGGACGACGGCGGCGAGGACCCGCGGCGGCGCAGGCTCTTCGGCCGCCGGGCCCCCGCGCCCGTCACCGTCGTCTTCAGTCACGGCTACTGCCTGAACCAGGACTCCTGGCACTTCCAGCGGGCCGCCCTGCGCGGCGTCGTCCGCGCCGTCTACTGGGACCAGCGCAGCCACGCCAGGTCGGGGCGCGGCGTCGACCAGCTGGAGCACGGCGTGCCGGTCTCCATCGACCAGCTCGGGCGTGACCTGAAGGCCGTCATCGACGCCGCCGCGCCCGAGGGGCCGCTCGTCCTCGTCGGGCACTCCATGGGCGGCATGACGACCATGGCCCTCGCCGACCAGTTCCCGGAGCTGATCCGCGAGCGCGTGGCGGGCGTCGCCCTGGTCGGTACGTCGTCGGGACAGCTCGGGCAGGTGAACTTCGGGCTTCCGGTGGCCGGGATGAACGCGGTGCGGCGGGTGCTGCCCGGTCTCCTTCGGGCGATGGGTTCGCAGGCCGAGCTGGTGGAGCGGGGGCGGCGGGCCACCGCGGACCTGTTCGCGGGCGTCATCAAGCGCTACTCGTTCTCGCGCAGGGACGTGGACCCGGCCATCGCGCGGTTCGCGGAGCGGATGATCGAGTCGACGCCGATCGACGTGGTCGCGGAGTTCTATCCGGCGTTCGCCGAGCACGACAAGGCGGAGGCGCTCAAGCACTTCGCCGAGCTGCCGGTGCTCGTGCTGGCCGGGGACAAGGACCTGGTCACGCCGAGCGAGCACAGCGAGGCGATCGCGCAGCGGCTGCCGGACGCCGAGCTGGTCCTCGTCCCGGACGCCGGGCACCTGGTCATGCTGGAGCACCCGGAGGTGCTCATGGACCGCCTCGCGGATCTGCTGGTGCGGGCGGGGGCGGTCCCGGAGGCCGGCCTGGCCGACGGCGGCTGAGCGCGGGGCGGTCCCGGGGACCGCCCGGTCGGCGGCGGCTGAGGGTGGTGGGTTTCAGCCGCTACCGTGGGCGGTATGGAAGCACCGCACCACCAGGCCCCCGCCGCCACCCTCAAGATCGACGTCAACTCCCCCGAACAGATGGGCGAGTTGGGCCGCCGCCTGGCCAAACTCCTGCGCCCCGGCGACCTCGTCATGCTCACCGGCGAGCTCGGTGCCGGCAAGACCACGCTGACCCGCGGCCTCGGTGAGGGCCTCGGCGTGCGCGGCGCCGTCACCTCCCCGACCTTCGTCATCGCCCGCGTGCACCCGCCGCTCGGCGAAGGCCCCGCGCTGGTGCACGTCGACGCGTACCGCCTGGGCGGCGGGCTCGACGAGATGGAGGACCTGGACCTCGACGTCTCCCTGCCCGAATCGGTGATCGTCGTGGAGTGGGGCGACGGCAAGGTGGAGGAGCTGTCGGAGGACCGGCTGCACGTCGTGATCGACCGCGCTGTGGGCGACACGACGGACGACGAGCGCGAGGTGACGTTCACCGGGCTCGGCGAGCGGTGGGCGGACGCGGACCTGGCGTCCCTGAGCGCCTGACCCCCCACGAACCCCTCAGCCCCGGGCCGGTCGCCCGGGGCTTTCTCGTACGTTCGACCGAACGTTCCGACAAGACGTCGGGAAAATGTTGCGCTGCGTGCGTCGGGCGTGGTCACATGGATACCGGTGCTGGTTAGGTCTACCTAACTTCGTCTGCCCCCGGAGCCCCCAGGAGGCATCCATGTCGGCTTCAGAACATGACGCACACGCTCAGCCGCGCGCGAAGAGGCTGCCGGGACCGTCGGCCGCGGTGAACCCGTCGAACGCCTCGGGCTGCTCGACGAACGTCTCGAACTTCTCGATGAGTGCCCTGCTCGCGTCGTGCGCCGCCGCGAGCGCCGTCTCCACGCCGCCGCGCGACCCGGAACCCGCCGGGGGCGTCCCCGTGGAGCGGCGGCGTCGGCCCCGCTGATCAGGGAACGACGACGACCTTCTTCTCGCGCAGCGCGAACTCCCACATCGCGTTGCCGTGCGCACGCGACTGTCGGATGCCGCCGGTCTTCTTCGACGGGTCCGGCTTCGGCGTCGAGCCGTCGACGGCCGCGCTGAAGCCGACCGCGACGCCCTGGCTGCTCGTGAAGATCACGACGTGCTCGATCGGCGCGCCGTCCGTACCGGTGACACGACCCGTGCGGGACGTGACGGCGTACGTCCCCGGGGTCGGGTCGACCGTGCCCGGGGTCACCTCGAAGGTGAGCTTCACCTTGCCGGACGCCTCGACGAGCCAGACCCGGTCGTCCTCCAGGGAGTAGACGACCCGCTCCCCGGTGCCCGACTGCGGGGGCAGCACCGCGGGGTTCTTCTTGTCCTTGGGGGCCCGTGAGGCCGAGACGGAGGGGGACGCGTCGGGCTTCCCCAGGCCGTCCGGGGCGCTGGCCGAGGCCTGATAGGCGAGGAAGCCGACCGCGGCGAGCGCAGCGGCGGTGAGCCCGGCCACGAATCCCGAGCTGCTCCTTGACACCTTGCGCCACCCACCTCTTCGTACTGCGTACGGCTACGGAGTGACGGTAGCAGCAGGCACCCCGCATCCCGGGTCGGCCGTGCGCCGGGCGCCGGAGCCGTAGGCTGTTCGCGTGCTCTTGCTCGCTCTGGATACCGCAACGCCCGCCGTCACCGTCGCCCTCCACGACGGCTCCTCCGTCATCGCGGAGTCGAGCCAGGTCGACGCCCGGCGCCATGGAGAACTGCTCCTGCCGGCCGTCGACCGCGTGCTCGCCGACGCAGGCCTGGGGCTCGACGCCGTCACCGCCATCGTCGTCGGCGTGGGCCCCGGCCCCTACACCGGCCTCCGCGTCGGCCTGATGACCGCCGACACGTTCGGCCTCGCGCTCGGCGTCCCCGTGCACGGGGTGTGCACGCTGGACGGCCTCGCCTACGCCTCCGGGATCGAAGGCGGCCCCTTCGTGGTGGCCACCGACGCCCGGCGCAAGGAGGTCTACTGGGCCCGCTACGACGACGTACGCACTCGTGCGAGTGACGCCGCCGTCGACCGGCCCGCCGACATCGCCGCCGAGGTCGAGGGCCTGCCCGCCGTCGGCGCGGGCGCGCTGCTCTACCCCGACACGTTCCCCGACGCGCGCGCCCCCGAGCACGTGTCGGCGGGCGCCCTCGCGTCGCTGGCCGCCGAGAGGCTCGCGGCGGGCGAGGAGCTCATGGAGCCCCGGCCGCTGTACCTGCGCAGGCCCGACGCGCAGGTGCCCAAGAACTACAAGGTGGTCACCCCCAAGTGACCCGGGCGACGCAGGTGACCGAGCCCGCCGTGCTGCGTGAGATGCGCTGGTGGGACATCGACGCGGTGTTCGTCCTGGAGAAGGAGCTCTTTCCGGACGACGCCTGGTCGCGCGGCATGTTCTGGTCCGAGCTCGCCCACTCGCGCGGGCCGCTCGCCACCCGCCGCTACGTGGTGGCCGTGGCCGGCGACCGCCTCGTCGGGTACGCGGGACTCGCCGCCTCCGGCGACCTCGCCGACGTCCAGACCATCGCCGTCGCCCGCGACCACTGGGGCACCGGGCTCGGCGCCCGGCTCCTCACCGACCTGCTCCAGGCCGCGACCGCCTTCGAGTGCCCCGAAGTGATGCTGGAAGTGCGCGTCGACAACACCCGGGCGCAGAAGCTGTACGAGCGCTTCGGCTTCGAGCCCATCGGCTTCCGGCGCGGCTACTACCAGCCCGGCAACGTGGACGCCCTGGTCATGCGCCGCACCGATCCCTCCACCCCCGCATCAGGCGTACAAGGAACCGAGATTCATGGCTGACTCGCGCGACGAACCCCTCGTCCTCGGCATCGAGACCTCCTGCGACGAGACCGGCGTCGGCATCGTCCGCGGCACCACGCTGCTCGCGGACGCCGTCGCCTCCAGCGTCGACGAGCACGCACGCTTCGGCGGTGTCGTGCCCGAGGTGGCCTCCCGCGCCCACCTCGAAGCGATGGTGCCCACCATCGAGCGCGCCCTGAAGGAAGCGGGGGTGAGCGCGAAGGACCTCGACGGCATCGCGGTCACCGCGGGCCCCGGCCTGGCGGGCGCGCTGCTCGTCGGCGTCTCCGCCGCCAAGGCGTACGCGTACGCCCTCGGCAAGCCGCTCTACGGCGTCAACCACCTCGCCTCGCACATCTGCGTCGACCAGCTGGAGCACGGGCCGCTGCCCGAGCCCACCATGGCGCTCCTGGTGTCCGGCGGCCACTCGTCGCTGCTGCTGTCCGCCGACATCACCTCGGACGTGCGGCCGCTCGGGTCGACCATCGACGACGCGGCGGGCGAGGCCTTCGACAAGATCGCGCGGGTGCTGAACCTCGGCTTCCCCGGCGGCCCCGTCATCGACCGGTACGCGCGCGAGGGCGACCCCGAGGCGATCGCCTTCCCGCGCGGTCTGACCGGCCCGCGCGACCCCGCCTACGACTTCTCCTTCTCCGGCCTGAAGACGTCCGTCGCCCGCTGGATCGAGGCGAAGCGGGCCGCGGGCGAGGAGGTGCCGGTGCGGGACGTGTCGGCGTCCTTCCAGGAGGCCGTCGTCGACGTGCTGACCCGCAAGGCCGTGCGGGCCTGCAAGGACGAGGGCGTCGACCACCTCATGATCGGCGGCGGCGTGGCGGCCAACTCGCGGCTGCGGGCGCTGGCGCAGGAGCGGTGCGAGAAGGCCGGGATCCGGCTGCGCGTGCCGCGCCCCAAGCTGTGCACGGACAACGGCGCGATGGTCGCTGCCCTCGGCGCCGAGATGGTGGCCCGCAACCGGGCCGCCTCGGCCTGGGACCTCTCGGCGGACTCGTCGCTCCCGGTGACCGAGCCGCACGTGCCGGGCCACACGCACACGCACTCGCACGACCACGTGCACGAGGTGAGCAAGGAGAACCTGTACTCGTGAGCGTCGCCCTGATGTGGGAGGCCCGGGCCGTCGAGGGGCGCGGAGCGGAGCTGCTCGCGTGGGCGCGGGCCCAGGAGCTCGACGGCACCCCGCTCCGCCGCGAGACCTTCCGCGCGCCGCAGGACCGGGTGCTCGTCATCACCTGGTGGGACGCCACGCTCGACACGGACCTGCCCGAACTGCCGGAGCCCGCCGAAGGCCTGGTGACGCGGGCGGTGCACCGGTGGCGCTTCGAGTCGGTCTGCACTGACGGGGCCTAGTCAGTTCCCCGTGGGCCTCCTGTACGTCAGCAGGTAGCGCCAGAAAAGCAGCCGGCGCACGCTGCTGCCGGGCAGGAGGCGGGCCGCCTCGGCGCGGATCTCGGGGAGACGCATGTCCGGCTGCCGCACGGGAGCCCTGAGCGGGGGCTCGTACGCGCCGCGCAGCCGTTCGGCCGCGTACACCGTCACCCGGGCCACCGCGTTGGCGGGGGACGCCACGAGGTCCCACCAGGTCGTCCCGGCGTAGCAGCCGAGGACGAGCAGGGTGCCGCCCGGGGCGAGCGCGTCGCGCAGGCGCGTGACCGTGGCGAACGGCATGTGGTGCAGGCTCGCCAGGCAGGTGACGGCGTCGTAGTGGGCTGCGGGGAGGGCCTCCTTCGTCACGTCGGCCCGGCGGAAGCGCGGGCCGCCGCCCGTGGCCTTCGCCTCGGCGATGACCTCCGCCGACGGGTCCAGCGCGTCGACCTCGTAGCCGCGGGCCGCGAGGGCGCGGGCGAAGCGGCCGGTGCCGCAGCCGATGTCGAGAGCGGTGCGGCCGCCCGTCGAGCCCTTCCGCGACCCCGTCGGCGGCAGGTGCCGCAGGAGCAGCCGGTGGTAGTGGTCGTTGTGGTCGAAGGGCATGCGGGGGAGCCTCGCACAGGAAGAAACTCCGAAAAACCTCGGCGACGATGTCGAAACGGGCGCCTCCCGTTCGACGCAGGGGTGAGAGGCGAGGAGAAGCCCCGCCACCACCCGATGGGAGACCACCATGCCGCGCTACCTCACGCTGATCCGCATCGACGAGAACAACGTGCCCGAGGGCGGCCCGAGCCCCGAGCTGCAGGAGCGGATGGGCGCGCTGCTCGAAGAGATCACCAGGGCCGGGGTCATGCTCGACACCGCGGGCCTCCGGCCGACCTCGGAAGGCACCCGGGTGACCTGGGACAAGGGTGAACTGTCCACCACCGACGGCCCCTTCACCGAGACCAAGGAGGTCATCGGCGGCTACTCGGTCTGCCAGGCCAAGGACATGGCCGAGGCGGTCGAATGGACCAAGCGGTTCCTCAAGACCCACGAGGACCACTGGACGATCACGGCGGAGGTCCGGGAGATCGAGGGCTGAGAGCCGCGGGCCGACGGCCGTGAGCCGCCGGCCCGGACCGGCGCGCGCCTTTGCGGGTCTCGTGCGGGGATGCTCTGATGGATGGCCGTGAGCCATCCGCCGGAGCACCCCCGCCAGGTCATCGAGACCGTCTTCCGCATGGAGTCGCCGCGCGTCATCGCCGGTGTCGCGCGGATCGTACGGGACGTCGGCATCGCCGAGGAGCTGGCGCAGGACGCCCTGGTGGCGGCGTTGGAACAGTGGCCCGAGCAGGGCGTCCCCGACAACCCGGGCGCCTGGCTCATGGCCACCGCCAAGCACCGCGCCGTCGACCTGGTGCGCCGCCGCGAGCGGTACGCCCGCAAGCTGGCGGAGGTCGGCCGCGACCTGGAGGCCGCCCCGCCCCACGTGGACGAGCCGCCCGACCCCGACGCCATCGACGACGACCTGCTGCGCCTCATCTTCACGGCCTGCCACCCGGTGCTCTCCGCCGAGTCCCGCGTGGCGCTCACGCTGCGCCTCCTCGGCGGCCTGACCACCGGGGAGATCGCCCGCGCCGTGCTCGCCTCCGAGTCGACCGTGGCGCAGCGGATCGTGCGCGCCAAGCGCGCCCTCGCCGCCGGCGGCATCGACTTCGAGGTTCCCTGCGGCCCGGACCGCGACGCCCGCCTCGGCTCGGTCCTCGAAGTCATCTACCTGATCTTCAACGAGGGGTACGCCGCCACGGCCGGGGACGACCTGCTGCGCCCCGCCCTGTGCGAGGACGCGCTGCGCCTCGCCCGGGTGCTCGCCGCCCTGATGCCCGAGGAGTCCGAAGTCCACGGTCTGGCCGCGCTGTTGGAGCTGCAGGCCTCGCGCACGGCGGCGCGCACGGGACCGTCGGGCGAGCCCGTGCTGCTCAAGGACCAGAACCGCACCCGCTGGAACCAGCTGCTGATCCGGCGCGGTTTCGCGGCGCTCGCCCGGGCGCAGAGCATGGCGGCCTCGCCCGCCGGAGGCCTCGGCCCGTACGCCCTCCAGGCCGCGATCGCCGCCTGCCACGCGCACGCGCACACGTACGAGGACACCGACTGGCAGCAGATCGCCGTCCTCTACGGCCTGCTCGCCGCCCGCGCCCCGTCCCCGGTGGTCGAACTGAACCGGGCGGTCGCGGTCGCGATGGCCCAGGGCACGGAGGCCGGCCTGGTCCTGGTCGACGCGCTCGCCGCCGAATCCGCGCTGCGCGACTACCACCTGCTGCCCAGCGTGCGCGGCGACCTCCTCGCCCGGCTCGGCCGGAGGGCGGAGGCCCGCGCGGAGTTCGAGCGGGCGGCGTCACTGGCACGGAACATGCGGGAACGCGAACTGCTGCTGGAGCGGGCGGCCGGCTGCTAGGGCGTTACCCGGTGACCGGGTGGCCGATCAGCATGGTCGGGGCGCCCGCGACGCGCGTCAGGAAGACCGTCGCCGCGTTCTTCCCCTGCGGCTTCACTTTGCGCCGCAGTTCCTCCGGCTCGACGGCTGAGCCGCGCTTCTTGACGGTGAGGATGCCGACCCCGCGCTCCCGCAGCAGCGCCTTCAGCTTCTTCACGTTGAAGGGCAGCCGGTCGGTGATCTCGTACGCGGTGGCGTACGGGGTGTCGTGCAGGGCGTCGGAGGTGACGTACGCGATGGTCTCGTCGATGAGGCCGCCCTCGACCCGCGCGGCGACCTCGGCGACCAGGTGCGCGCGGATGACGGCGCCGTCCGGCTCGTACAGGTAACGCCCGACGGGGCGCACCTCCGGGTCCGGCAGCATCTCGGCGAGCGAGCTCCACAGGGAGGCGCCGCCGGGCAGGAGCGTCGCGCGGTGCGAGGCGGGCGTGTCCGTGCCGAACCACAGGACGGCCTCCTTCACGTCGCCGCCGTCCGAGATCCACTCGGCGCCGGCCTCGGCCGGGATCGCGTCGTGCGGGATGCCGGGCGCGATCTTCAGCGCGGCGAGCGGCGCCTTGAGCGCGGCGCCGACCGCCCAGGACAGGGGCGGGGAGTAGGCCTCGGGGTCGAAGATCCGGCCGCGCCCGCCCCGCCGTGCCGGGTCCACGAACACGGCGTCGTACGCGGACGTGTCCACCTCGGTGACATCGGCCTCCCGGACCTCGATGAGGTCGGCGAGGCCGAGCGCCTCGGCGTTGGCGCGGGCGACCGCGCAGGTCAGAGAGTCCCGGTCGACGGCGAGCACGGAGATCCCGGCCCGCGCGAGGGCGATGGCGTCGCCGCCGATGCCGCAGCAGAGATCGGCGAGTGAACGGACGCCGAGCGCCCGGAAGCTCGTGGCGCGGTGGGCGGCGACGGAGGCGCGCGTGGACTGCTCGACGCCGTTCGGCGTGAAGAACATCCGGGCCGCGTCCCCGGCGCCGAACTTCGCCGCGGCCCGGCGGCGCAGCCGTGCCTGCGCGATGGCGGCGGAGACCAGGGGCGCCGGGTGCGTGCGGCGCAGCCGGGTGGCGGCGGCGAGCTCCTGCGCGGGCTCGACGTCCCGCACCTCGTCGAGCAGGGCCAGGCCCTCATCGGTGCGCAGGGCGGCGAAGGCGGCGAGGGGGTCGCCGAGGTCGGTCTCGTGGCCGCTCGGCGTGTTCGGGTCGTTCACCCGCCCCATTGTGGGCCAGTCGGTGGATGGTGCGCGGCCGGTGGCGGTGTCGAACCCTCGCTACGGCCGTGAGCTGGGAGGATCCGGCGCCATGCAACTAGTACGACAAAAGGAAGAATCCGCCAGAAGACGGAAGAATCAGGCGCGTGCCCTGGTGGCCGCCCTGTCCGTCGCGGCGATCGCCTCGGGCTGCGTCTCCGGAGACGGCTCCGACGGCGTGCGACCCGCCCACGGCCAGCAGCCGCTCAAGGCCCCGCCCGCCCGCGCCCTCGACTCCTACGCCAGGAAACTCGCCACCGTCCAGTTGGCACGGGCCGCGGCGGCCAAGCGCTGGGGCCTGGCCAAGACCCCGCTCCCGGCACCCGCGCCGCCCAGGACCAAGCCGCGGATCACCACCCGCAAGGGCTTCGAGGTCGAGGGGCAGAAGAGCCTGCCGCCGGTCTTCACGACCATCCCCACCAAGCAGAAGGTCGTCTTCCTGACCATCGACGACGGCGCCGAGAAGGACCCCGCGCTGCTGAGGATGATGAGCGACCTGCGGATCCCGTACACCGCGTTCCTCAGCGACTACCTCGTCAAGGAGGACTACGCCTACTTCAAGAAGATGCAGTCCCGCGGCGTCGTCCTGAACAACCACACCCTCAACCACCCCTACATGCCCGGACTTTCGTACGAGGAGCAGCGCCGCGAGATCTGCGGCATGCAGGACACCATCCGGAAGCGCTACGGCAAACGCCCCGAACTCTTCCGCCCGCCGTACGGCAACTACAACGTGGACACCCTGCGCGCCGCCAAGTCCTGCGGCATCAAGGCGGTGCCCCTCTGGGCGTCGGAGGCCTTCGCCGACCACATGGAGTGGCGCGAGTGGGACAAGGACCTGCACCCCGGCGACATCATCCTCACGCATTTCCGGGGCCGTGAGGACTGGAAGGGCACCATGCCCGACATGGTCCGCCGGGTCATGAAGACCGTCACCAACAAGGGGTACGCGGTGGCCAGGCTGGAGGACTACCTGTGACCCCGCGGGCGCGAGCACGCCGCCGCCTCCTCGCCGGGGCCCTCCTGTGCGGAGCACTCGCGCCCGCACTGCTCACGGGCTGCGCGGAATCGGTGGACCCGATCGAACGCCTGGGCAGAAAGGCAGCGGAAAAGCTCCCCTCGCGCAAGCCCACGGCCACGGGAGGGCCGGACGCCCACCGCTGTGGGCAGGCGTTCCGCTGGGGGTCCCCCCAGGCCTTTGAGGCACTGGGGGAGGAACGGGTGGGCACAGCCCCCGTCGCCGGTCCACAGGAATCGAAGCGTCCCCGTGTCGCCGAGGGGGAACCCCGGACAACCGCAACCCGTTGCCCCGAAGGGGTGCCCGAACCCCCACTCCGCTGAAGCCCGGCGCAGCCGATTGGCACTCCGCTTGACCGAGTGCTAACCCGCGTCCTAGTCTCGCTTCTGGCACTCCCCACTGGAGAGTGCCAACAGCGACGGGCAGGTCCGGCACCCGCGACGACGGATCCACCTGGTCGCCACACCTCAGACTCTTAACCCCGTGAGATCTCCGAAGGGGGAGACCGGATCGTGACGACCGCCAGCTCCAAGGTTGCCATCAAGCCGCTTGAGGACCGCATTGTGGTCCAGCCGCTCGACGCCGAGCAGACCACGGCCTCCGGCCTGGTCATTCCGGACACCGCGAAGGAGAAGCCCCAGGAGGGCGCCGTCCTCGCCGTGGGCCCGGGCCGCTTCGAGAACGGCGAGCGCCTGCCGCTCGACGTGAAGGTCGGCGATGTCGTGCTGTACAGCAAGTACGGCGGCACCGAGGTGAAGTACAACGGTGACGAGTACCTCGTCCTCTCGGCCCGCGACGTGCTCGCGATCGTCGAGAAGTAATTCACCCAGCAGATTTGCTTTCTGAGCTGCGCCCCTGGTCACCCCGCTGATTGCCGGGCGGCGAGGGGCGTAGTTCGTTACAACCGAGTTTTCGAGAGGGCTGAATCGCTCCCATGGCGAAGATCCTGAAGTTCGACGAGGACGCCCGTCGCGCCCTTGAGCGCGGCGTCAACAAGCTTGCCGACACGGTCAAGGTGACGATCGGCCCCCGCGGCCGCAACGTCGTCATCGACAAGAAGTTCGGCGCCCCGACCATCACCAACGACGGCGTGACCATCGCCCGCGAGGTAGAGGTCGACGACCCGTACGAGAACCTCGGCGCCCAGCTGGTGAAGGAGGTGGCGACCAAGACCAACGACATCGCGGGTGACGGCACCACCACCGCCACCGTGCTCGCCCAGGCCCTGGTCAAGGAAGGCCTGCGCAACGTCGCCGCCGGCGCCTCCCCGGCCGCCCTGAAGAAGGGCATCGACGCCGCCGTCGCGGCCGTCTCCGAGGAGCTCCTCGCCACCGCCCGTCCGATCGACGACAAGGCCGACATCGCGGCCGTCGCCGGTCTGTCGGCCCAGGACCCGCAGGTCGGCGAGCTCATCGCCGAGGCGATGGACAAGGTCGGCAAGGACGGTGTCATCACCGTCGAGGAGTCCAACACCTTCGGCCTGGAGCTCGACTTCACCGAGGGCATGGCCTTCGACAAGGGCTACCTGTCGCCGTACATGGTGTCCGACCAGGAGCGTATGGAGGCCGTCCTCGACGACCCGTACATCCTGATCCACCAGGGCAAGATCTCGTCGATCCAGGACCTCCTGCCGCTGCTTGAGAAGGTCATCCAGGCCAACTCCTCGAAGCCGCTCCTGATCATCGCCGAGGACGTCGAGGGCGAGGCCCTGTCGACCCTGGTCGTGAACAAGATCCGCGGCACCTTCAACGCCGTCGCGGTGAAGGCCCCCGGCTTCGGCGACCGCCGCAAGGCGATGCTCGGCGACATGGCCACCCTCACCGGTGCCACCGTCATCGCCGAGGAGGTCGGCCTCAAGCTCGACCAGGTCGGCCTGGACGTGCTCGGCACCGCCCGCCGCGTCACCATCACCAAGGACGACACCACGATCGTCGACGGCGGCGGCAACAAGGCCGACGCCGACGCCCGCGTCGCCCAGATCAAGGCCGAGATCGAGGCCACGGACTCCGACTGGGACCGCGAGAAGCTCCAGGAGCGCCTCGCGAAGCTCGCCGGCGGCGTGTGCGTCATCAAGGTCGGCGCCGCCACCGAGGTGGAGCTGAAGGAGAAGAAGCACCGTCTGGAGGACGCCATCTCCGCGACCCGCGCCGCGGTCGAGGAGGGCATCGTCTCCGGTGGTGGCTCCGCCCTGGTGCACGCCGTCAAGGTCCTCGATGGCAACCTCGGCAAGGAGGGCGACGAGGCCACCGGTGTCGCCGTCGTCCGCCGCGCCGCCGTCGAGCCGCTGCGCTGGATCGCCGAGAACGCCGGCCTTGAGGGCTACGTCATCACCTCGAAGGTCGCCGAGCTCGAAAAGGGCTTCGGCTTCAACGCCGCGACCGGCGAGTACGGCGACCTGGTCAAGGCCGGCGTCATCGACCCGGTCAAGGTCACCCGCTCCGCCCTGGAGAACGCCGCGTCCATCGCCTCCCTGCTCCTCACGACCGAGACCCTGGTCGTCGAGAAGCCGGCCGAGGAAGAGGCCGACGCGGGCCACAGCCACGGTCACGGTCACTCCCACTGACCGCTGCGCTCGCTTGAACGGTGACTGAGGCCCGGCTTCCCTTACGGGGAGCCGGGCCTCAGTCCTTTTCGGGGATGCGTCTGCCGGGTTGCTCGCCGTCGCCGACTGCGGGTCGTGGTCCGTCCTCGCGCGCGGTGCCCGGCCCCCCCAAAGGTGGGGGGGGGGGGGGGGGGCCCGGCCGGGGCCA